>JADFYN010000383.1 GCA_015233055.1 Deltaproteobacteria bacterium
GCCTGATGGTTTGAAGATTCCTTCTTTGGGCCTTTCAGCGACGTCCTCTATCTTGATCAGAGCCACCGTGGTGTTATCGGGACCACCCCGGCCATTGGCCATATCTATCAGGCTTTGGCAGGCTGTTTCCAGGTCGTCTTGCCCGGCATTAACCACCATGGCCATCTCTTCGTTTTCGACCACATCGGTCAAACCGTCGGAGCACAATAGATAAACATCCCCACTCTGCGCCGGGATCTCTCTGGAGAAGACTTCCACATTCTCCTCCGAACCAAGGACCCTGGTCAACATATGCCGCATCTGAGACACCTTGGCCTCTTCGAGAGTAATCAGACCATGCCTGACTTGCTCCATAACAAAAGAATGCTCTTCACTAACTTGAATGATATGATTGCCTCTGATCAAGTAGATCCGGCTGTCTCCCACATTGGCTACGATAACGCAGTTTCCTTCGTGATCAGGGGTTATGGCCACGACCGTGGTGCCCATGCCGTGTTTCCCCGGATCATTTTTCTGAGTATGATAGATAACATTGTTAGCCTTTTTTATGGACATGACCAATTTTCCGGCTAACCTATTCATCTCTTTCCCATTTTTCGTCAACAAAACGGTCGAATCCATATCCTGGGAGGTCAGAGAAGAAATGAAGGCTTCTTGGATCGTTTCTCCTCCCATCCGGCTGGCCACTTCCCCGGCCAAATGTCCACCCATGCCGTCCAGCACCAAAAAAAGGCCTGAAGATTCATCCAAGATAAGAAAGTCTTCATTATTAGTCCGTCTTCGGCCGACGTCACTTTTTCCTGCGAAAACGGTTTTCAAACCGTCCTCCTTTGAGATTGATTGAACTTGGAATGGAGCATTACGGGTTACGGGTCAATGTCATTAACTGAAGATTTCCGGCTTAGTTTTCGCATTACCCAGGGTGGCACTTCGTTGACCCTGGGTATATGGTTCCAATGCGCTCAGTACCCTTAAGTTAATGACATAGGGTTGCGGGTTACCCTCGGTTTTTTTGAACTATCAAGCGATACTATCAAATTGGTTTGGCAGATGTCAAAAGATTAATTGATAAATGCTCGACGATCATGGTATATTTGTCAGGTAAAAAATGGTGGTCCTTGATGAGGCAAAAATTAAATGAATTAAGCTAATTACTCCCTCTAAACGAAAATTGGCGGTTAGTCGGAGCCGGCTGATTCACCACCTGGGCGATAGTCGCCGCCGGCCTCTTTGTTTTTCAAGGCCTGATCCGCATACCAGTTCAACTGCCGGCAGACTCCCCGAACCAGTTTTACCTCTCGCGGCAGGAGTTGAACACGGGAAAAGAAGCGGCGCACATTCATCATCCAATAAGCGGGATTTTGTGGATTAATGAACCCGATACGGATCAGGGCCTCGGAAAGATGGTCATACATTTCTTCCAGCTCTTTGCGGGAAGCCAACCTCGTCCCCGTGGGCGATGGTTCCATTGACCGAAAGGTGAATAATTCATAGCTCAGGACCATCACCGCCTGGGCCAGGTTGAGGGAGCTGAAATCAGCCGTCGGGATGTTGACCAGGGCATGACACAACCGCAGTTCATCATTGGTCAAGCCTTTGTCCTCCGAGCCGAAAAGCAGGGCGATCCGGTTGGTCTGGGACAACCCCACCAGCCTGGCGGCGATCTCACGGGGGCTATCCAGCGGCCAGCGGACACCCCCGATCCGAGCCGTTGTCCCAACCACGTAACCGAAGGGTTCCAGGGCATCTTCCAGCCGGTCGTAAACCGGCATGTCCCGGATCAGATGGGCCGCTTTGTGAGTGGCCATTTTGAGCATCCGGTCCTCGTCCGGGTCTTCCGGATTGACGGCAATAATTGAAGAGATGCCCATGTTCATGGCGCATCTGGCGGCGGAGCCAATATTCTCAGGAAAGCGGGGGCGGGCTAAGACGACGGATACATGGCTCATATTGACCCGGCGACCCTGGGCCGGGGTGTCATCCGGAGAATTCATTTCATCGTCCGCCACCGCCTGGGATGGCAAAATTTCGTTTCTCATCTAAAATCTTCCGTCGATGGTTTCGGGTTTGGGTTTTGTGTTTAGTTTGTGTTTGGTTATACTTGACACGGCCGTAATTGACGCGTCTAAGATCACTGTTGCTGGTTACTCGTTTAAGGCAACAAGAAACCAGCAACCAATTGTTTTGTTGTAAGTCTTTGATGAAATATCACATCACCAAGGAACCCGGCCGTGACTGCTGGCTAATCCTACCTCAAAATAAAAATTGAATCAACCCATTAACATCCGGTTCCGGGGGCCGGGTGGGTTTTAGGGCTCCCCGGATTGTTTTCCCGGCTAAGGAAAACCGCCCATCATCGGGTAGATCACGTCTCCTTTAAAATACTTTTCAATCATAGATAGTTGCTATTAAAATGCACATTTTGATTATTTGCCATTATTTTTATCCGGAAATCAGCGCTCCTTCGGCCCGGCTTTATGAGATGGGCCGCACCTGGGTTGAGCTGGGCCATCAAGTGACTGTAGCGACATGTTTTCCCAACCATCCTCATGGTCGCATTCCCGAGGAATACCGAGGAAAATACTTCACAAAAGAATATCTGGACGGGATGACGGTATTGCGGAACTTCGTCTTCGCCGCCCCAAATCAAGGCGTATTCAAAAAAACGCTGGGCCACTTGTCTTTTATGTGCTCCAGTCTGCTGCTGAGTACCATCCCTTGTGGTCGCCCCGATGTCATCTTGGTTAGTTCGCCGACTTTCTTCTCCGTCTATACCGCCCTGGCCCTGAGCAAAATAAAATCCTGCCCCTTCATTTTCGAGGTCAGAGATCTCTGGCCGGCCATATTTGTCGACCTGGGCGTCATCAGGAATCGCCATATTATCCGGATTCTGGAACAACAAGAGCTATTTCTGTACCGGGCGGCCCGCCGGGTGGTCACGGTTACTGAATCTTTTGCCCAGGATATTGTCAGCCGGGGCATTCCGGCCTCAAAGGTGGCGGTGATTACTAACGGCGTAGATGTGGACCGGTTCTCGCCCGGACCCATCGATCAAGAACTACGCTCCGAGTTGGGCCTGGAAGGAAAATTTGTCGTCTCCTATCTGGGGGCCCACGGCATTTCCCACGGCCTGGACGCGGTGCTGAAGATGGCTGAACGGCTTAAGGGTTATGATGATATTCGGGTGTTAATGGTGGGCGATGGAGCCAAGAAGCAGGACCTGGCCGCGGCTCGGGAGCGTCTCGGCCTGGACAACGTCCTGATGCTGCCGGGGCAACCTAGGGAAATGATGCCCCGACTCTACCGGGCCAGTGATGTTCTTCTGGTCCCGT
>JADFYN010000384.1 GCA_015233055.1 Deltaproteobacteria bacterium
GCAAACAGGGCCATCACGGCCAGGGTGGGGACCAGGTCCGGCATGGTGTTCATATCCACGTCAAGACCCCGGAGCGGCCCCCCGATGACCGTGACTTCGTCTGGCATTTTGATCACCTGACAGCCCATGGCCTGGATTATCTCCAGAAAATTCAAATCGCCCTGTTCGGAACCCAGGTGAATGTTGCCGGTGGTGACCTTCCCTCCCGTTACCGCCGCGGCCGCCCAGAAATATGAGGCATTGGACGCATCACCCTCCACCGTCAAGAATCTACCTTTGTAGCCCGTCCCGGGAGTAATCAGGAAGTGTGACAAACCCTGGTGCCCCACCTGAAGACCAAACTTAGACATGACGTCCAGGGTCAACCGGACGTAGGGCGCCGAAACCAGCGGCCCGGTTACTTCAATCCGGACTTCATTGGCCGCGTACGGGGCCATCAGCAACAACGACGAAATGAACTGGCTGCTATCCGCGCCTCGGACTCCGACGGAGCCGCCGTAGACCGACCCCGTGGCCACCATCATCACCGGCGGGCAACCGTCATCATTCACGCACCAGGCATTTACGCCCAGTCCATTGAGGGCCTGGACCAGGTCGGCGATGGGCCGTTTCAACATTCTGGGGCTGCCCGTGAACAGGAATCGTCCTCGGGCCAGGGCTGCCACGGACAGCAGCAGCCGGAATGATGTCCCGGAATTGCCCAAGAAGATTTCTTTCTCCCCTGGTTGGTCGAGCAATTTCCCGCCTGTCCCGGAAACGGTCAAGGTTTCTCCGGTCAAAGACATGGTCACGCCCAGGGCTTGAAGTGTCTGGATGGTGAACATGGTGTCTTCACAGGCCAGGAATTTATCCAGGCGGCTGGTCCCGGTGGCCAGGGCGGCGGCGATGGCGGCCCGGTGGGTGACGCTCTTAGATCCGGGAATGGTCACGTAGGCATCGATATAGTCAACAGGTTGTATTTTTTTCATAGAAATGATCTTTTCTCTATTTTTGTGGTTAAGGACGGGGTCGGGCGTTGGCGCTCCCGTGCCCCTTCGGCATTATACTTTTTTTTCATCCAGACATCGGCGGACTACTTCAGCCACAGATCTCTTATTCAAAGGTTTCATAACAAACTCTTGTATACCCAATGATTTAGCCCGGTCTTCGGATATCATCTCGCTGAATCCAGTACACAGGATGATGGGCATGTCGGGTCGAATGGACAAGATCTCTTTGGCCAGGTCGGCGCCGGTCATCTGAGGCATGGTGTAGTCGGTAATGACCAGGTCGAATTCGTCCGGTTGCTTCCGGAAGGTCTCCAGAGCCTCGGTACTCTCCGACACCGCCGTTACCTGGTAGCCGAATTGGCCCAACATCTTTTCACACAAATCACACAAGACCATCTCATCATCCACAAACAGAATTCGTTCCGTCCCTTGGGGTAAGGTTCGGGAGGCATCATTAGCGGTTTCGGGTTCGCGGTCAATCCGGGGGAGGTAGACGCTGAATGTTGATCCTTTCTCCGGTTCACTGTAAACCATAATCGCCCCCTGGTGTCGCTTGACGATCCCATGGACGACGGCCAGCCCAAACCCGGTGCCTTCGCCGGCCTCTTTGGTCGTGAAGTATGGTTCGAATATGCGTTCGATGGTCGTTTGATCCATCCCGTGGCCGGTATCGCTGACCGTCAGTCTCAGATATGGTCCGGGGCTTAATTCGGGGTACCCGGCGGCAGTATCGGCGTCAAAATCTGCTTCACTCAAACCTATTTCCAATATCCCGCCGTGTTCGCGCATGGCATAGGCCGCATTAGTGCAGAGATTGATCAAAACCTGGTGAATTTGAGTCGCGTCGGCCAGGGCTGCCGTCGTTTTAGCTGCTATGTTTTGGTGGATTTCGATAGTCGTCGGAATAGAGGCCCGGAGTAATTTGAGGGATTCCTTGATTAGCGGACTAAGTTCAATGGGTAACATCTCCTGTTCCCCGCCCATCCGACTAAACAGGAGTATTTGCTTGACTAATTCTTTAGCTCGATTGGCCGCGCGGAGAACCTGGCATAAATCCTGGTGCATAGTACTTTTTTTCGGCAGCTCGGCCAGGATCATCTCGGTGTACCCGATGATCGGGGCCAGAATATTGTTAAAGTCGTGGGCAATGCCTCCAGCCAGGGACCCGATGGCCTCCATCTTCTGGGCCTGGCGCAACTGGTCTTCAAGCCGTTTCCGGCTGGTGTAGTCAAAAATCACGCCTTCAATGTATAGGGGGGCTCCATCGGCCCCGTATATCGGCCTGCCCCGCTCTGAAACGTGCCTGACCACCCCGTCTTTGTGCCGAAGCCGGTATCTGACCTCAAAAAATCTGTTCTCAGCCAGGGCGTTTCTGACCGCGGATACGACTCGACCTCTATCTTCCGGGACAATCAGGGGATCAATGGAACAAACATTCCCCTGGGTCAAGTCATCCGGCTCATATCCGGTCAAGTCCGGCAGCATGTGATTGAGGAACTGCATATGCCAGCGGTCCTTAACAAAGATCCGGTAAACCAGGCCGGGAAGATTTTCGGCCAGTGTCCGGTAGGAAAATTCACTCTGCCGCAGGGCTTCCTCCGCCCGCTTTCTTTCGGTGATGTCCTGGACGCTGATCGCCTCATACAGCACCTGCCCGGAATCATCTCTCACCTCGGTGACATCCACCAGAACCGGGAAAACCGTCCCGTCCGGGCGAATATGCTCAGATTCGTAAGTATGGCGTCCGCTTTCGTGGATCAGGCGCACATGCAGCGGTAGCTCCCGGCGATATTCAGGGGCAATTATCTGATCGATGGGCCGGCCGGTGAGTTCTTCGACAGTGTAGCCGTGCATCCCGGCAAAGGCCGGGTTCATCATCTCCAGGGTCCGGCCGTCGGCACTGCCCACAGCCACTCCCCATTCGGTATTTTCAAAAAGATGCGCCCACTTTCGAATAGTATCTTCGGCCTGTTTGCGGCCTGAAATATCTTGAACACTGCCATGGTAGAAGACCTGGCCGTGATCATTCACAGATTTCACGATACAAAACGACACCGGGACCACGGTCCCATCTTTCTTTTTCAATGAGACTTCAAAATCCGATATCTTAACTTCAGTATCCAGCCTGTCCAGCAACCGCTTGCGGTCTTGGGGCTCGGCATAAAGTTCAGCTATGGGCGTATCCAGTAAATTTTCCTCAGACTCATACCCCAGCAGATTGGCCAGGGCCGGATTCGCGGCCAGGACTTGACCACCCGGAGTCGTCTTGAATAAGCCGATGGGTACGTTCGCCTGCAGGGTGCGGAGGTTTTCTTCACTGCTTCGGAGTGCTTCCTC
>JADFYN010000385.1 GCA_015233055.1 Deltaproteobacteria bacterium
ATCCGGCAGCCTTAGGGGAAAGACACGAGTGATTTTGTCGAATCAGGTCGACTCGCTGCGGTTAGGAGCCCACATGTCCTCGATCATTTTAGAACCGGTTTGGGGCGGCGGTGGTCCATAAAAGAAATCCTGGACAGTAACTAATTATAATTTAAATATTTTTTATCAGACCACCGGCGTAGAGATTAATACGCTTTGGCACTATACTATTATTCACTCAGCCGTTCAACCGATAATCAATAAGTTTCATCATAAGGTCGCGAATGAATCAGGAAGGCTTGAACGGGAACCTCAAAAAAAGGCCACGATACGGTGGAGTTACAAAAAGCCATAAAGATGGCTTGCATTTTGATAACAAATGATGTTAGTTATAGATAATACCGTCTACTTTCCGGCCGTTCGGGGCCCTGCCGCAGCAGGTTTGGCACGGCAAAAGGGCAGGGTGATCATGCCGTCCGGCTGTTTTGATAATTTTTTGTATAGCAAGGATATAATCAATTGTGAAAAAGATCATCCGCCGCCAAACCAGGCAGGTCCATGTCGGACCGGTTCCAGTGGGAGGTGATGCGCCCATTTCCGTCCAGTCCATGACCAAAACCGACACACGGGATGTGGACGCGACCTCCGCCCAAATCGACAGGCTGGCCGCCGCCGGATGTGAGATCATTCGGTCTGCCGTGATCGATGAGGATGCCGCCAAGGCGTTGGCCGCCATTATTAAGAGAAGCCCGATTCCAGTGATCGCCGATATCCATTTTGATCACCGCCTGGCTTTAATCGCCATCGAATCGGGAGTGGCCGGGTTAAGAATCAATCCGGGAAATATTGGAACTCGCCAAAAAATCAAGAAAGTCGCCGACGCGGCCAGGGACCGGGGCATTCCCATCAGGATAGGAGTAAACGCGGGGTCATTGGAAAAAGACCTGCTGGCCGCTTATGGCGGGCCCGTACCGGAAGCGATGACGGCCAGCGCGCTCAGGCACGTCGCCATATTGGAAAAGGAAAACTTTTATGATATTAAAATATCGCTAAAGTCATCCGACGTATTAACTACGGTCGCGGCGTACCGATTGATGGCCCAGGAAACCGCGTATCCTTTACATGTGGGAGTGACGGAGGCAGGGGGACTGCTGGCTGGGGCCATAAAATCGGCCTTGGGTATCGGGACGTTATTAGGTGAAGGCATCGGCGACACCATTCGGGTTTCCCTGACCCGAGATCCGGTGGAAGAGGTGATGGCCGGATATGAAATTTTGCGGGCCTTAGATATCAGGCATCGAGGTGTGGAAATAATTTCTTGTCCCACCTGTGGCCGATGTGAAATCGACCTCTTTGGCCTGGTCGAAGATGTATCCAAGGCGCTGGCCCATATTACCGTCCCGTTGCGAATTGCCGTCATGGGTTGCGTAGTCAACGGACCAGGAGAGGCGAAATCCGCCGCTTTGGGTGTGGCCGGCGGGAGAGGGCAGGGCACCCTGTTTAAGGCCGGTAAGGTGATCAAGAAATTTGACGAAAAGGATTTACTCCAGGTCTTGGTGGAACAAGTGGAAAGGGAAGTTCAATGAAATTATCGCAACTATATCTCCCCACGCTGAAAGAACGGCCGGCTGAAGCAGAGGTGGTCAGTCATCAATTAATGTTGAGATCCGGCATGATTCGCAAGTTGGCCGCCGGCATATATACTTATTTGCCTTTAGGGACGCGGGTCTTGGCCAAACTTAAGCAAATCATCCGGGCGGAGATGAACGCGGCCGGAGCCCAGGAAATCATCATGCCTTTTGTGCAGCCGCGGGAGCTGTGGGAGGAAAGCGGCCGCTGGCAACACTATGGTCGGGAGCTTCTCCGAATTAAGGATAGACACGATCACGAGTTTTGTCTTGGCCCGACCCATGAAGAAGTGATCACGGACTTGATCCGGGGAGAGATTCGGTCCTACCGGCAATTGCCGATTAATTTGTATCAGATTCAGAGTAAATTTCGGGATGAAATCCGACCCAGGTTCGGGTTGATGCGGGGGCGGGAATTCATCATGAAGGATGCCTATAGTTTCGACGTGGACGAAGCATCATCAGCCGTGTCCTACCGGGCCATGTACCGGGCTTATAGTCGGATTTTTGCCCGGTGCGGACTGAGGTTCCGGGCCGTAGAGGCCGACACCGGCAGTATCGGAGGCAATTTTTCGCATGAGTTCATGGTGTTGGCCGATACCGGCGAAGACACCGTGGTCAACTGTTCCCATTGCCGATACGCGGCTAATCTGGAAAAGGCGGAAATGGCCTCGGTCCCTGGGGACGCTGACACCGGAGAGGAAAATCTGTCCGCCGGACTCGAAGAGGTGCTTACACCCGGCCGGAAAACGGTGGAAGAAGTCACTTTATTCCTCCAAATTCAGCCCCGGAATTTGGTCAAGACCATTATTTTCAGTACCGACAAAGGTCCGGTGGCCGCCCTTGTCCGGGGTGACCATGAGGTAAGCCCGGCTAAGCTGCGGACCTATTTGGGGGCCAATACCCTGGATCTGGCTGATGAGCAATTGGTTGTCGAAGCGACCGGGGCGCCCACCGGATTCGCCGGAGCGGTCGGGTTGCCTATCCTTATCTACGCCGATCATTCCGTCAAAGGAATGTCCGATGTGGTCATGGGCGCCAATAAGAAGGATTATCATTTCAAGCACGTCAATATCTCCAGGGACGTAAAAATAGCCGGGTTCGCCGATATCCGAATGGCCGAGGAAGGGGCTCCGTGTCCCAAACCGGATTGCGCCGGACGGCTGGTTTTTTCCAGAGGCATTGAGGTGGGACATGTATTTCGGTTAGGCACCAAGTACAGTAGCGCCATGAAAGCGGCCTTTCTGGATGCTGAAGGCAAAGAGCGACCCGCTGTCATGGGGTGTTTTGGGATTGGGGTGGGGCGGACCATGGCCGCCTCGGTGGAACAAAACCATGATGACGACGGGATCATTTGGCCTATGCCCCTGACTCCTTTCCAGGTGCTGATCTTACCCGTAAGTGTTAAACCGGGCGAAGTCTGGACTGCGGCTAATGAGTTGTACCACCGTCTGGTTGAGGCCGGGTTGGATGTTCTGCTGGACGACCGGGATGATCGCCCTGGAGTCAAATTCAAAGACGCAGACCTGGTCGGCATACCCGTTCGGATAACCATCGGCCCAAAGGCACTGCAAGAACAGTCGGTGGAAATGCGGGACCGGAGAACCAAAGAAACAAAATTAATCAAACTAAGTCAGATAATTGACGAGATCAAGGAACGAATCAGGAATGAAATGGACCAGATCGGGGCCGCGCTCACGGCCATTGACCAGTCGCTC
>JADFYN010000386.1 GCA_015233055.1 Deltaproteobacteria bacterium
AAGCTATGGCCGCCAGCGGGTATGATCCCGGTTTTCATCCACCGGCAGATCCGAGCGAGGCGCGACTAGGCGGCTTAATGCCGGAGTCCAGCGGGGTCGGCCTACTCTGGCTTGAATTTGGGGCTGCTTTCGGCCTTGAAGTGGGTGATCCCACGGCAGACAAACGGGTGGTGACCTTTTGCCTGGGGTTGCCTGAAGACCAGTTCATGCGCCACGGGGAAGACCGCCGGCTCATTCGCCGGGCCATGGCGGAAGTTCTACCCCCTGAAGTGGTCTGGAACAACCGGCGCGGCAAACAAGCGGCCGACCTCCCGGACCGGATGCACGTTAGCCTTGGGGAAATCGAGGAAACAGTGGCCACCTTGCAGCGAAGTCACCGGGCCCCCTTTTACCTGGACATGCCGCGTCTACGGGCGAACCTGGACCGCTTGCGCCGTAACCCCACCGGGGTGAGGATAATTTAGCGAAACTTCAAGAAGAAGGCTTCTTCTATATTGTGGTTTCCCGGAGTCAACCAGATGATCCGCCGGACGCCGATTCTATTTAAATTAAAGAGGGAATCAGGGCTGAAGTCCATCGCCGAGGGAATGAATTATTCTACGGTGCAGGCCATATTGCGGACCATAGCCTCGTCATCGACCATCTTCTTCAATCTGCCCGAAGGTGGGCCTATCATCGCTGGGAGACGGTTATTTCTGTTCCGGCATCGGAAAATAGACCCTGAATATCGCTCCCCGACCAGGCCGGCTTTTAACGGTGACCGCCCCGTCGTAGGCTCTCACCAGCCCAAGGACGACGGGCAGTCCCAAGCCGCGGCCCGTAAACCTGGTCGTAAAGAACGGGTCAAAGATTCTCTCGATGGTTTCTGCGTCCAGACCGGGACCGGTATCGGTAACCGAAAGACAGGCGTACCTTCTCTCCTTCGGCTTCCAGTCCATGGGGAAAAATTTCAATTTATGGATATCCTCTGCGGTCACCACTTCTACGGCTACCGTGATGCAGCCTTTCGCTTGTCCGATAGCCTCCACGGCGTTGGAAATCAGATTGGTCAATATTTGCTTTATGTGCACATCATCCGCCTGGATGACCGGTCCCTGGGATGGGAACTCGCTTTTTAAATGTATATTCGCGGGGATGGATGAGCAGATAAAACCTTGAGCTTCTTCCACAGCCTTAGTAATATCCAACGGCTCTTTTTTCCCGATGGTTTGACCGAGGTAGGTGAGCATGAATCGGCTGATTTCGGCCGCCTTTCTGGACGCCTTCATAGCCTGGGCAACGCATGAGCGAGATTCCGATTCCTGAGGCAATTCATACATGGCCAGCTCCAGGTTGCCGATCACCACGCCCAACATATTGTTGAAATTATGCGCAATAGCCCCGGCCATCCGGCCCAGACTTTCAGCTTTCTTGGCCTGCTGCAGGCGATGTTCCAGTTCTATCCTGTCAGCCTCCGCACGTTTTTCGTCGGTAATGTCTTGCAGCGTCCCTGTCCAGACAATGTCGCCGTTCTCCAATATCTTGGGCACTGACTCGAGGTGGATGAACCTGACCTGGCCCTTGATGACGAATCTGCCCTCCCACAGAAACGGTTCCTCTGTTTTCCTGGCCGCTTCATTGGCCTCGACGAAATGTTGAATATCTTCAGGATGAACCAGGTCAAAGGCCGTTTTTGGGTCTTGCAATGCGTCTTCGCACCTAAGGCCAATAATTTCGCAAAAACGTGGGCTTACGTAATCGAATGCCATATGGCCTTCGGACGTGATTCTGAATTTATAGATGCCGACCGGGACCCGGGCCACCATTTCGTCATAGGCCCGTTTACTCTCTTGCAATGCCTTTTCTGCTGCCGGTCCGTGTTGTCGTGGATAATCGAATAAAGCAGTGTCCGCCCCTTTATGCCGATCGGTCCGGAGTAGACCTCCACGTCGCGTATTTCACCCGTGGCCACCCGGTGGCGAAAAATGAAATAGTTTTTCTGCTCTGTTCCGGCCAGTTTTATTTTCGCCAGGACTTGTTCTCGGGGAAGCATGTTGATATCCGTAATCTGCATCGTCTGGAATTGATCTCTGGTGTAACCGTAGAAATTACAGGCAGCCGGATTGGCGTCTACGATCAGCCCCGTTCCCGGCTCGATCAGCAACTTGACGGCCCGGTTATTTTCAAACATGCTCCGGTAAAGCTCTTCACTCGTGCGCAACTCTTCTTCAATTCGTTTGCGCTCCGTAATATCACGAATAGACTCTATCGCGCCGGTCACGTTGCCCAGGCTGTCCCGCAACACGGAACTCGTTGCCGACAGGTAAGCCCCTTTGCCATGGAATGCCTGCGGAACAAAGGCTTCGCCCAAGAAACTGTCACCCTCTCTTTGGATGAGATCGTACTCCTCCGGTTTAAATTCAGGATCTGAAGCCATGGACAAAGCAATGTCGATCAGTAAGGGCCTTCGGTCGCCGTAGAATGGAAGGGCGTATTCATGCTCTCCCTTTTGGAGCATATCGGCCTTCAAAACCCCGGTCATCTTTTCAATGGCCCTGTTCCAATGGGTGACCTGTCCCGTGGTGTTGATCACAAATGTGGCATCCGGAAAAGACTCGATTATATCGTCAAGGCGCCGGTGAGCTTCCCGCAAGGCTGCCTCGGCCTGTCTGCGCTCGGTCAGGTCGCGGGCTGAAGCATAGAGATATGGACGGCCCTGCAGCAGCACCCCGACTCCGCTGACTTCGATGTTGCGAATTTGCCCATCCTTTCTTCGATGCTGTGTCTCGAACACGGCCTTGGCGGAGATCAGTGAGCGAATTTTTTCTATAAGCTCCTCCCGAGACCATTGCACGTCCCAGTCGGCTACGTTGAGTTGCAGTATCTCTTCACGCGTATAGCCGAGCATGTTACAGAACGCATCGTTGGCCTCCACAACGTTGCCTTGCTCGTCAAGGACGTGAATGCCGTCACCGGCATTTTGGAGAAGGGTTTGATTACGTATCGCCAATGCAGCGACGGATTCTTCCGCCTGCTTGCGCTCTTCTATTTCCTCCTGTAACTCCTTATTGACGCTTTCCAACAAAGCTGTCCGTTCCGACACACGTTGTTCAAGGTATTCATTGAGTTGCAACTGGTCGCGAAACACTCCCTTGAGGGCCTGGGCCATTTGTCGGAAGTTGTATATCAAGTTATCCAGTTCGGCGATTCTGCTGACGGGCCAATCCCGGTCTGAATCCTCAATGGCGAGCTGTTGGGGCAGCCGCCCCGTGGCCGCCTGGAGCCTTTGAAGGGGGGAAATTAATCGCCCGCTAAGAAGATTGGAAATGACGACAAT
>JADFYN010000387.1 GCA_015233055.1 Deltaproteobacteria bacterium
CTTCAGCAGCCGAAATGTCATAAAGCAAGTAGTTATAGTCCGGCACATATGAGGCAAATTCAGGGTTGATTTCAAAAAGAGACCCAAGATGCTGCGGCCGGCTCCAGGGGGATGCGCCATGGTAAACGACCAGCGGGATGATAACAGGCAGGTGCTTGACGCTCGGGTCCTGGTCGAAGATGTGATCCCAGATTTGGACCATATAGCGCAACAACTGCACCGGGACCTGACGATCGGGATAACTCTTGTGTTCAAAAAGTAAACACACATAGGCCTGCTGGGGCAGTTTCATCTTGATCTGGTAGATGAGGTCGGAAAAATGGGCCCGCAACCGCTCGTCTATGAATGAGTCCTTGGTGGTCTCCATGGTATCCAGGTCTAACAGGTTAAGCACCTGGGCCGGCAGATAATGACGCAAAAAATCCTGGGCCACATCCCGGTCGGAGAAGACTTCTTTGAAGAACCTGTCGTGATGTTTAGTTGAGTTAGCCAATTTCGACCTCGGCATGTTATCCGTTCAAAATGTCGACTGATGGCTTATATATTCTCATAACCGGGACAAAAAGTAAAGTTTATCCTGGCACGATCCCACCAGCGATTAACCGGCGGGTACCAGACTTTCGCCTTGACATCCGATACCCTATAATCGCATTCCTTTGCTCACAGGTACTGTAAGCCGTACATCAAAGTCACAACCTAAAGGGACGAAAAAGGCGGATGAGTCGACTGGGACAACTTGTAAGGATAGCTACTAAAGTGGAGAACTACACTTTGAAAACCGCAACCATGGTTTGAAGTTTTTCGGCCAGGTGGGATAGTTCCGAGGCCGTGGTTTTAACTTGGGAAGAATCGGTAAACAGGTCTTGAGCGGCTAGATGAACTTCGGAGATGTTATCGGCGATTTCGGTGGCTGTCTCGGCTAGCTGAGATATATTTTCACTGACTTGGGCAATGCCTTGAGAGACATGGCCAACGTTCTGGGCGATGTCGGTGGTCATGCCCGACTGCTTATCGACGGCCGCAGCGATCAGGGAGACCTTCTGGTTGAGTTCGTTGATCGCGTCCAAAATCTTCGTGATGTCTTTGACCGTTACGGCCGTATCTTCCTGGATGGCGTCAATTTCACATTTGATTTCTTCGGTCGCGGCAGCGGTTTGCCGGGCCAGGAGTTTGACCTCATTGGCCACCACGGCGAATCCCTTTCCCGCCTCACCGGCGCGCGACGCCTCAATAGTGGCATTCAAGGCCAGGAGCTTGGTGGCCTCAGAGATATCAGTGATGGTTCGAGTGACCTTGGTGATCTCTGCGGCCGAGCGGCCCAACTGGCCGACCTTGTCATAGGCCCGTTTCACTTCGGCGACGGTCTCTTGAGTCATTTTGCTGGCTTGGTCGGCACTGGCGGCAATGTCGGTGATGGTCCCGGTCATCTCGGCCGAGGCGGTCGCGACCATGTCGGCATTATTTGAAGAACGATCTGTGGTGCTTACAATCGAAGCGACATTGGTGCTCATCTGTTGAGTCGCCGCGGCTACAGAGTTGGATTTTTGGACGGTAGCCTTCGCCCCGGAGGACATTTTCTCCGATATGTCTGCCAACTCAGCCGACCTGTCGGCCAAAGTCCGGCTGACCTGCCCGACATCTTGGATCATGCGGCGGAGATTTTCGCTGACTTCATTAGTCCCGGCGCACATCCGGCTGAGTTCATCCGAGCCGTAAATCTTCAGCGTGTGAGTGAAATCACCGGCCTTTATTTTGTTTGTAACCGTTTGCAGATTCTGGATAGGCCGATTGACCAGTCGTTGAAACAGATAGTAAATCAATAAAATAATGATACCCAACCCCAGCGCCCCGACGATGAGATTGAGATTTCGGGCCCGGACAATGGATTGGGCCAACCGGTCGGTAGACGCCCGGACCACCATCCCGCCCAAGATATTCCGTGATTTGCCATGACAATGGTAACACCGGCCATCATTGGCGATGGGCCGCACAATGTCGAGGTAAGGTCGGCCGGCCACGTCTTGCTCCATAGCTTTGTTAGAGCCTTTTCCAGCGGTTAGTTCCCGGCCGATTCCCTCGATGACCACCTGGTCGGTGATCAGGCGGGCCAGGGGCTTTCCAATCAGGGCCGGATCTGTGGCAAATCTGATCACCAGGTCAGGTCCGTACACCGCCACTTCCACATCGGGTACTCGGACCTTTACTCGCTTGAATTGTTGGTTGACTATTTCGTTATTGCCCATCGACAAGGCGTCCTCGATGCTGCCCTCGATGGATTCCGACAACATCTCACACTGATGCCTGACTTGGTCCCGGAACACCGACTTCATACTAAACAAGTTAAGTGCGATCATTACACCCATAACAGCCACAATCACGACGGACAGAGCCGTCAGTACCTTAACCCAGAGGTGTTCCGAATAACTTGACATCAAGGACATGTTGACGCCTTTCGGTTAGTGGGCTCCCCCAAAGACTAACGGCTTGTAGTTAAAAGTCTTGATTCGTTCCGGGCTATGACATTTTTCGCAATCGGCCATGTTTAGTTTTCTTTTAATATCCTTAGCGTCCTCCGATTTAACATGCAGGCTTCCCGGACCATGGCAAACCTCGCAGCCGGGATCTTTTAGGTGAGGAGTTTCTCCTTCAGACCGAAATCCGCCCGGTTGCCCATACCCGGTGGTGTGACATTCAAGACAGCCGCGAAATTCCTGTTCCGTAAGCTCCCTTTTCATCACCTCTATCTTCGAGTAAGAATGCGCTTTTTTAGCATAGGCCGTGAAATTCTTAAATTCCGTTGCATGGCAATCCTTACATGCCGCGGCTCCCACAAAAGTTTTCTCGCCGTTCGATTCGGCCAGGCCGGCTCCCCCACCCCACCAACCGGCCATAATCAAGATCAAAAACAGCAACCAACCACCCGGGATTACCTTATGCCGTTTGTCAATGTTGGTCATAGCCCCCCCTAACGGACATTTAAATGAAATGGCAAAGGTTAGGATTGCGAGACACATTCGAAACCGGGATAAAATCCAGCGGCCATCCCGGCCCCATAAAACGTCTGGGTCATACCCGCTGGTCGGCAACAGGTGAGCATTGATTAATGTGTTAAAATATTTCTACAAATATGTCAACCTATTTTGGTCAGGTTAAAAGAACAAACGCCTGAAAAATTCTTTTGTCGAAGTTTTATCTTGTTGAATAGAGCAGGCAAGAAAACGTCGAGGGGACGGACCGGATCAACCCACGGACAGCGGTAGGGCCCCGTCTTTCGCCTTGACACCGGGGTCACCCCACCCTATG
>JADFYN010000388.1:0-2435 GCA_015233055.1 Deltaproteobacteria bacterium
CCTAGAGCGCCCTTTCAGGGCTTATTCGGAATGGGCTATTTTTAAGAAGTTAGCATGATCGTCCAGCCTTAAGTCAATGACATTGGGCGTGCATCCTCATCGAAGCGCCCAATTTAAATTGAGACTGGAAGAATCAGCCGGTAATTCCAGTTCAAAACGGTCACTCTTCCCGGATAATCGCGCTATCAACTACTTTTTCCCCATCGAATACGACATCGTAGAAATCAAAGCTTTTCACGATACTGACCAGTTCGTTCATATCTGTAACGATCATCTCAAATTCAGGTATCAATTCCGGGCAGATGTCACAATGCTCAAGGTCATCCACAATTTTTTCGATGTTAGCCACAGATTTCATATTGCGGCTACTAATTACCCCCACAAGCAGGAGGACTTCCTGGAGGTTAGCGGCCAAATCATTTATGACTTCCCCCAACTGCCCCAGTTCATCTTGGGACCGGACTGGAACGGTAACTCCTAGATGTCCATTGGCAATCAATTTTCCGGCATTGACCATTCCGTCAAGGGGTTGCACAAGATCCCGAACGAAAAAACGAAAGGCTGCGATAACCGAGACAATAACAATAACCACCACGAACAGCATCCGGTGCTGTAATTGTTTCAATGGGGCGCATACATAATTTAAGTCAATTCGATCAGAGGCATCCCCGGTCAGGGACAGGCTCTTAGTGATATTGGATTTGATGGTTTCCTGGACCCCAGGGCTGCCGACTTGATAAATCAACTCCAGGCTGACACAGAGACACACAAAGACCATCAAAAAAAAACAGATAAATATTTTATGGCGCAACCGAGAAAATCGGAACAAAGTAAAATGCAACCCATTCCGCGGCTGATTCGTGGATTTCTCTTTATAATCGTCCAAACCAGTGTCCTTGTCCCAAATGTCTCAAGCTGTCTTCTCGAATAACCGGGGTAGCCCAGAGGACGGGGCGCGATGGGCAAAATCCAAGAACCATCAAATCAGCACATGGTTTTTCGTACAACCTCCACCAGTTGTTTAAGGTCCTTCTTGTTGATAAAGCCTTTAGCTCCAATCCGTTTCGCCTCTTCGAGATACCTTTCGTCCTCTAATATGGTCAAAAAGATGACCCGCGCCTCGGGATCGAAACTCAGAATCTCCCTGGTGGCGGTAAGACCATCCTTCTCCCGCATCGTTATATCCATGGTCACCAGATCGGGCCGTAATTGTTTGTATAATTCTATGGCCGCGTTGCCGCTTTTGGCGTCACCCACGACCTGGTAGCCTTCTGCTTCCAGAGACTCAATGATCCGTTTCCGCATAAACTGAGAATCATCTACCACCAGAATACGTTTAATCATGTTGTTCCTTTATTACCGGCAACAATTGCTGGAACAAATACTATAGTGTTCAAGATTGATTGTCCTAACCTATAATTGATGCTTCCGAGCGGCCTGGTTGTTCTTTGCTTCAACGAGTCTCGGGAATCTTAAATTGCCCAATAATTTCCACTAGACCATTAGTAAAAATGGTCAATTCCTCGGCCATTTTCAAGGAATTATCCGCCCGTTCGGCATTTTTGGCGGCGACTTCGGCCATGGTTTCGATGATTGCTCTTAGATCCGCGGATCGGCCGGTCTGCTTAGTGGTCATCTCCACAATCCCGGCGGCGTGATCACTAACCAGGCCCATCTCATTGAGGATATTCTCGGCATCCGACACCTGGGCCGAAGAGACGGTGTAGATTCCATCTGATAGACCGCGCAGTTTCATCATGGCCGTTTCCGCCAGCTCACGTCGCTGGACCTGCTCGACCGCTAATCTGGTGATATCAACAGCCAGTGACTTCAATATCTCCATGGTCTCCAAAATCTCTTTAATACCCTTGGCCTGATCAATTGAAGCCATGGATATGTCGGAGATAAGAAGGCTGGTTGTATCGATCGTTTCAACAATTCGGGACAAGGCGGGCCGATTTTCCTCCGCCAACAAAGAACCGTCAGCCACCTTCCGGTTACAGTCTTCGATTAATCCGGCAATCTCCCTGGTGGAGTCGGCGGTCCGTTCTGCCAGTCGGCGGACTTTATCGGCCACCCCGGCGAACCCACGGCCATACTCTCCGGCCCGGGCGGCTTCGATTGCGGCGTTGAGGGCCAGCAGGTTGGTTTGTTCCGCTATATCGGAAATGACCTCGATGATTTCATTCACCTGGTTCGTGGATTCGGCGACGTTTTTCATCCCTTCGACCACTCGTATGGCGGCCTGGCCACCATCGTGGGCCAATTGTGAGCCGGTGCGGGCTTGTTGAGCAGAATCAACAACGTTTTTGGACACGTCATTGGTGGACTCAGCCAACTGACTGACCAGTTGGGCCGTATTGGTGGACGCGGAGGTCTGCTTTTCCGAGTTGGATGAAATGGCCCGGGCCAACTCGCCCATGGCCGCAACCACG
>JADFYN010000388.1:2513-3283 GCA_015233055.1 Deltaproteobacteria bacterium
GGATGTCCGGTCAGCCAGGCCCAGGTTGATCCGGGCATTGCTTTGCACTTCCTGGGCCGTCGCCCCCATGACCTGGACCCGGTTGAAGACATCCCTGGCCCGTTCTGCCTGATTGGTGGCGTTCCTGACGATATTACTCGATGTTTCAGAAATCTTGCTCACCGAAACAGTGACCAGACCGACGTCGTCCTTGATCCGGCCGAACACTTCCTGAATCCGGCTCAACATACTATTAAAGGCAGTGACCATCTGGCTGGTCTCATCGTGGGTGGTGGATACCGCCCTCCGGCCCAGGTCCAAGTCTTTGACTATGGCGTCCATGACCCGAGAAGTGTTTACGATGGGCTGGGAGATCAGCCTGGAGATGATAACCGACAAAAGGATCACGGCCAAAATCATGCTGAGGTTTATGAGTGTCATCCGAAACAACGCTTCCTGCATCTTCTGCAGTAGCTCACCCTTGTCGGCGCCGACCCCGACGGTCCACCCCAGGCTGTGAAATTCCTGGTAGCCTTTGGTGCGGGCATAACCAACGATCTTGTCGTCTAAGTGACCGGTCTTAACATTTACGAATTCATACTCAATGGTTCCTTCAGCATTGTCGATGAAGGCCGGGGACAATTTCGGCAGGTTGAGCTTTGGGCCGGCCAGGTTAACCATGTAGTTGGTGGTAGCCGGATGGGCAATCAGGTCTGTTTTTCGGTTAGCCAGATAAGCATAGCCCGTCTGACCGACCTTCACGGTACTCACCAGGCGTTGCACGGTGCCGG
>JADFYN010000389.1 GCA_015233055.1 Deltaproteobacteria bacterium
GGGTCAAGGCCAATTGCCAGGGTCCGATTTCTATAGTTGCCGTATTCATCTAGGTCTGATCTTCCTCGTGGTCTGGTCCGGCCTGGGATAACTGCCACGGTAGCCCGCCCTGAGACGGCAATGCTGAGATAAAGATGCGGCGTTAAGATTTTCCGCTTTGGCTCGAACTGACGACGCCCCTTTGCCGTTTCCAGGCGCCGGGGAACACCGTCATTCAGGACAAGGTAAGGGATCATGATCGTTAGTTGAACATGGCCGGTTTGGTCATGTACTGAAGATGAAACTTATGGGCTAGGGACGGCCAGGGTTGCGGCAGTTCCCGCGGTGGCCTTGACCATGGCCGTGCAGTATGTCATATCCATGTTCGCCAATTTATCGTCAGTCGAATGGTAGTAGGGGTTCCATGGTTGTTGTGGCGGTGGTCCACCGGCCGAGTCATCCTCAATGATCCAAATCGCGGCGTAACCTTTATCCCAGAAGGAAGATTGATCGCTGAATCGATCATTGTCCGGTACGTGAACGGGCGTGATAGTCCCGGTCAGTCCATAGTCCTTGACCACATTAAGGTAGACCTGGGCCAGATTCAGGTCGCTATTGTACAATGTATTTTTGCTGTTCCGGGTTTTGACGTTCTGCTTGGATGGGGCGGTTTTGGCAAAATTATAAGAGATCATGTCCAAATTTATCACCGCCACGATATTCTGATTGGCCGCTTTGACCTTATTGGCATAATCTTTACTGCCGAAAATGCCATCTTCCTCACCGGTCGAAAAAACGAACCGGATGGTCCGCTGGAAGCTGTAACTACTCATAGCCTTGGCCCCGGCCAGCAAGGCCGCACAGCCGCTGGCGTCGTCGTCCGCCCCAGGCGCCCGGCCCTTGGAGGGTAAGCTATCCAGGTGGGCAACGAGGATGATGATTTCGCCGGGTTTTGTTTTCCCGGTTATTTCCCCAATCACATTACGGTCCTTTAATACCGCCCCATTGTCATCAGTGGCACTCCAGTCATCGAAAGAGGCGGTCAGATTCATGGCCTTAAGCTGGTCCAGGACGTATTGGGTGGCCAGTTTCAAGTTGGTGGATTCGGTCTGGCGACCGTCGATAGTGGTCACAGCCCCGTTGACGGTGACTGCGGTTTCGCCGCTTAAGTTGGAGATGAAGGTCTTGACGTCGGTTTCCGTTATTTTCCCGATCAGTTGATCCACCGTGGGATTTTTGTCATATCTAGCGTCTTTTAATACATCTTCAGTCTCGTTTGAAAAAAGGATCATGGGGGTCTGGTTCAATCTGTCCATTTCGAAACCAAGATCACCCAGGGTATCGGCCAGGCCGGAGTTATACCGGACTATAATATTGCGGCCGTCGTCGTACAGCACCTTGGTTATCTTCGCCGCCTGCTGGCGTGCCCCCGGTGTGTCCTCCTGACCCAGCATGTAGTTGGTCCCAGGGGTAAATTGGTCTATCACTTTAAAAGGGACTCCGGTAACTTGCAACAGAGCCTGCGGGGCAACGACGAGAGCGTAATAGGTTCCGGCGCCGTCTTCCAGGTCGGCGTATACCGGCAGGTTCAAGTCCTGAAGATACCCCGGCACCTCCACCCTGGCCAGCACCTGGGAACCGGGGCCATTGGGTGAGGCGGCAGACAATTTAAACCAGATCTGACCATCGGAAGTGGGCTGGTATTTAAAAATCGCCCAATAGGAAACGGCATTATACACAATGTCCGGCACATATAAGACCATGTTTTTAGAATCAAACGAACCGGGTGGGCAAGAGTAAGGAGTGAGGTTGTGGGTCCAACTAAGTAAAGCGATCTGAATTTGTCCACCGGCGTCGGCGCTGAGACCAAAGCTGACCGAATAGGGCTGACCATTGACCAAGACATAGGGAATTTGCAGTTTCTGGTCGGAGGAAAGGGTGGCGGAGCAGGGAGTGGTGGCAGTCCTGTTGGTTGGCTGGTTTTGACGGTCTATCACGGCTGGAGCCTGCGTAACCACCGTGAAGGAAATGGCAAAAAGGATTAGAAGCAACAAAGGGATAGAATAATTCATAATCTTCTTTTTGGACATAATCTACTCCTTTCAAGTAGTTGGCTAGTTCGGCATGATTGGTCGGTGATCTTCCCTTTCCTGATCAATTGGGCTTTGGACAAACGGTTCCGGCAGACCGCCGGCGAGAGCCTGATAAGGCTTGCCGGTAACCACGGCGAGGCGAAAACGTGACGATGCTATTTGCCCAAGTCCAGTGGATGTTGGAAAATGACTTAGTGGGGATATCACGCGAATTGAGCGATTTTGACCAAATATCCGCGTCCACTAATCACGAAATTGTGCTTGCAAGAGAGATGCCGATCATCCAAACTGATCTAATCAGTCAAAAAGACAGTTATTTTTAGATCCAGCGCGGATTGCCCGGCGCCAACTGCCAACCGGATCAGGTGCACCTGGGTCTGATTTTCCCCTGGCTGACTTCCACCACCAGCCCGTCTTGAACCCGTCCATCGAGTTGGCTATGCGTAACCATCAAGATGGTGATGCCGTTTTCCCGATTAAGCCGCCGGCTCATATCCCAGACGATATGGGCGCTGGCCGGGTCCAGGGCGGAATAGGGTTCGTCCATCAGCATCACCCTAGGCGACAGGAGCATGGACCGGATGAGGCAGAGCCGCTGTTTCTGGCCGACGGACGTGCCGGACGCGGGGTCGTCCAGGCCGATGTCCGATAGCTGAAACTCATCCAATAGGGAACGCAAGCGCTCGTCCGCGGGCCGAAGCAAATCGGCATTGATCTTGAAATTGAAAGGGAGCAGCAAGTTATCCCTGACCGAGCCGGGCCCGACCACCGGGGTTTGCTGGATGTAGATGGCCTCACGTCTGAGCAGGGGCGGATAGATTTCGGCCAGAGGCCGGCCGCCAAACCGGATTAGCCCCTGACCGGGTTCTTCCAGCCGGCATAACAGCTTCAGTAAAGTTGACTTGCCTGAGCCGGACGGCCCCTGGATACCGACAAATGACCCCTCCGGCACCTCATAGGAGACCTGGTCCAGTACGGGGCGGGCCTGGCTATAGGCAAAAGATACATTCTCAAGCTGATAAATTGCTTCAGGCATGGTTCAACATATATCAAAATGGGTTCTAACCTCAACCTATATTTGCACAAAACAACAGAAAAGATGTTTTCCTCAGGCGGCTGGAGTCACACAGGCGTCCGGCATCAACTGCCGGTTACAGGAATTTTTCTCGCCTGATCGGGCTCCCGGCTATTTA
>JADFYN010000038.1:0-18374 GCA_015233055.1 Deltaproteobacteria bacterium
AAATTAGAAAGAACTGGGGCCCCATTAATGACTTCCTGCAGAGCTTTCTACAGTACCAGGGATTCAAGAATGTGGTGGCTGAAGAATTGGCCGTGCTGCCGGGGATGGAAGAGATATTCAGCCTGCTGGAGCTTCACGCCCATGTCATCGAGAGGCAATTCGACGTGGTCGTGATCGATTGTGCGCCTACGGCAGACACCGCCCGGCTATTGGCCTTCCCAGACATTGCCCGCTGGTACATGGAAAAGATCTTCAACATTGAACGGCTCATTATGAAGGCCGTGCGGCCGGTGGCGAAGCACCTGGTGGACGTCCCCTTGCCCCAGGACGAATTTTACGCCAGTTTGGAAAAGTTGTATGAAAAAATGCGGGCCATTAAGGAGCTCTTGGTGGATCGGGAGGTCACCTCGATTCGGATGGTCGTCAACGCTGAGAAAATGGTCATCAAGGAGGCCCAGCGCGCCTATACCTTTCTGAGTCTGTTCGATTTTTCCATTGACGGGGTCATTGTCAACCGGCTTCTCCCTGACTCCGTTACGGATGTTTATTATGCGCGGTGGAAACAATTGCAAAAAGAGCATCTGATCTTGATCCACGAGTGTTTTCAACCTTTGCCGATTTTTTCCAGCCGGCTATGGGAAAATGAGGTCACCGGCATCTCCATGTTGTCTCGGATGGGCCGGGAGATTTATCAAGATCGAAATCCAGCCGACATATTTTACAAAGACCGCCCCATGGTCATTGAAGAGAAGGACGGGCAACGCCTGATGCGGATCAGTTTGCCGTTCGCAGAAAAAAAAGAACTGGAGACCTGGATTCGGGGTGATGAATTGTCCATTAGGTATAAAAACTTTAAGAGAAATATTATCCTCCCCCGATCATTTGTGGGGCTGGAGTTGGCTAAAGCGGCCTTTACCGACCAAACCCTGGAGTTGACATTTCAGAAACCAGACTGAATCGGACCAGTAAAGGAGAAATACGGTGTGGGAAAAAGTAGTAAGAGATGACTGGCCGGGATTCTTCTATCATTTTAACCGTCAAAATCAATTCTTCCCGATCAGAGCAACCCTCCTCCGGGACGGCCGGACCATCCAGACAATAGAACAGGTACCGCTGCTGGGTCTGATCTACCGCGGACCCGATCAGGACCATCCGGACGCAATTGAGGTGATGGTTCCAGGCAAGTCGACCGCCTGTCCGGAAGAGGCCGCGGTCTCTTTTCTCGCGCCCAAGTCTCTGGAGTTCAAATTCGGCGATCAGAAGAAGATTGTAATTATCAAGATTACGACATGTTCAGAAGATACGGCCGTGATTGATGTCTTAAACGGTGGGGCGGAGGAGGAACGGTCCCGATTTAACCAAAGGATGGCCTATTCGGTTTACGAGGAGCGTCGAGATAACTCCGGGTATGACCAGGATGATTGGTCTGTGGCCGAGCAGATAATCCAGGCTGTTTCAAGTAAGTACATCGGGTAGGGAGCGACGGATGGATCTGGGATTAAAAGGGAAAGTTGCTCTGGTGGCTGGAGCCAGTCAGGGGCTGGGCTTGAGCGTAGCCGTTTCTCTGGCCAATGAAGGGGCCAGGGTCGCCATTTGCTCCAGGTCGGCTGATAATCTCAAAGCAGCCGCCAAAACGATCAAAAGGAACACCGGCGCGACTGTCTTGACCATGGTCGCCGACTTGATGGACACCGACCAGGCCCGAGCATTTGTCCAGGAGTCTGCCGAGCAGTTTGGCCGGGTGGATATACTGGTGACCAACGCCGGGGGGCCGCCTCCCGGTATGTTTATGTCTTTTTCTGAGGACGACTGGCTGAAGGCTTTTCGGCTCAATTTTTTGAGCGGGGCGATGATGATCCGGGAGGCAGTACCCTATATGAAGAAAGGACGCTGGGGCCGAATCGTCAACATCACGTCGATTTCAGTTAAGCAACCGCTTGACGGACTGGTTCTGTCCAATGCGGTCCGTTCCGGAGTCATTGGGTTGGCCAAGACCCTGGCCAAGGAACTGGCTGAGTACAATATCTTAGTGAATAATGTTTGTCCTGGTTACACCATGACGGAAAGAGTCCGGAGCCTGGCTGCAGAATTGGCCGCCAGGACCAACCGGACGCCGGAGGAGATCATTGGGGACTGGGAACTTCAAGTGCCTTTGAAACGGCTGGGAAAACCGGAAGAGCTGGCCGATATGGTGGTCTTTTTGGCTTCGGAACGGGCCGGCTATATTACCGGCGCTACCATCCAGGTTGACGGCGGCTTTTTTAAGGGACTGATGTAATCAGGATTCAGGATCGGGTTGAATCAGGAAATTGGGAGCGATCATGATTTGGGATGTTCATACGCACATTTTTTTACCTGAGGTGCGCCGGGATAGGGAACGCTTCTTTAAGGGCGAAGACGAATTCCAGTGGATCTATCAGAACGAAAAAGCCCGGATGGTCGGGCCGGAGGATCTGTTGACGACCATGGGTGAGGATGGGGTAGAGCGGTCTGTGGTTTTTTCTTTCCCCTGGCGCGATCCAGGGCTGGCCAGGGAGTCAAATGATTATGTCCTGGAGTCGGCTCAGAGATCCGGCGGGCGATTGATTCCGATGGCCTGCTTCGACCCATTGTCTAAAGAAGCCGCCAATGAGACGGAGCGATGTTTGATTGCCGGGGCCCGAGGGGTAGGGGAGTTGGCCCTATATCTGGCCGGGTCGATGGATGAGATGATCAAGAACTTGACTCCGGTGGCTGAATTGTTGAAAGCCTATGGCTGGCCTTTGCTGATCCACACGAATGAGCCTATCGGACATCCTTATCCCGGCAAGGCGGACATGGGTTTGAAGGACATTTACGACCTGGTGAAGGCGTTTTCGGAAAACACACTTATCCTCGCCCATTGGGGCGGAGGGCTGTTTTTCTATGGTCTGCTTAAGAAGGAGGTGCCGGAAATGTTGAAGAATGTCTATTACGATACGGCGGCGTCTCCTTTTTTGTACTTACCGCAGAGTGTTGAATTTGCATGCAAGAGAGTTGGGGCAGACAAGGTATTGTTTGGAAGTGATTATCCCTTGATTCGACCGGCCAGATATTACCGAGAGATGAAGGCGGCCCGGTTGGATCCGGATGACCTGGCCATGATTTTGAGTGGAAACCTGGAGCGCCTTATGTCTCAAGAGAAAGAGTTCTAACCGGACCACCCCGTATTTGGCCGCACAAGATATACTTCGACCGGTCATGATTGTTTTTTTAGAGGTGACATGCTTGTTACTTGTCGCTGGTTACTCATTCAAGACAACCGGCAACAAGCAACCAGCAACATGCAACAAGCAACCAGCAACATGCAACGAGCAACCAGCAACATGCAACGAGCAACCAGGAACATGCAACGAGCAACCAGGAACAAGCAACCGGCAACAGGCGCTCTCAGAAGCGGCAATTATAGCCGTGCCAAGTGTGAATCCCTTGTTGACAAGGTGTAGTTGATATGCTTATATGTCATTTCCCTGGGTTTCCCAGCCGGAGTTGCTAGTTTACCCGGCACAGACACGTCGACGTTCGGAATTGCTGGGGGATTCCATCCGCCCCCAATGCCTTTCGAAATTCGTCATGGAACCCGTGACATAATCCGGGAGATACTAAAATATTGATCATGGTTATTCATGACTACCATTTTTAAAGGAGAAACAAATGTCTGACGCCTTGCTGCACGTAAACGATGAAAACTTTGATGCCGAGATACTAAAATCCAACCTTCCGTCCTTGGTAGATTTTTGGGCCGCCTGGTGTGGTCCGTGCCGGGCCATCGCCCCGGTGGTTGAAGAACTGGCCAAGGAATATGCCAACAAGATCAAGATAGCCAAACTGAATGTAGATGAAAACCCCAAAACGGCCGGCCAATATGGGATTCGGGCTATCCCCACCCTGATTTTGTACAAAGGCGGACAAATCGCCGAACAAATCACCGGCGCCGTATCCAAGACCCAGATAGAAAACGCCATCAAAAAAGTGATCTAAAAGTTAGGCTCCTGAGATGACTGTAGACCGTGATATTATCATTATCGGCGGTGGCCCGGCCGGACTTACGGCTGGGCTTTACGCTGGTCGCTCCATGCTTAATGTTTTGATGCTGGAGAAACTTTCACCAGGGGGCCAGGTATTAACCACCCACTGGGTCGAAAATTATCCTGGTTTCCCCGGCGGAGTAAGTGGATTCGACCTGATGGATAAGATGAAGGATCAGGCCCTGGAGTTCGGCCTGACTATTCAAAGCGGCGAGGTCGTGTCCATTCAACCGGGTGGGCCGGAGCAAGACTATCACCGCGTTGTGCTTACAGACGGGGAATTGACCTGTCGCTGCCTGATCATCACCACCGGCGCCCAACCTCGGAAACTGGGTTTGCCTAACGAGAGCGCTATGGTCGGCAAAGGAGTGTCCTATTGCGGCACCTGCGACGGTCCGTTCTACCGGGGGATGACCGTGGCGGCCATTGGCGGAGGCGATACGGCCTTGGAAGAGTCGTTGTTCTTGACCAAATTCGTATCTAAGGTTTTTCTGATCCATCGTCGGGATGAGTTCCGGGGCACCAAGGTCCTGAGGGACCGGGTTTTCCGCAATGACAAAATAGAGGTCATCTGGGATACGGTCGTTACCGCCATAACCGGCGATGACAAAGTGACTGGGGTGGCTCTTAAGAACGTCAAGACCAATGAAGCCTCCACCTTGCCTGTCGATGGCGTTTTTCCGCTCATCGGTGTTCAGCCGATTTCCGACTTTGTCAAGGGCGTCGTCAAGTTAGATGACGGTGGCTTCATCACTACCAACGAATCCATGGAAACTTCGGTTAAGGGCATCTTTGCCGCCGGTGATGTTCGGTCTAAAATCCTTAGACAGATTTCTACTGCGGTGGGAGACGGAGCGATAGCCGCGTTTATGGCCGAAAAGTATATGGAACAACTGCATTAGTGGGCAATATGCGAAAACATAAAAGAAGCGTCTTCAGGTTAGTCATGCTGAGTCTAGTCCTGATCGCCCTACCTGGCTGCACCGTGTTGAACTGGTTAGGCTTCGGTAGCCCGCCTAAGGAAGAAAGCTCGCAGGGGCCCCATCAACTGGCCGCGGAAGGGATGGACGAGTTTAACGATCGGCATTACAAAAAAGCCGTTGAACTGTTTAAGCAAATCAAAGACCGATATCCTTACAGCAAGTATGCGGTGTTGGCTGAATTGAAGACCGCCGACGCCCACTACAACCTGGAAGAGTATGTTGAAGCCGCTTTTGAATATCAGGACTTTGAAAAGCTGCATCCCAAAAATGAGGTTGTCCCATATGTTATTTATCAGACGGGGATGTGTTATTACAATCAGATGCTGACCATAGACCGTGATCAATCGGCCACAGAGAGCGCGGCGAAAGAGTTTGATCGATTGGCCAGGACCTACCCCAATTCAAGCTATGCCATTAAAGCCAAGGCGCGGCGAGATAAATGTATCAGAAACCTGGCTGACCACGAGTATTACATCGGAGAATTTTATTTCAAATCCAAGCATTATCAGGCCGCCCTGGGTCGGTTCAAAGGTATTTTGGAAAAATACCCCGATGTTGGTCAATACTACGATACAATGAACTATATTCAAAAATGTAAGGCCAACTTAGCGGAACAAGCCGAAAAGGATGCCAAGGGGAAAGTAGTGGACAAGAAAACCTCCCCGGAAGCCGGCCCGCCTCAAGAAGGCAAGACTGCCCCGGCCGGGCCAAAGCCCCAGGAAGCAAAAGACGCTCAAGGAGCAACCAAGTAAAAATAGGAACAATGAACCATCATGTTTTACTCTGAATTTTGACCCTTGATTTTTTTTATTCACCGTCCATATGGCCAGGGCCGTGCATGGCTGCTTATCTGTAGCATCATAGAGATGTCCCTATATTATCTCGACGAGCGTGGGATTATTTTTTTTGGAAGCAAGAGTCAGTTATGGCGGAGAAGAATGACGAACAACAAGTGATCCATGAGGTCCTATCGAAGCTAAAGGAAGTTGATGAACTGGTCGTCTCTTACCGGGAAACCATAGAGGGATTGGAAAGGCAGTTGAAGGCGACCGCGGAACAGTCGCCCGGTGCCATTAGGCCAGGCGATGAAACAGAAGAGGATGTCGTTTCCGCCCTTAAACGGGCTAAGGACGCAAAATCCCTGTTGGACCGCCAATATCAGCGGTTGATCAATGAAGCCCTTCAGAATGCGTTACAAATTCCGGAAGCAAAAGATAAACAAGAGTCAGTCGTTCACCCCAGGGTTACTACTCGGACGATTGCTTTGGCATCGCTATTGGCCACTATTCTGCTGTCGCTTTTGTTTTATTGGTTGAGCACTCGATTTATCGCCCCGTTGCCGCCTCCCCAGGTGATGAAGCACAGTCAGCCATCAGGCTCGGGAAGCCTGGTTCCGTCGCCCCCAAAGAAGGCTCCAGCCGAGAAACCTCAACCGTCAAACTGAATTGAATAATGGCAGACGCCGTTACAAGGAGCACGAAATGAGACTGATGCTGAATGGGGAAGAACTAATCGTTGAAGGGTTGAACAATGATGCAACTCTTGGTGATGTGATCAAAGTGGTCGAAACCAGGTTTCTACCCAAAGGTCACGTCATAACGATTATCAAGGTAAATGACGATGAGATATCCCATGAAGCCGAAATGGAACTGATGCCCGAATCCCTGTCCGGCATCCGGTCTCTGGAAATTAACTCGGCCGATCCCATGATGCTGGCCGCTGAAGGTATTAAGGATGCCCAGGACTATATCAAGAAATTGATCATAGGGGTGGGTGAGGCGTTGTCCCATTACCGGACCATGAATATTCAAGATGGGGGCAGCATCATGGTTAAGATTGTGGAAGGGTTAAATTGGTTTACCCAGATTGTATCCCGGTCTGAACCGTACCTTCACATCGACTATGCCTCATATCATTACCAGGGTAAGACCTTGACACAACAGTTTGGCTCATTACACCAGACCATCATGCAAATGTCCGAAGCCCAATCTCGGAACGACTGGGTGTTACTGGCCGACTTACTTGAATATGAACTAGTCCCTATTTTGCAGATATGGGAAGGCATTTTACCGGTGTTGGAGCAGAGGTCAGCCGCCCACCAAGTCAGCCGGCCGTCTTAATTCGGCGTTATTAATGGCTTTTGCCCGTCTCCCATCCCAACGAACGGCAATAGCGGGTGATTGTCTCAACATCTGTGGGCAAACCGTCGGGTGGCAGTCGACGGCCAGCCAGATAGTCTTTCAGATAAGTTATTATGCCTGGGATATCAATACATATCAGGTTGTTTTCGTGGATGATTAGAAACCACAGAAGGTTTTGATCAACTGCTGCCAGAGCCGCTTTGATCGCCCCGGCGTGCCGCGAAACTTCACGAATGAACAGGTAGTTTCCTTCCTTTTCCGCCCGCAAACGACGGGCCGCCATCCAATGACATTCAGCTACCTCGGGGAAAAGAGAGATCAGGCGATAAAGCCGCCTGTCATCTCCTTGCTCAGCCAGGGCCATCGCTTGGTGATAGCTTACCCGGTCCATCGGGAAATAGAATCGATACAGAAAATCCTTTACCCGATCATCAAAGTAATCTATCCATTGAACCACCTTTTCTTCCATCTCGGCATAACTGCAGTCCTCACCTCCTGAGTCACCTCTTGTTCCTTCAATCGTCCGCCAGGCTTCCAGTTGACTATGGGCAATGATGAGAGCCAGATCCCGTGTGTTTAAGTCGGTTTTTGGGGCCATTCAAGATGCTCTTTTTTAGTCTTTGTGTCCTGGAAGATGATCCGGGACAATGGGGCATGAAGAGGTGCCGGCCGCTCGACGAGCCCGGATGAATTCAATTATACCAGGCATAATAGACAAAATGATAATAGTCAAAATGACCAGGGAAAAATTTCTTTTAATCACTGGGATGTTCCCGAAGTGATAGCCGCCGAAAATGAAAATAGATGTCCAGGCCAGGCCGCCGGCGACGTTGTATATGATGAAGCGTCCATAAGTCATCGCCCCGATCCCGGCCACAAAGGGGGCAAATGTTCGGACGAAGGGCACGAAGCGGGCAATAATGATAGTTTTGCCGCCGTATTTTTCATAGAATTTATGTGTTCGGTCCAGGTGCTCCCGTTTAAACCATCGGGTGTCATCCCGGTGGAAGACCTTGGGGCCGACCTTGTGGCCGATCCAATAATTAACCGTGTCTCCAAGTATGGCCGCGATGCTCAATAGAAGAAACAACCACATCGGGTCTAACACGCCTAACGCGGCCAGAGATCCGGCTGCAAAAAGAAGGGAATCACCCGGCAGAAATGGCGTCACCACCACTCCGGTCTCTAAAAAGACGATGCAAAAGAGAATCAGATAGGTCAACTGACCATAATTTCCAACTATTGCGCTCAAATGCCGGTCTAAATGAAGAACAACGTCAATTATGAGCTGGATTATTTCCATAGCCACCGCCATCGCTTTATGGTTGATAAATTCAACTGCAAACAAAAATTGAGAGTCGGAGAAGGGGAGAGTCAGCCAATTCTCCGGAGGGGCAACAGGCCGGTCCGTGAAGGCAGACTGGGTCTTCCGATACCCCGATCCGACACGAGCCGTGCAATTTACTCGCTGGGTGGCTCTTCAGTCTTTTCCGGCCCCATCGGGCGCTTATGGTTACAACCTTTAATCGGACAGGCCAGGGTCGGGCCGGTTTTCTTATAATTTTTTTCCAGCAAAATGGGGCTGCCGCAATCGGGGCAGGATTCTTTGACGGGGGTGCCCCAGACCATGAATTTGCAGTCCGGGTAGCGGGAGCATCCATAAAATTTTCCCCGCTTGGAAGACCGCTCGGACAGGTCTCCCCCACATCCGGGCTCCGGGCAAGGGATGCCGGTGGGAAGGGGTCTGGTATTTTTACATTTGGGATAGTTTTGACAGGCCAAAAACTTGGTCCCCTGGCGACTCATTTTGATTAAGAGATTCCCGCCACACTTCTCGCATTTAAGATCCGTCATCTCCGGCTCGAACGCCGGGGCGCCCTTGTTTCCAATGGGCTTGGTGTTCTTACACTCGGGATACCCAGTGCAGGCCAGGAAAGGACCAAAGCGGCCCTTCTTGATGGTCATGGGCGCACCACATTTTTCGCAGGCGACCTCTTCGTCCGGCTCCTCGGCCTTTACCGGAACGATTTTTCCTTCTTCGTCATAGGAGAAATCAGAGGTGTTGCGGCAGTCCGGATACCCGGTGCAAGCCAAGAATTCCCCATTCTTGCCGAACTTAATAGCCATCTTCTTGCCGCATTTCTCACAGACAATGTCGGTTTCCAGGCCGTTGACTTTGACCTGGGCCATTTCTTTCTTGGCCAGATCCAGACGCTGGCTGAAGGGCTGATGAAACTCGTTCAACATCGTCTGCCAGTCGGCGGAGCCGTCTTCAATCCGGTCAAGGTTATCCTCCATTTTGGCCGTGAACTCCACGTTCAAAATATCCGGAAAACTCTTGACCAGCAGGTCGTTAGTAATAAAGCCCAATACCGTGGGGAAAAAATTACCTTTATTCTTGACGACATATTTCTTTTCTTGAATGGTTGAGAGAATCGCGGCATAGGTGCTGGGTCGGCCGATGCCGTTTTCCTCCAACTCCTTGACCAGGCTGGCCTCGGTAAAACGAGGGGGAGGTTGGGTGAAATGCTGTTTAGGATCTAGTTTATCCTGCTTCAAGACATCGCCCTCGGTCAATTCCGGGAGCAGATCTTTATCCATTTTTTCGCCGTTTTCTTCCCGATATAGAGTCATATATCCTGGAAAGCGAACCACGGATCCCGCGGCGTGAAAGAGATAGTCGCCGGCAGTAATATCGACCGAGGTGACATCGATGATGGCGGCTCGCATCTGGCTGGCTACGAAGCGGTTCCAGATCAGGGTGTATAGAGCCAACTGGTTTTTGTTCAGGAATGGCTTCACGTCTTCTGGACGGCGGTCGACCGAGGTAGGACGAATGGCTTCGTGGGCGTCTTGGGCGCGTGGGCCGCTGGAATATGCATGGGGTTTATTGGGGAGAAACTCCGAGCCTAAGTTGGCTTTGATATAATCTCGAACCTGGCTGACGGCTTCATTAGACACCCTGGTCGAGTCAGTTCTCATGTAGGTGATTAATCCCACTGAGCCTTCATTGCCCAATTCGATGCCTTCGTAGAGATTCTGGGCCGTGTACATGGTTTGCTTGGTGGGAAAGTTAAGCTTATTGTAGGCGTCTTGCTGCAATTTGCTGGTAGTGAAAGGGGCAAGCGGTTTTCTTTGCCTCTCCGTCTTTTTCACCTGGCTGACAGCAAATACGGCATTTTTGAGAGACTCGACAATTCCGGTCGCGGCCTGCTGGTTGGGAATGGTAATTTTTTTATTTTGATGCTTGGTCAACTTAGCTAAAAAGGGCGGAGGATTCTTTCCGGTTAAGGACGCGGTGACAGACCAGTATTCTTCCTTTTTAAATGCCTGAATTTCTCGTTCCCGTTCAGTGATAATCCGGACAGTCACGGATTGAACCCGCCCGGCTGATAGACCGCGTTTGACCTTGTCCCATAGGAGAGGCGATATCTGGTATCCCACCAACCGGTCCATGATCCGGCGGGCCTGTTGCGAATTGAACCTGCGTTCATCCAATTCTTTGGGTGAGTCCATCGCCTCAAGGATGGCTTTTTGGGTAAGTTCGTGGAAAAGGACCCGGCGAATCGGGGTCTTCTTATCATCGAGTTCTAAAGCAATATGCCAGGCGATAGCCTCCCCTTCCCGGTCGGGGTCAGTGGCCAGGTAGATGAAATCGGATTTTGCAGAAGCTTTTTTAAGGTCTTTGAGAACCTGATCTTTACCCTTGCTTGTAACATATGTTGGCTCAAACCCGTTTTCCACATCAACGCCCAATTCTTTAGGCGGCAGGTCTTTAACATGACCCACGGAGGCCTTGACCTCGAAATTTTTACCCAAATACTTCACAATCGTTTTAGCTTTTGCTGGTGATTCAACGATAAGTAATGACTTACCCATGCTTACATCCTTATTATAAATTATAACGCACAGCAATTGTGATGCGTCAGTCTCCGTTCAACCGTTCGGAAAGCATCTTGGCAGAGGGAGCGGAGAAAAAGAGAGGGTACGGTAATTTTGTCGGGATATCTGTGATATTCAAACGATCCGCTGACATATTTTATTTTTGCTCTTTGCGGCTATGCCTTTATTTAGTGGCCGGGCATATTGGTTCGAAGTAGCTATGACACGGTGTGAGTCTCCAGAAGAAGCAAAAAGACGCAAAGGGCCGAACTCTCCGGCCAGATACTTTGCGTCACCGCCCTGATTAAAACAATCGGATTTATCACTTACGGTAAAACCTCTTGCCGGGGAGCTGACCTACTAACCCTTCAATTTCAAGCCGAGACAGGATGCTTAGCAGTTCGGGGGAGGGGATGTTTAACTGCCGAATCAGGTTGTCGATATGGACCTCATCCGGGCCCAGGGCATCGACGATTACCTTTTCCAAGCCATCTAACTGCAGGGCCGTCTCAGGGCCGGATTCGGCTGCAATCGCCCTGGTCGGGGTTTGCGTTTTTAAGTAGGGCAATTCGTCTAGGATATCCTGCGCTCTTTCGACTAATTTAGCGCCCTGACGAATCAAGTCATTGGTGCCGGCACTCTTGAAGGAATGAACCGATCCCGGGATGGCAAAAACTTCCCGTCCCTGTTCCAAAGCCTGCCTGGCGGTAATTAGAGCGCCACCAGTAGGGGCGGCCTCCACGACCACCACCCCCAATGAAAGGCCGCTGATGATTCTATTTCTGATGGGAAAGTTTCGTCCTTCCGGCTGGGTGCCTGGAGGAAACTCAGTGACTGCCGCCCCGTGCCGCAGGATATTTTGAAACAGCAATTTGTTTTCCGGTGGATAGATAACGTCAATCCCGGTGCCGAAGACAGCGATGGTTCGACCTTGGCCGGCCAGGGCTCCTTGATGGGCGGCGCTATCTATACCTTTGGCCATGCCGCTGACAACAGTCAGGCCGTTCAAAGCCAGATCTCGGGCCACCTCGTGGGCCACCTTCAGCCCATAATTAGTAGCCTCCCGCGTGCCCACGATAGCCACGGCGCGTTCGGTTCCTGGGCCAAGTTCACCCCGGACGTAGAGCACGGCCGGTGGATCAGAGATTCGGCGGAGATTAGCCGGATAGTCCGGATCGGTCAACCCGACCAGACTGACCCCCATGGCATCAAGTTCCGCAATCTTTATTTTGAGATCGGGACCGGGCTTAAAAGCGGCAATGGCTTGAGCCGATTTCAGGGACAGCCCGTCCACCTGCATTAAATCGAGAAGCCTGGCTGAAAATATGTGAGCCGGCGTGCCGAAATGGTCGATTAGACGTCGGATGGTTACGTTCCCCACATGGGGGATGGTCCGCAGAGCCAGCCAGAGGTGTCGTTCATCCATATGGGGTCGGCGATTCTCCATCAGGTGCAGTGATTAACCGTCGTAGACTGTGGGTGAAGCAATCTCCTCACGGGGGTAATTTTTTTACCGGCCCGTGAGTAGAATAGGCGCTTAGGCCCGGCTTTTCGCCTTTTGAGGCGCTTTACCTAAAGCCTCGGGCCAGATGAGCAAGATGGGGCTGGCCACGAAAACAGAGGAATAGGTCCCGGTTATAATCCCAACCATCATGGCGAATGCAAAGTCGTGAATAACTTCCCCGCCGAGGAAGAACAGGCAGGCGACCACGGAAAAGGTAATGGTCGAAGTCAAGATAGTCCGGCTGAGCGTCTCGTTAATGCTGGAATTGATAATCTCGGCATGGTCTTTTTTGCGGTATTTGGCTAAATTTTCTCTAATCCGGTCAAAGACGATGACCGTATCATACAGAGAATAGCCGATAATCGTGAGTAAGGCCGCGATAATGCTCAGGTCGATGTCTTTATTGAAAAAAGAAAAGAATCCAACGATCATTAATACATCATGCAGGGTGGCGACAATGGCCCCCAGGGCGTATTTCAGCCTTAAGAGAAAACACACACCCAGCGTCACTATTAGAGCGATCACGATTAGATAGATAACGCTCATCCCGGCAATGGTCGCGATATAGGTCACCAGCAGCATGGCCGCGGCCACCACAATACTCATCAACCATTTCATTTCAAATCGGCCGGAGATGTAAATCATGAGGAACAAAATGGAATAGTAGATGGCAAGCAGCGCCTTTTGGCGGAGGGTTTCGCCGACCTTGGGGCCGACCATCTCATTTCGCCGAATGTCGACTTGTCCCCGGCCGAAACTTTCCTCCAACGCAGCTTTGACCAACGTGGTTAATTCTCCCAGGTTCTTGTGCTCTACACCCACCTGGATCAGGTATTCTTCACCCTCCTTGACACCATACTGCTGAATGGAGGCTTTATTGAGACCAATTTTGTCAAGGGCGGTCCGAACTTTCTCTGGGGGGACCGGGTTGCTCAGCTTCGCCTGAATTATTGCTCCGCCGGCGAAGTCTATCCCGTAGTTTAGTCCTCCCCGGGCCGCAATCGAGATGATGGTGAAGGCCAGCAGAATAAGAGAAACGGTATAGGCAATTCTCCGGCGTCCTACAAAGTTTAGGTTAATGCCGGGCTTAATAAACTCAAACATGTCTATCTCCAGTTAACTTTCGCGTCAACCCAGGTCAGATTCGTCAGCCGCGGTGAAGCCGGCCAGGCCACCGTCCGGAAAAGGGCTGATGACATGACCGGGACGCGTCCGGTTGATTAGATGCTGATGGCCTTTTTGTTCATTTTGAAAAGCAAGAAGTCGAAAACGAACCGGCTGATAAAAATAGCAGTAAACATCGAACAAACTATACCGATGCACAGAGTTATGGCAAAACCGCGAACCGGACCGGTACCGAATTGGAACAGGACCAGGGCCGCGATCAGGGTGGTTACATTGGCGTCGAGAATGGTCAGGAACGCTTTGCTGAATCCCGCCTCTACGGCGGCACGCAGGGTCTTGCCCACCCGAATTTCCTCTCTAATTCGTTCGTTAATGAGTACGTTGGCGTCGACGGACATGCCTATCGTTAAAATGATACCGGCCATACCCGGCATGGTCAGGGTCGCCCGAAATGCGGCTAAGCAGGCCAGGATGAAGACAAGATTTAACAATAAGGCCCCGTCGGCGATGATCCCGGAGGATTTATAGTATATGGCCATGAACAAAATGACCAGGATGCCGGCTAAAGCCATGGAGTGGACACCCATTCTGATTGAGTCCTCACCCAGCGTCGCCCCAACTACGCGTTCTTCTAAGACGACTACCGGTGCGGGCAGAGCTCCCGCTCGCAGCACGATGGCCAGGTCGTGGGCTTCTTGAGGGCTGAAAGAGCCTTCGATGCTGGCGTGGCCTCCGGCGATTTTTTCTCTGATAACCGGAGCGGAATAGATGTTGCCGTCCAAGATGATGGCCAGTCTTTGATTTACGTGTTCGCCGGTGATCTGGGCGAAGAGCCTGGCCCCTCTGGAGTCGAAGCTGACCGACACATACGGTTGGTTATACTGATTGCCAAATCCAACCTTGGCATCGGTAATGTACTCGCCGCTCATCAATGATCGCTTTTTGACCAGTAACGGCTGCTTGGTCGACCGGCCGGTTTCTTTGTTTTTTTCCATTTCGTAAAGGACTTCGCTGCCGGGCGGCATATCGCCTTTCAAGGCTCCCTGGAGATCACCCTGTTCATCGACCAGCTTGAATTCCAACATCGCTGTGCGGCCGATAAGGTCTTTGGCGCGTTGAATTTCCTTTACTCCAGGTAATTGGATGAGAATCCGGCCCTCACCCTGGGGGCGAATATCCGGTTCGGAGACACCGAATTGGTCTACCCGGTTGCGGATAGTCTCCAGAGCCTGGTCCCCGGCCATTTTTTTGATCCGTTCGATTTCGGCCCGGCTTAACTCCAGGGTCATTTCTACGCGGGCATCGGTGACCTGGGACTTAATCGTTTTATATTCTGGAAATGCCTTATTCAGGATACTATTTAGAGCGGACTCCTGTTGGGCTGAATCCAGCACGATGCGGAGTGTTTGGCCTTCTCCTTTTTCTACACTGACATAACGGATCTTTTCTTTCTTAAGCTCGAATTTGATCTCTTCTACGGCTCGGTTAATGCTTCCTTCGACCGCCTTATCCAACTGGACTTCTAAAATAAGATGCATACCGCCTTGAAGGTCAAGGCCCAAATGGATTTTTTCGTTGGGAATCCATGTCGGCCACCACGGCACAGGCTTTTTAGACAAGGTGGGGGTGAGAAAGACTATGGCCAGAACCAAGGCTATCGCGATAATGGCTCCACGCCAATTCAGGCTCTTTTCCACATCTACTCCTCAACAATATTAAGAGATTAGAAGAATAGTCAACACCTGGGGCAGGACAACTTGTGTTCTTATAGAGTGGTACCAACAGGCGTTTTCCTTGATGAATTCATGGCGTCAACCACCGGCTCCTCCTCATCTTTGGATCCTGCCGAAGCTGGAAGCCGGAGCTCCGCCGAATCATCTTCTATTCGGATACCTGATTGAAAGATCAAGCAGGCTGGTCGGTGCGTCTGTTATATAGAATAAAGACAATAAATTCGCGGTGTGTGACCGGCCGGCGGTCCCGGGTCTCAGTTGCGCATGCAAGAAGGCCGATTTCGGCCCGGGAACTCAGCGGCCAATCAAGTTTACGGCCGGAGTCTTCCTCCAGCGGTCAGCGATCGTTATTCTTGTCTCTTATTCAAAGGCTTTAGGGGCCAATCCGCTGACAAATCCGCGGGCTACCTTGACTCGGACATTGGGGGCGATCTCCAATGTAATTGTGGCTTCCGTCAGTCCGGTGATGGTCCCGATTACGCCCCCTGAGGTGATTACTTTGTCACCTTTTTTTAAAGCACCCAGCATTTCGCGTTGCTGCTTGGCCTTTTTTTGTTGGGGCCGGATAAGCAAAAAATAAAAGACGACAAACATCAGAACTAGTGGAATCAGAGGTCCCAGACTGGCCGCGCCTCCAGCAGCGCCCCCCCCTCCACCTGCGTTACCCATGGCATAGGCTAATTGTTCGAACAAAACTGCACCTCCCTAATTGTTCAAAATATTTCAGATAAGTGTGATTGTGGTTGGTCTGAAAGGCCGTTATCATCCCCCGTGTCGGCGGGGTCTTGACGTCGTTCATAGAACATCTTTTTAAAATTGTCAAATCTGTCTTCTAAAATAGATTGGCGCATCTCCTTCATCAAGTTAATGATATAGTAAAGATTGTGCCAGGTGTTCAATCTGTAGGCCAGAATTTCACGGGCCAGATAAAGATGTCTCAAGTAGGCTCGGCTGTAGTTTAAGCAAGTGTAACATCTACATGTTTCATCAATTGGACGTTGGTCGCGGGCATATTTGGCATTTTTTATGACCACCCGGCCAAAGGAAGTTAGAAGCATTCCGTTGCGGGCATTTCGGGTGGGCAGCACGCAATCGAACATATCCACTCCCAAGCCGACGCATTCGACCAGATCTTCAGGCGCGCCCACTCCCATTACGTAGACGGGTTTGTCACTCGGCAACAGAGCCACAGTATGGGCCACCATGTCAAGCATTTCTTTCTTGCTTTCGCCCACACTCAACCCACCCAGGGCATAACCGTCAAAATCTAGGGCAGTTATCCCCGCGGCACTTTTGCTTCTTAATTCGGGGTAGACACCACCCTGGATAATCCCAAAAAGGGCGCCTTGGTCCTCCCGGCTCACCGCTTGCCGGCATCTTTCAGCCCACCTGGTGGTCAGCTCCAATGAATTGTCCACATAGCCGCGGTCAGCGCCATAGGGGGGGCATTCATCTAAGCACATCATCACGTCTGAGCCCAGGTGTTCCTGGATGTGGATGGCCGCTTCCGGAGTCAAGTGGTGCTTGGAACCGTCTAAATGAGACCGGAAGGTGACACCGTCCTCCGAGATTTCCCGCAACGGGGACAGGCTGAAGACCTGGAAACCACCACTGTCGGTCAAGATGGGCCGGTCCCAGTGCATAAACTTATGCAAGCCGCCGAATTCGGAAATGAGACCATGTCCCGGCCGCAAGTACAGATGATAGGTGTTGGCCAGGACTATCTCCGCCCCGATTTCTTTTAGATCTTCCGGGGTCATCGCCTTGACCGTGCCCTGGGTGCCCACCGGCATGAACACCGGGGTTTTGACTTGGCCCCGGCCTAAGGTCAGGATGCCCGCTCTGGGGCCGACGGCACACCGCACCAGGGGTTGGCCGGATCCGGCCGGCCTGGCCACTTCAAAGACAAGTCGGCTGGGTGTCATGGCTCTCCCTAGACAATTATCATGGCATCGCCATAACTGTAAAACCGGTAGCCCATTCGGATGGCTTCCTCGTAGGCCGACAAAATTAGTTCCCGGCCCGCCAAGGCCGAGACGAGCAGAAGCAACGTGGACCGAGGCAGATGGAAATTGGTGATTAGTCGGTCAACTATCTGAAATTGGTAGCCGGGGTAGATAAAGTTGTCGGCCCCGCCGCAACCCGGTTTCAGGCCCCCGGTCTGGGCGGCGTACTCCAGAGTTCTGGTGGTGGTGGTGCCCACGGCCACAATTCGCTTGCCTGCGGCTTTGGCGGCAGTAATCGCGGCGGCGGCTCCGGCGTCTATCTCGAAGCTTTCCTCTTCCATCACATGGTCGCGAATGTCCTCACAACGCATGGGCACGAAGGTGCCGGGGCCGACGTGAAGGGTGACCGAGACTACTTCCACCCCGCGCAGTTTAATCTTATCCAGCAAGCCTTGGGAAAAGTGAAGCCCCGCGGTCGGAGCGGCAACAGCGCCTGCTTTGGCGGCATAGACGGTCTGATAACGACGTCTATCTTCTTCCCGCAATGTTTGCCCGGCGTCGTCACGACGGATATAAGGCGGCAACGGCACTTGCCCCAGCCGGGCCATGGTCCGTTTAAGCGGCCTGGCTCCGTGAAAGACCAATACCGCCCGGCCCGATGGATACCGTTTGATCACCTCGGCCCACAGATCCGGTCCAAAGGTAATCCGGCAACCTTCCCTGGCTGGTTTAGCGGATCTGAGCATGCAATTGAAAGAGGCGCCGTCCTGGAGATCAGAGTGCTCCGCAGCGGCACCAGTCAGGAAGACCTCTATTCCACCGCCGGTGTCTTTTTTTCCGAAGAATCTAGCCGGGATAACCTTGGTGTCATTGACCACCAGCAAATCACCTTCGTCGAGCAGGTCGGGCAAATCACGAAAATAGATATGGGTAAACGCCCGACGCGTTCGATCAACGACCATTAACCGGGCATCGGTGCGCCGTTTTGCCGGATGTTGGGCGATCAACTCTTCT
>JADFYN010000038.1:18384-19015 GCA_015233055.1 Deltaproteobacteria bacterium
GGAGATGGTAGTCGAACAACTGAAGTTCATACATGGCTTTTTCTTGTGACCTGGCTAAAGTTGGCTATGTTAATCAAACCAAACATAAAATGTCAATTACTTTTTTGTTGCTTGTTGCTTGTTGCTGGTCACTTGTTGACGACAACCTGCAGCAGCCGGGAGTAACCAACGAACACGATTTACAGGATAAGACAGACAAAGTGACAGTGTATATTGAGGATTGAACAACAATCCCGGTCATATTTAAATTTCTAAAATTTCGTGATCAAGACGTATGATTGCTGTCTGTTCAACCTATCAACAAAACAGGTCTAACTCAGGCTGCCATGGTTAAGAACTCCACAGCACTCAGGTCAACCCCACCTCATATTCATAATCCAGGGTTGATTCCATTTGAAGGTCAAATTATAATCAACAATTGTGGTAATCTTTGCACTGCTCTTTATCTTTCAGACATGGTACTATAGACTGGCAACCAGCAACAGAATATTTTCACGGTAATGACATTGAGATAACATCTCTGCACGGGACCGATAAGCCATGGGGATAGAAGGAATTTTTTATGATATTAGTATTCTTCTCGGGCGAGAATCAGTAACCTACCCGAATGACCCTCCCTATTCCAGAGACC
>JADFYN010000390.1:0-428 GCA_015233055.1 Deltaproteobacteria bacterium
ATCGACTTTCAGTCTTTCGTCACCGCCAAGTTTAACGGTGTAATCAGGGTCCGGGATCAGGTCCACCGCGTCATCGTTGGGTAGTTCGAAATTCATTTCTTTAGTCATCTATTCTTCCTCCTGGACTTGACGAAAAAACAACTTGATAGCTTGCCCCCTGGTTCAGGGTCGCCCTGATGGGTCGGTCAGGCCGGGGTCGGCTTTAGCTCCGGGGCGAGTAATTTTTGCAGCTAACAAGACCGCAAACTAGTCATCAAGTCTGGACACATGGCCCGGCGTATTCTGCCGGATATTTGACGATCTGGAAAATTTTCGGGCTTAATCGGGGTGTCGGGATCAACGAACCACCGGATCCAGATAATGATAATTGGGGCGGACACATCATCCAATGGTCACGCCCCAATTGAACCCGAGATATTAACTTCGGT
>JADFYN010000390.1:451-3257 GCA_015233055.1 Deltaproteobacteria bacterium
CAGCAATTCCAACCTGTTGATCGCCTTCAGGGCCAGTTCTGTAAATGCGTCGTCATTAACCCGATCGGAAATGGATCTTATTTTCTTTCGGTGTATGGCAGTCCTTTTGATGATGTTGGACCTGATAAAGTTGTGCCGCACAAAACGTTGGCTTTCCTGTTTGGCCAGGTCTTCTATCTGGATCATGAAATCTTGTTGAGTAATTGTCTTGACCATTCTAATTCCGTTTTGACAAAAGCACCTGATTCGGTTGCAGTTAAATGCAATTATCCCCATAAGTCCCGGGGCATGGTGGCCTGGTCAAACTTAAGAGCCGCTGTCACCCTCCAAATGACCAGATATATTTCTGATAAGACATTAAGACATAACGGTGAGTGGTCGTATTATTCTTTGTAAAACCCTTAATAACATTAATAACGAGGAGGCCGGTCGGCAACGATTTATCTAATAGAAAACGTAGGCTGGAATAGTAACAATAATAAACACGTCACCATTCAACCTCCTTATCTCATTAAGGTTTGTTGACATCTAAAACATAAATCGAATTGCGTCAAGGAAAAAAGGAAATCAACTACCCTTTATTTCTCTTTTCAATGAGGTAACCACAGCCAATAAAGAATAGCAGCCACAGGGATAAAAGCATCAGTTGCACGCCGGCCCGGCCGGTATCATAAATAAGGCCGGAGATACTTAATAACCCGGTGAGCACCAGCATGATCCGGGTGACCCGCAAATGAGACGACCAGTGGCGGGTTAATCGCTGGTAATAGTGAGTTCGGTGCGCCTGATACCACTTTTCCCCCGCGATTATTCGCTTGATCAGCGTTACGGTGGTATCAACCAAGAATGTACCCAAGAATAATACAAAGACCCAGAGGGACACATCGCATTGGGCCTGGGCAATTAGAGCCAGGGCTCCAAAGGCAAACCCGAGCGTCCCGCTGCCCACGTCACCCATAAACATCCTGGCCGGGGGGAAATTATATTTGAGAAAGCCTAAAGATCCACCTGCAATAACCAGGGAGACCATGGCCAAATCCTTCTGTCCGTGTAAACTGAACAGCCCGGCCGAAGCCAGCCCGACCAGGACAGCTTCACCCCCGGCCAATCCGTCAATTCCATCCATAAAATTGTAAAAGTTGGTCAGGGCCACCAGCCAAATCACCGCGGCGACCTGGCCCAGGCCACCCAAGGGCAGGCGGCCGATACCCGGAAAGTCAAGGTAATTTAATGAAATATCTGAAAGAAGAATGAAAGTTAGAGCTGCCGCCACCTGAATTAAGGCCCTGAAGCCGGCGGGGAGGTTCTTGATGTCGTCAATTAACCCGACTCCGGCAACAACACTAGTTGACAGCAATAGGGCCGGATAGACCGGAGCTGACCGGACCAGGCTGAGATAGACCAGTCCCGCGGCCAGGCAGAGGATGATGGCTAAACCACCGCCGCGGGGTACCGGCAGAGCGTGGGAAGAGCGACTGTTGGGCACGTCGAGCAGGGCTTGTTGATTCAGTGACACCCGCAGAATCAAACCGGCCAGCAGCATCGAGACAATCGTCGTGACCATGAGGACACCGGCCTCAACCATGTTGTTTCTCCATTAGAGCGGCTTCCCGTCTGATCCCGTCCGCAAAAGACCGCGGCGAAAAGCCGAAATCTCGGGCCGCATCCTGATGATCAAAGGCCTTATCTTCATTCAGCCGCAGGACTTGTTCTGGTTTGAGCCGGGGACTGGGAGAAATCCTTTGATATAACTGGAGCAAGGCCAAACATGGGGCCAGGGGGAGGTGGAGAAGTCTGACTCGCCGTCCCAAAGCCTGGGCGGCCTCGGTCACAACGGCATTAAAAGTTTGGGGCGCCTTCCCGGAAATATTGTAACATCGGCCAATAGTCAGGTCATGCTCCAGGCATCCGGCCACGGCCGCAGCCACGTCCTCCACAAAAATCGGCTGCATCAGGAAATTTCCGTTCCCCGGGATAGGCACTACCGGAATCCGTTTGAGCCAATGCAGCAACCGGATCATGTTCCGATCACCGGGCTTCCCGTAAATCATGGTCGGGCGCAAGATGGTGTAATCCAGTGGGCCGGCGGTGATGATTCGCTCCGCCTCCATCCGGATGGTCTTGGAGGCCGCCGGCAGGGTCGTAAAAATAGCGGTGGTGCTCGTAAAGATGGCTCGCCTGACACCGGCCCGGACACAGGCGTCAACCACCGCGGCCGCATGGCCGAAACCCAAAGAGGCCACATTAATCAGGACGTCCATGCCGGTCAAGGCTGTTCTGATCGACTCGGGCTGATTTAGGTCACCCCAGACCAGGCCGCCCCCGTAGCGCCGCAGCATCTCGGCCCCTTGAGGCGACCTGACCAGGCAGGCTATTTGTCCGCATTTCTCGGACAGGAGGCGAACCACTTCTCGACCCGTAAAGCCGGTTCCTCCAATGATCAAGATCCGTTTAGAAATCTCTTCAGTCCTCTCTTTTTTCATAACCTTTTTCAGCCGGCGGTGGTTTCGGCCACTGTTGCTTCAAGCAACCGGAGATAATCCGCGGCCAATTGCGGCCGGGCGTACCGGGCGGTGACAAATCGCCGGCCATTCCGGCCCAATTCCAGCCCTAAGTTCCGGTCCTGATATAACCTGAGGACGCCGGCCGTCATTTGATCCACTTCCTCCGGGTCTGTGATAATGGCCGCCTGTGATTTTTCCAGGATGCGGCGGGCCTCACCCCGGACACTGCCCAGAATGGGCCGCCCGCAAGACATGATCTCAAACATCTTCGACGGGATAAAGGTGTCGAATAATGGGATGTC
>JADFYN010000391.1:0-496 GCA_015233055.1 Deltaproteobacteria bacterium
TTAAAATTTTGAAACACAAACCCAATCTTTTGATTTCGCAGCATGGCCCGTTCATCCGCTGTCAGTTCCACCACATCACGGCCGTCAAACCAGTAGTGACCGGAAGTGGGACGGTCAAGACAGCCCAGGATGTTCATCAGCGTCGTCTTGCCCGATCCCGAAGCACCCATCAAGGCCACAAAGTCTCCCTGCGCGATATCCAACGAGATGCCTCTCAGCACCGGCATACTGACTTCGCCCAGTTGGTAAATCTTATGAATATCACGCAGTTCAATGAGGTTCATGTGTTTCCGTCCCATCCATGAAAGTATTGATTCTTTAATTGAAAAGGTTGCGGCGGTTAATGACGCGGCCCGGACCCCTTGAATAACTTAGGCATAAACGGACTGCCCGATGACTCGTCGGTGGATTCCCTTGGCCGTTCGCCTATAACCACCAGAGTTCCTTCCTTGAGTTGATCATTCGTCACTTCGGTCATTGAGCCGTCGTTCAACCC
>JADFYN010000391.1:536-1293 GCA_015233055.1 Deltaproteobacteria bacterium
GATGCCCGCGGTTTTGTTCTTCTTGACTTTTTTGGGCGGCGGCGCCGGGGCGGGAGGCTTTGTCCGGCTTTGACTTTTTCCGGCTGTCTGGAGCGATCTGGTCCGGTTTTGGCTCCCAGCGCAAAGCCGCGTTAGGTACAAGCAGGACATCTTGGCGCCGGCTCAGGTTAAACTTCACATTTGCCGTTAAATAAGGCAGCAGCTTGCCGTTGGAGTTATCCGTGATGACTTCCACCGTATAGTTAACCACGTTCTGGGTCATGTTGGCGTTCAGCCGGACCTTGCCCACTTCGCCCTGGAATTTCTCATTGGGGTAGGCGTCCACGGTAAAGGTAGCCTGCTGCCCTGGACGGATACTGCCGATATCCGCCTCGTTCACGGAAACCCAAACCTGCATCCGTTTAAGATCCTTGGCGAGCAAAAAAAGGCTGGGGGCATTGAGACTGGCCACGACGGTCTGGCCAATGTTCACCCGGCGGTCGATGATGACTCCTTTGACCGGAGAAGTAATGGTGCAATAGTCCAGGCTTTGTTGCGCCCGGACCAGGTTGGCTTTGCCCTCGGAGACACCCTCTTTGGCCTGGACGATGGCCGCCCTACCGACTGCCACATTGGCTTTGGCCACCTCATAAGCCGATAAGGCCGCATCATAGTCACTCTGCGACAGGGCATCCGACGGCCCCAGTTTCTTGGCTCGATTCCAGTCACGCTCGGTTTGAAAGAGTTTGGCCTGAAGTTGTCCCAAATCCGCCTCGGA
>JADFYN010000391.1:1316-3253 GCA_015233055.1 Deltaproteobacteria bacterium
TAACTGGGCTTTCGCTCGGGCCACGTCGGACGCGTACAAGCCGTCATCGATCCGGGCCAGCACTGTTCCGGCCTCTACCACAGAGCCGTAATCGACCGTTTTGCCGGCCTGATCCTTCCCGAAAGAGACTATTCTGCCGGCCACCTGGGCCCCGATATCGACCACTTCTTCAGGTTCCACCGTGCCCGTGGCGCTGATGGTCGCCAACAAATCCCCTCTTTTCACCGGAATAGTCCGAAAATAAACCGGATTTGTATTGCTTCGATAAAGGAACCATGCTGCCGCGATGGCCGGCACAACCAACAGTAGGAATAGAAAAATGCCACGCTTAACCAGACGATTCATGTAACTCCCTGTTCCTATATGCTTGTAAGATTATCAGAAATGCCTCTATCCATACTGTCGGGCCTAAGTTCTTTGATGCAGGCGTCAAGCCGTCTCTATAGTCTAATCATTTGTCATCATTACCTTTAATGGTGGTGCTCCCAGAAAAAACGTTATCAAACATATATTTAAAACATTTGTTTGAAACCGTCAAGTGTTTTTTCAGGAGCCGCAAAAAGGGACCATGGTCAGGGCCGTGGAGATGTTCGGCCGAATGGGTGAGAGACTCTGGCGGCTGGTGTCCGGTTATGGGAATATTTTGAAAGACCCTGGTTTTCCGCCTGAATATCTAAAACAGTTTGAGGATCTGAACAATTTTTTAGAACCGGTCAGGATCAGGAAGAAGATGGTCACGGCTCACGACGTCTTCCAAAGCGGGATGGAACGAGTTCAGATATTGATGCGAAATATTCGTAACTTCACCAAATGCAAAGACTCCATCGAGCTGCGGCGCCAGGATCTGTCCGAAGCCTTGGAAGACACTCTGATCCTGGCCGTCAATTCGCTGAGATACGGGATCAAGGTCCATAAGCACCTGGAAATTCCCCTCATGGCCTACTGCGACGTTGACAGCATGAAGCAGGTCTTCCTCAACCTGATCCTGAATGCCGCCCAGGCGATGAAAGGCGCCGGCGAGATCTGGGTAACCGGGAAACAAAAAGAAGACCTGGTCTGCGTGACCATCAAAGACTCGGGGCCGGGGATAGCCCAGGAGGTCAGGGACAAAATCTTTGAGGCTTTCTGCACCACCAAACCCGACGGCACCGGCCTGGGCCTGTCCATCGTCCGGGGGATCATAGAGAAACATAAAGGCATGATCAGGGTTGAAAGCCGGCCCGGCCAGGGTACCACTTTTCACTTAGAGATTCCCGCCAACGTTCCTCCAGAGCAGGTAGAAACGTCGACGGCAAAGGAGTAGGCTCCTGAAAGACTATTGACGTAAAACGGCCGAGGTGGCAAGCACCCCGGCCGGGACGATATGACCGCGCCCGGTTGGGGGAACCGGACGGCAGGCAGAGGGGGTTAAAAATGCCGCCGGGTCTGGTTTTCCACCGGGTTTTCCCGATGGGCGATTTCCTTTGCCGGCGTCATAATATAGTTGCTGGTTGCATGTTACCGGTTACTCGTTGAAGATAACTACCAACATGCAACGAGTAACCAGCAACCATATCAGGGCATGAGCCCCATGGCTCTCCAGTAGAAAGAGCTGATCACAATAGCCGCGATCACCGAGACCGCATAAATCGCTCCACCCAGACTGACGTGGCCCGGACTCCAGCCGCGGCTTTTGGACATGGCATCCCCAATCATGATGAACGGCTGCTGGTAAGAGAGGAAGAATGAGTTACCTGCGGCAATAACCGCGACCGCGACCAGGGCCGGATGCAATCCAAAATTTGTGTGCAGTGGGATGAAGAGAGGGGCGGTCAAGGCAATGGTGGAAAAGCCCCAGGGAATATCGATAAACCGGATCAACCAAAAGCCAATGGTGATTACAAGTAAGAACAATAAAGGCGACGAGGCCAAAGAAAGAAGGCTTGGCTCAATCATGG
>JADFYN010000392.1 GCA_015233055.1 Deltaproteobacteria bacterium
GATTGTTTTTGGCCAGGCCAATACCAAGAACAGTCCACCCAGGAGAACTATATGAATTCCGACACTCCAGTGCCAAGTTCCACAATAGAGTCTGAACAACCGCTTATCGGTTTTGCCGCGCTGATGCGGATGGGGCTGTCCGGCATAGACCTGCTGCCCTTAGGGACGCGGTTGATAGAGCACGTCAAGGATCATCCGAACGATGCTAATGCCTTAATGGATTTGTCGATAGTTTTGCAACTCCGGCGGAGCCCGGATATTGCGCTTAACGTCCAAGCCCTGGCCCTTGAAATAAAACAACTTTACCGGTTGCCGGCAGCCGCCGGTCAGGTTGGCCTCCAACTGCTGGTGATCATGGGCCCGGGCGATATAAGCGCGAACACGCCCATAGAATTTTTGCTGGAAGATTCCGATGTGGCTCTCGACATGCTCTCCCTGGTTCCCGGTAAGCCTTTCCCGGACTCCGTACCCGATCATCACGTCTTGTTCGTCGCCGTGGCCGAATCCGACCAAAATCGTCACCTGCTTCTGGCCATAGAAAAATATCTGGAATCATGGCCGCGCCCGGTTCTCAACAGACCCGATAAAATTGCCAATATGTCGCGCAATAGAGTTTACGAATTACTGCAAGCCACGCCGGGGCTGGTCATACCGGTCTCGACCCGAATCGGCAGACAGACCCTGGAGCAAGTCAGCCAGGCTGAATTATCCATCACCACCATCATCTCAGATGGAGATTTTCCGATTATCATTCGACCGGTCGACTCACATGCCGGTCGGGGCCTGAATAAGCTGGACAATCCGGAATCCCTGGCCGACTATCTGCAATCGATGTCTGACGGAGAGTTCTATATAGCCAGGTTCGTCGACTATCGAGGCGCGGACGGCCTGTTCCGAAAGTTCCGCATAGCCCTAATCGATGGCCGTCCTTTTCCGTGTCATATGGCCATATCCGAACATTGGATGATTCATTATCTGAATGCGGGCATGACCGAGAGCCCCGAAAAACGAGCGGAGGAAGAATCCTTCATGGTCGGCTTTGACACCGGCTTTGCCACCCGGCACGAAGCTGCCTTACGGACCATCAATGAACGACTGGAACTCGATTACCTGGCTATTGATTGCGCCGAGACCGTCACCGGGGATTTGTTGATTTTCGAGGTCGACACCTCGATGGTCGTCCATGCTATGGACCCGGTGGATATCTTTCCTTATAAGCAACCCCAGATGAAAAAATTGTTTACCGCCTTTCGCGCCATGTTGGCCAAAGCCGCCAAGTTCGGCACGTCCCCAGGAATGACGTACCGGGGTTCTGCGGGTGAAGGGTCTTAACATATGGCCTCTCTTGAGGAAAGGCAATCGACTCGGCCTAAAGATATCAAAGCACCGGAGCGTGTCGGAAGATATGCTCAAGTTAACCTTCCACCCACGGAACAGCTTCTGGTGGAAGGCGGCGGCGCCCGCATCGCACTTGACCCGGAGCGGGCCTTGAATATGTACGGTTGCCGACCTTTCCCGGATCCAGACCTGGAGGCATTCGGGTCCTCCACGGCATCGGTTATCTCCAGGGCCGGCTTTGCCGCAGCAGACCATCTTCGGCTTAGGCTGCTTGCCGTCGGTGCGGAACCCCAGGCAATTACTTATGCCCGTGAACTTAACCGGATCCGGCGGGAGTTGACTCACTTGTGCGGGGTATCGGATATCCCCGGTCTCGAAGTCGTCTTGGCCGCTTCCGGCACGGATATTCACTTGATTGCGGCCCAACTGGCCGGAGGGACCGCATCCAGGCCCACGCTGGCCGTAACGGTTGAGGCCGACGAGACCGGGAGTGGAGTACCATCAGCCCTGGCCGGACGCCACTTCAGCACCCGCGCCACTTTAGGATATCCTGTCATCAAAAACACGCCCATGGCCGACAGCGGCATAATTGAAACAGCGACCGTGCCGATTCGCCTGGCCGATGGAACCCCACGTCAGGCCGCGGCCATAGACGCCGAATTCAAATCTCTTGTGACCGGTGCAATGTCCATGGGGCGACGCGTTCTCCTGGTTTCAGTCGATCTGACCAAGACCGGATGTCTGGCCCCAAGTCCGGCCTGTATTTTGGAGATACAGCGTTGTCTACCGGATACGGTGGATGTTCTTGTTGATGCCTGCCAGTTCCGGCTAGCCCCGTCTACCTTGCGGGCCTATCTTAAGCATGACCTGATGGTGGCCATAACCGGGTCAAAGTTCATAACCGGTCCAAGCTTTACCGGCGCCCTACTGATACCCTCATCAATGGCCGGGAAGCTTCGGGCGCGTCCATTCCCGCCGGCGTTACGGGGCTATTCCACCCGGGCGGATTGGCCTCAAACCTGGGCGGTAGATGGGATACTCGATGACATCGCAAATTTTGGACTGTTGCTTCGTTGGGAAGCGGCTTTGGAAGACCTGCGGACATTTCGTTCAGTGCCGGAGCCGGAGGTGACGAATTTTCTTCAAGCATTTGCAGATGCCGTTCAAGATCGTCTAAAGAATGATCCTGTCTTTGCCCCATTGCCCGTACCTCAAATTAACCGTCGTCCCTTGACCGAGGCGACAAGCTGGGATGATATCCCGACGATTTTTCCTTTCTGCTTTATCGTCCCGGGTCCCGGGCCGGGAGAACGCCTTTGACTCGCGAGGAAACAAATCAGATACATCGCTTGCTGCCGGTCGATCTATCCGACCATCATGGGTTCGCCGATACCGGCATAAACATATATCTTTCTAAACTTCGCGTCCAATTGGGGCAGCCTGTGGTCTGCGGTATTCGCAATGGGGTACCGGTCAGTGCATTACGCCTCTGCTCCAGTGCCCGTCTGGTCGTCGAGGCTACTTTGCCTAATGGGCGCGTGGCAGCTAAGGTTATCGAGAAAGCCCTGGCCGCTCTGGACAAGACGGCCGCTCTGGTCAAAACAGGCCGATTCTTCTAAACCGGATTCTGAAAAAAAAGACATTAATTTCAGCTTATTCTTAACGGCGGGGATGTCCCAAGCGACAGGATACAAAATTTATCAGCCCGTTTAATAGAGATTTTTGGCCATTTATCGACCAGAATTTCACCCATGTTGCCGGATTAGTCCACCCTCCCCAATTCAAACAATCGCTATCGGTTTACTTACCCTTGAGGAACCGTCCGGGAGGGCGGTTTTGGTCACCTGGACCACATTGCCGGTGCCGTCGTATTCACCAATAAGATGCCCGGCCTCGTCATAGACGAAAATA
>JADFYN010000393.1:0-2713 GCA_015233055.1 Deltaproteobacteria bacterium
TTAGTCAGAACCTCAATCGAAAGGAGCAGATAGCATGAATAGCAAGTTATGGTTAGCGGTTATTGCGGCACTGTCCTTGGTCCTGGGGGCCGCCTGGTCACCAGTCCTGGCCGCAGATGAAATCAAAGTCGGCATCGTTGATACTTACACCGGCCCACCCAGTACTTACACCAATGATGTCCGGGATGCGTTTAAACTGGCCACAGATAAAATCAACGCGGCCGGAGGTATCTTAGGCAAAAAAATCACCTTTGTCACTCGCGATGATAAATTTAAAGTGGATATCAGCCTTAGCGCGGCCAAGGAACTGCTGATGCGGGAAAAGGTCAACCTGCTTATGGGTTCCATCAACAGCGCTTCGGCCCTGGCCATATCCGATCTATGCCTGAAAGAAAAAGTTCCGTTTCTGGTGACCTTTGCCAAGAGCGCCAAGATTACCGGAGAGAAGGGTCATCGGTATGTGTTTTCGATGAATGAAAGCACCACATTAGCCGGCAAAGCGGCAGCCATCGGCCTGGCCAGGAAGCCCTACCTCAAGTACTGGATCGCCGGCGATGACTATGAATACGGCCACGCCATCGGTGATGGAGTCTGGGACAACCTTAAAAAGATCAAACCTGGCGTGACCCTGCTGGGCCAGTCCTGGTGGAAGGTGGGTGAACCGGATTTCACGCCTTACATCACGGCCATCCTCTCCGCCAAACCCGACGCGGTGATTGTGGCCACGGGCGGAGCCGGTTGTGTGCCGTTCTTGAAAGCAGCCAAGGCCACCGGATTTAATCAAAAAGTTCCCTTTTATATGCACACGGCTACGGAGCTGTCTACCCTTATGCCGTTGGGCCTTGATGATCCAGAGCGCGTCTTGGGCACCTCTAACTATTTTTTCTATTATCCCGAATCTCCTCAAAACAAAGAATTCGTCAAGGAATTCCGGGCGGCCTACCAGCGCTATCCAAAGGTCGGGGCCTTGTACGGATACATCACCGCTCAGTTCATTGCCAAGGCTTACCAGAAGGCCGGGGCCGTGGACACCGAGAAATTCATCGACGCCATGGAAAACCTGACGGTGGACAGCCCGGTGGGGCCGGTGACTGTCCGGGCCTTCGATCATCAGGTTATGTTGCCTATGTTCATGGGCGTGACCAAGAAGGTCCCCGGATATGATTTCCTGATCGCCACGGATATCGAGACCATACCTGGTCAAGAACTACTGCCGACGATTGAGGAAATCAAGAAATTACGCGGGAAATAAACCATAACGGTTGGCCTTGGGATTCTATTTAACGTTAACGATCCAGACCGCCTGCCGGGGGGCCAAAAGAATCCCCCAGGGCGGATCTGCTGGCCCATGGCGTGGGCCTTTGGGGGAATGCGGCTATGGAACCGGCCTCAAACATAACAATTACGGCACTGTGTCAGCAGGTCCTGGTGGGCCTCAGCCGGACGACTATCCTGTTTATTGTCTCCTCCGGATTGAGTCTGGTCCTGGGGGTGCTGCGGATCCCAAACATTTTTCATGGTTCCCTATACATGATTGGGGCGTTTCTGACGTACTCCATCGCTACTTACTTCGGGGGTGGCTCTGTCGGGTTCTGGGTGGCGTTGATCCTGGCCCCGGCCGGGGTGGCCTTGTTGAGCCTGGCCCTGGAGAGAGGTGTGTTCAGTCGGTTGTATGACCGGGAGCACTTGATGCTGCTGCTGTTCACCTTTGCCATGGCCCTGGTGTTAGGTGATTTAGTCAAATTGATTTGGGGCTCGGATTACCGGTCCCTGGCCGCACCCATGATCCTGCAAGGTTCGTTTTTAGTCATGGGCCTGCCATTCCCTCGTTATAGCCTGTTCTTGCTCATTGTCGGACCGGTAGTGGCCTTCGGGTTATGGTTCCTGACCAACAAGACCAAAATAGGCAAAATATCCCGCGCCGCCGCGGTGGACATGGAGATGGTCGGGGCGGTAGGCATAAACGTCAGTTGGGTCTTCGCCTCCGTTTTCGTCATCGGGTGCTTTTTAGCCGGGCTAGGCGGGGCCCTGGTCGCCCCGACCCAAAACATCAGCCAGGGGATGGGCCACAATATCATTATCGAGGCTTTTTTGATCGTCATCATGGGCGGTTTAGGCAATATCTGGGGGGCTCTCTTGGGGGCGGCGATTTTTGGGTTGACGGACTCCGTGGGGATCCTGGTCTGGCCTCAATACGCCATTGTCTTTCCATATTTATCCGTCGTCGTAGTCTTGCTTTTCCGCCCCAAGGGATTACTTAAATCGGTCTGGTAGCCGGTCTGGTTGCTGGTTGCTGGTTGCTGGTTGCTGGTTTAATTATATTGTTTCACTAGTAAATAACAAGCTAATAATTATCTATAATATGCAATTATGTTTTACATTTTTTAGGAAACAAATTAACACAGACCTGGGCATCGCCATAAAAAGGCCATCTTCTCCAAAAAGATATATAAAAAGACAGAGCTAAAGAACAACGAGTAACAAGCAACCAGCAACGAGCAACACGTAACCCGCAACCCGAAGAAGGAGATCATGTGTCGATTATGGGATCGATGAGTCAGAAACGCTGGGTCTGGGGCCTGGCCCTAATCATCGTCTTGCTGGCTCTGCCGCTGTTTTTGTCGCGGTTCTATCTCTACTTGCTGGCTCTAATCGCGGTGACTGGACTTTTGGCCACCAGCCGGCAGAGGGGCCTGGGTTTCGGCGGGATGGC
>JADFYN010000393.1:2809-3235 GCA_015233055.1 Deltaproteobacteria bacterium
ATCGCCGCTCCTTTTGTCTCGGCCATGTTCGGCTTGGTCATGGGCCTGATTTGCGTCCGCTTATCCAAGCTCTATTTTGGGATGCTGCAGATCTCGTTAGGCTCCCTGGTCTGGGCCATAGTTTTCCGGTGGTATTCCTTCACCGGCGGTGACGACGGCATCCACGGCGTGCCCATTCCGGACAGTATTTCTTCTGCTGCGGGATCCTACTATTTCACCCTGGCGGTAACGGGAGCGTGCCTCCTGATCATGTGGCTCATGGTGAATTCACCGTTCGGGAGGACCTTTCAGGCCGTCCGGGATAACCCCCAGCGGTGCGAGGCCATAGGCGTGAATGTGAAACGGCATCAACTGGTCGGCTTAATTATCGCGGCATTCTTTGGCGGGGTGGCCGGGGTACTCTTTGTGGTCGTGGAAAAATCCGTG
>JADFYN010000394.1 GCA_015233055.1 Deltaproteobacteria bacterium
ATGCTCTCTTGACCTGGGTCCAGATCGTCCATGAACCAGTCCAGCTTATGTTTCCCTGACGGCCAAAAGTCATGCTTTCGGTGTTGCCCGCCCGTTCGGGCCTCGGGATACGACCATTATCCCCATCGCTTGTTCCTCGCCAGGGAATTGCGCGACAATACGTCCCGGTATGATCCCGCGGAGTTGTCGCTCAAACCCATCACCGGATTCAATTGCTGGGCTTTGGGCTACCTGGACAGGGCATTCAAGCTGGTTGGGTGTTTGCTCCATCCGGTTCAAAATGGGGGCCGAGATCTCCGGGGCCGCATCGATTACGGTCACAAATGCGCCCGGGAATTCTGCCTGGAAGCCAATATTTTTGATCAGCTTACCGCCGAACACCGCCGATTTTGGCTGGGCCTGGCTGAGGGGCTGGATTCTTTTCAATATTCCAGCAACCTGATGAATCCGTTGTTTCGGGTGTTGAATTTTGGGCCAGGGGTCTTATCCGCCATGGCGGCTCATTCCGGCCCCGAATCAATGGCCGACCGGGAGCTGATAAGCGCCTATCCCTTTCTGTCTATGCCTGCCCGGCCCAGAAGCCATGCTTTTTTGGTGGAGCAGATAATCGCTGGTTACGGGGTGCCGTCTTTGGCCGGACCTGCAGGTTTGGCGTTGATTAATGAATTAATGAATCATATCAAAACATCCTTATCCGTATTTCTAACGCCGAAGCGATCATCCGGCCACCCGCCGTCATTCCGGGGCTTCTCGTCAGATTCCATTTGGATCGATTGAGGGATCCTAACCCCATTTTAACTTGGTTCTGAGAATCTTAAAATAGCCGCTGGATGGTGACTTGACCAGGTTGATGCGGCTTTGTCCTTGACGCACCACAACGTGATCACCAGGTTTGAGGCTCAACCCGACCTGGCCGTCGTAGGTAATATAGACATGTTCCGCAGCCCGATCAATCTCGATCCGCACCACCGACTTATCCGGAATAATCAGCGGCCTGTTCGACAAAGTAAAGGGGCAGATCGGAGTCAAGATGATGCTTTCCAGGGTCGGATAAAGAATTGGACCACCTGCAGCCAAATTGTAGGCCGTGGAACCGGTGGGGGTCGAGATAATCAACCCGTCGGCTCGGAAGGTGGTCACGAATTCATCGTCGATGCTCGCACCCAGTTCCATTATTCGGGCGATGGCCGCCTTATTTATAACCACGTCATTGAGGACGGTATTTAGGCATTGGACCTCATCGCCCCTGACCACTTCGGCGTCTAAGGTCATCCTGGATTCAATGGAAAAATCACCGGAGATAATCCGAGGCAGAGTCTGGTTCAGTTCCTCCAATCCAATCTCCGTCAAGAACCCCAACCCGCCCAGGTTGACTCCGAGAATCGGCGTTCCGGCCGCGCCCACCCCCCGGGCCGCGCCAAGCAAGGTCCCGTCTCCGCCGAGCACCACAATGAGGTCGGCTTGCCAGTCGAGTTTCGCTTCCTCAGGCTGTCCTTCTTGCCGACAAGGATGGGTGGGGTAGGACTTAATGATATGGGTGGAGACGTTATGATCCCGAAACCAGGCTTGCAGCGACCGGGCTGTTTCCCAGGCCGACCGGTGATTTATTTTAGGTAAGATGGCCACGTGATTGATCATTGTTCCGCCTATTTTCGGCTTAAGGTAACGGCGTACTCCACCAGGCTGGCGCCGCCGCCGGTGAATCGAGTCGTCTGGTCAAGGGTCCCGGTCACTCCGGGGGCGACGTCGAGGACTATTCTGATCCGCTCAGGTTTACTATGCTTGCCGAAACGAATATTTTTCAACAGTGCGCTTATGGTCTTGATATCAGATAACGGCAGACGAGACGCCACTCCGGACAGGTCTAAGTAGAACCTGGGGCCGGGATTATCTCCTTCTATGTAATTTAACGACAGAGGAATGTTGCCGGTTAGATAGATCAGGACCAGGACCTTTTTATCTTTGACCAGGTAACAGGGCAGTTCCCAAAGGGTTGTTTTCTTGCCCCCGGCCCGGATAGACTGGGTCAGTTCCCCGGTCAACTTGTCAATTCCCGCCCGGTACTCCCGCCGGCGGGCCTCATCAGTATCAATCTCCGCGGCTCGGCTGAGATAGGCGATCGCGGCCAACTTCCTCTCCATCCGGTCGTACAGCTTAGCCAGGGTGACCATGGCGTTAAGATAATTCGGATCCACGGACAGGGCGGTCTCAAACTCCAACACCGCCTCATCTTGTTTCCCCAACATCACATAAGCATTCCCCAGGTTGTTATGGGCCGAAGCATAGCCGGGATTTAATCGGACGGCTTCCTGAAACTCGGTCAGCGCCTCCTGGTGTTGCCGCAGGTTGCTGTAAAGTACGCCCAAATTATTGTGGGCATTGGCCGAATTCGGATCCAGCTCCAGGGCTTTCCGGTACTTCTCCAGCGCCTCTTGAGTTTGTCCGAAATGCTTGAGAATATATCCCCACATCAAGTAACGCATGGAAGATGGAGGACATTCAGGACTCGGCGCCTGAACGGATTTCTGGGCCTCGGCAAAATTGTTCTGATTAATCAGAGCCTGCACCTGGAGATCGAATTCCGCGCACTTATCAGCCGCGGCCCCGACGTTGGCGGCCAATCCCACCAACCACCAGACAGCCAACATACCGGCACCAATAATAGAATAGAGGCGAAGCGGCATCATAGTCAGATGGTGTCACTCCTTAAGGAAATGCTGATGATACTCAGGCTCGGTCAAATGGCGTTTCAAAATTCCACTGACAAAATTAAAAATATCACAGAGTTCTTGGTCACTGAGGCGGTCCCGCAATTGAGCCATTAAATTATCATCCGATAATTTCTGAAGATAGACGATCACGGTATTCTCATCTATTTTTCGATCTAAACCGAATCCTAAAAGCCCATTATAGGTTTCCACAAAAGTGTGGGAATGCTTAGCCAAGACACTTCTCCTTAAGCTGGTTGCTGGTTACATGTTGCCGGTTGCTCGTTGCATGTTGCTGGTTGCTGGTTACTTGTCAATGTCGTTGACTTAAGGATCACCTCACTATTGTCCTGAACGACATAAGGACGTTAAGATTTCTCGCTTCGCTCGAAATGACAGAGATCCCGTACATTCAGGATGATGCCTACTTTGTGCGTCCCCCTTGTCATTTCGAGCGAAGCGAGAAATCTGACAGCGTGTTTTCCTCCGGCTTAACTCAATGACATTGGGTTACTTGTTACTCG
>JADFYN010000395.1 GCA_015233055.1 Deltaproteobacteria bacterium
CGAACTTTTCTAATTTGTCCATACAACGCAATCCATTGCGCATGGTGGTCAACAAAAATGGACAGAGGTTATGGGTCAATCAACTTTCGGATGGCGAAAAATGTCTATTAGCCATGGTTGGAGACCTGGCCCGGCGCCTAGCCATAGCCAATCCTACTCACCAAACGCCTCTTGATGGTAAAGGAATAGTCTTGATTGACGAGATTGACCTCCACCTTCACCCGAGCTGGCAACGAATGATTGTTCCCCGGTTGAGGGAGACATTCAGCAATTGCCAGTTCTTCATCTCCACTCACTCGCCTCAGGTATTGGGAGAAGTCGACCCTAAGAACATTTGGTTTCTTCACCAGGACAAACAATCTTTAGAAATTTCATATACGAAGCCGGAGCAAGCATTTGGCTTGAACTCCTGTGAACTTCTTGAAGAATATATGGAATCGAATCGTCGGAACATCGACGTTGATCATCGCCTGACAGAGATTTTCTCGCTTATAGATGAAGAGAAGTATGATGAGGCAAAAGTAAAAATTGAGTGCCTTAAGAAAGATGTTCACGGCAGTATACCCGATCTGGTAGAAGCTGAGGCCATGATTACAATGCTCGACGATAAAGAGGAACCGGCGGGATGATGAATATTCAAAAACTTGCCGAGCCTCGCAATTTTGTCCAGCACAGATGTCAAACAAATGCAGACTTCGACAACTTGCCCGCCGCGGCCAAGCAGGAACTTCGTGACAATCTGATAAGAGAACAGGGGGGATTGTGCTGTTACTGTATGTCGCGCATATCAGCCGAGAAATCACGGATTGAACACTGGCAAAGCCAGAAGGATTTCCATGAAAAACAATTAGATTATGGTAACTTACTGGCGAGTTGTCATGGCAATAAAGGACGCCGCCGTGAAGAGCAGCGTTGCGATGTTCACAAGGGGGATTCTGCCATTTTGTACAATCCCGCCGACCAGACACACAATGTTGCAAGCAAGCTGAGATATCTCCGTGATGGCACAATTAAATCAACTGACCCAACATTTGATGCTCAGTTGAATGACGTCCTTAACTTGAACCTGGCCCTCCTGAGAGATAATAGAAAAAGAACTGTAAACGGGGTGTTTCGTGTTCTTCGCAAGTTGGCTGGATCGGTAACCCATAGTTATCTAGATAAAAAAATTAATGAATGGAAATCTCAAGACGAAGATGGCTTCTTGAAAGAGTTTTGTGGCGTGGCGATTTATTTTCTTGAGAAGCGTCGGCAGCGTGTGTGACTCGGTGCCTATTCCAGCGTAGGGTTCCGATGCCTTTTGAGTATTCTAGGGCAAGGCCAAGAGTCAACATCTATGGCGACATCGACAGGTTATCTCCCAGCGGATGCGATTGAGGGAAAAGACATGCTCACCAAAACTTGTGTTTCAGCCTTACTACTGGTCATGACCCTGGGCGTATCGGCCTCGGCTCCGGCCCAGTCAAGCCATCCGGCCGAGGATTCTCAGGTGTCCCATCACCACCGGGCACATCAGGAGGCCGCGGCGACTGTCACCCTCGATGAATTAATCAAGACCGCCATGGCTCAGAACCCATCACTCCAGGCGGCGCGACAAACCGTCGGAGCCAAGCAGGCCAGAGTCCTGGCGGAAAAGACTTTACCTGATCCGACTCTGTCATTTCAAACCATGGGTCAAGCTATTCCATTCAAATTGATGCAAGGCGACCCGTCTTCGGGACGAACGGTGAGTATCCAGCAAGACATCCCCTACCCTGGGAAACTGGAATTGAAAGGCAACATCGCCAATTCAGAAGCGGAAGCCGAACAATGGAATTACGAGCAAACCCGACGACAAGTAATGGCTGACATCAAAATGGCCTACTATGGTCTTTATTTAGTCTATAAGTCGGTGGAAATAGTTGAAAAAAATCGGGACTTGCTCCGAACCATGGGCCGACTATCCGAAGCAAGATACCAGGCCGCTCAGGGTAATCAACAAGATATTCTTAAAGTTCAGGTGGAAATAACAAAAGTTATCGACAAATTGACCGTATTGGACCAACGCCGGAGCACCACCGAAGCCTTGATCAATAGTCTGCTCTATCGTCAACCCGACACGCCCTTAGGACGACCGGCCGAATTCACCAAATCCGAATTGCATTATTCACTCGACCAACTGAACCAGCTCGCCCAGAGCAATTCCCCCAAGCTGAAAACCCAGGACCGGGAAATCCATCGCAATGAATACCAGGTGCAGCTAGCCAAACAGGAATTCTATCCTGATTTTTCGGTCGGCCTGAGCTATGTCGACCGGGATGAGATGAGGGAAATGTATGGCCTTATGGTAAGTGTTAAACTTCCCGTATATTTTTGGCGCAAACAGGAGCCCCAACTGCAAAGCGCCAAGTTGAACCTGGACAGTGCCCAGAAACAACGCGATAATTTGGGTTCCACCATAGCCTATAATATTAAAGAGGCTTATCTGACAGCCACTACCGCGGACAAGTTGATTCAGCTTTACACGACAACGGCCATTCCGATGGCCAAACTCACCCTTGAATCATCTCTGGCTTCATATCAGACCGGAGCGGGAGACTCTCTCTCGGTGATAAACAACATAGTCACATTGTTGGATTACGAACTGAAGTACCATGAAGCCGTGATAGATTTTCAGAAAGCCTTAGCCCAAATGGAACCCATCGTGGGCGTCGACTTAACTGGTCCCGCCACCAGACGCTCCGAGATCAAACACGATCACGCGGCAGATAAATAACCAAGAAAATGTGCGTTACAACCTGATGATCTAATAAGGAGAAGAGCGATGCCCCGGGATAGTCTGACACCGCTGAAAGATATCTTGAAGTTGGACCAACTAAGGCCCAAGAGGCACGGGGTTATGTGGATCATCATTCTCCTGGTGATTCTGGGGGGGGCCGCCGTGGCTGATCACTTCTACAACGATATGCGGCTCAGCCGAAAGTTGATCGAGTCAGCCCGACGCACTTATGCCCAATTGCGCAACCAGCCGACTTCAGAGGCTCCTGGCCCCAAGCCTGCCGGCGAGAGAAAAGTCCTGTACTGGCAAGACCCGATGAATCCGGCCCATAAGTCGGACAAACCGGGGAAAGCCCCGGACGGGATGGATTTGTTCCGGGTCTATGCCGATGAACGTCCGGCTTCCCCCAGTCCGCCACCTGTCGGCGACAGAAACGTCCGCTACTGGCAAGACGCGATTACACCGGC
>JADFYN010000396.1 GCA_015233055.1 Deltaproteobacteria bacterium
GTGATGCGAAGCGCCCGGCCCAGCGGCACCCCGGCCCCAGCCTCCATAAAGAACTCCTCTGGATCGGATCCTGGGGTAATGACTAGCTGGTTGGCCGCCTGGGCCAGATTTATCATAGCCCCGTCATAGCCGCCGTCCAACACCAACAGATTGCTTCCCCTTCCCAGGACCATCCAGGGCGTAGCGAGTCTCTTAAGAAGCCGGATGACGGTTATCAGGTCATCCTGGTCAACGGGGATAATAATGGCTTCTGCCGGGCCACCGATTTTAAAGGTGGTAAAATGGTTCAAAGGAGCCCGGATCAGGACACGACCCCGGCAGGCTGCCGTCACTTCCTTAACCCAGGTGGGGTCGGGTCGCAATTCAGAAACCGGATCCAATCGTCACCCCAACTGGTCCACCAGGCTATAGACCACGTTATAGACATCTCCCGCCCCCAGGGTCAGGATCAGATCACCCGGCCGGCGATGCTCCAAAATCCAGTTTACCGCCGCGGTTCTATTGGGTAGATAATGTACCATGCGATGCCCGTATTCGCGAATTTGAGCGGCCAATCTCTCCGCCGAAATGCCTTCAATGGGTTCTTCCCCGGCCGGATAAATGTCCAGCAGCAAAAGTACATCGGCTTGATTAAAGGCCGTGGTAAACTCGGCCAGCACATCTCTGGTCCGGGTGTACCGATGGGGCTGAAAGACGACTATGGACCGTTTGTCCGGAAAACATTGCTTGACCGCTTCCAGGGTTGCCCTAACTTCTGTGGGATGGTGTCCGTAATCATCCATGATGGTGATGTCGTCTGTGTCGTGGATGAGTTGAAACCGTCTCTCCACTCCGTCAAAAAGTTCCAGCCCTTCTTTGATCTTGGCAAAGGGTATATCCAGTTCCAAGCCCACCGCCACCGCGGCCAGAGAATTGTAAACATTGTGCCGACCGGGCACATTTATGCTGACCCGGCCCAATTCACGGCCGTGAGCGAGCACCTTGTAACTGCTGACCAAGCCCTCCGCCCTCAGGTCACGGGCCTGGATGTCCGCCTGACTGGTCAATCCATAGGTCCAAAAGCGTTTGTTGATCAGCGGGATGAGGTCCTGGAGATTAGGATCATCCAGGCACAGAACGCACAATCCATAAAACGGAACCTTGTTCATGAACGTGGCAAAGGCGGCCTTGATGTTCTCCAGCGTTCCGTAATGGGGCAGATGCTCGCGATCAATATTGGTCACCACGGTGATGACTGGTGACAGGGTCATGAAAGAGCCGTCACTCTCATCCGCCTCGGCTACCAGGAAATCACTGGAGCCCAGTTTGGCATTGGTCCCCAAGCTGTTTAGCCGGCCGCCGATAACCACGGTCGGATCCAACCCGGCCTGGGCCAGAACCGTGGCCAACATGGAGGTCGTCGTGGTTTTGCCATGCGCTCCGGCCACGGCAATGCCATACTTCATCCGCATCAATTCAGCCAACATCTCGGCCCGGGGAATAACTGGGATTTTCATGCTCCTGGCCGCGGCGATCTCCGGATTTTCCAATCTGATGGCGGAGGAAACAACCACCACATCGGCGCCTACCACGTTGTCGCCCTGATGTTGATACCGGACGATCCCGCCTAGTTCTTCCAATCTCGCCGTGATCTTGGTTTGTTTGACGTCGGAGCCGCTGACCTTATAGCCCAGGTTAAGGAGCAACTCGGCAATCCCGCTCATGCCGATGCCACCGATCCCCACGAAATGAATATGCTGATCTTTTTTGTACAAAACGGCCCCTCAGTTTCGGCACAACGTCGTTGAATTGGGTCACCCCTGGCCTTTTTCTGATGTGATAAGATTCCTCGCTTCGCTCGGAATGACAAGGTTACATCGTCATTCTGGATGGTCCACTTTTTGTCATTTCGAGCGAAGCGAGAAATCTTAACGTTGTTTCCTTAATTCAAAGAAATTGCGGTCTCGGCCTATCTTTAGTTGCGTCCCACCAGGTTTCGGCATTCCCGGACGATATCGACGGCGGCCGTGGGTCGGCCCAAGCGACCGGCCTGGTCGGCCATGGTCTCGATTTTTTCCGGATGGTCCATCAAGTCAATCAAACAATCAGCCAGTAACTGCGGCGTTAATTCGGCTTCGGTAATGGTCATGGCGGCGCCTTGATCCGACACGAATCGGGCGTTTATTTCCTGGTGGTTATTGGCCGCATAGGGGTAAGGGATGAACACGGCCGGTTTTCTTAAGGAAGTAAGTTCGGCCAATGTTGTCGCTCCTGAGCGGGCCAGCACCACATCCGTCTGGGCATAAACCTGGCCCATGTCGGTGAAAAAAGGGGCCACATTGGCGTCGAGTCCCAGACGTTGATATTCCGCCGTCACCGCGTCAAAATCCTTCTCTCCGGTTTGGTGAGTAATCCGCCATCCTGTTCGCCGGTCCCCCAACAGATCCATGGCCGCCGTAAACACCTCATTTATGCGATGCGCCCCTTGGGACCCACCCATGATCAGGAGCCGAATTCGGCCGGCCGGGTCCGAGGTCGTCATCCGTCCCGCTCGAAGCAGACTCTCCCGCACCGGATTACCCACCAGGCGGGTTTTAGCCGGGTCGAAACACCCGGCCTGGTCTTCAAATGATAAAAAGATGATGTCCGCCAGCCGGCCCAACAAGCGATTGGTCAATCCTGGAATAGAGTTTTGCTCCTGCAAGGCCATTTTCTTTCCCATCATCCAGGCGGCCAGGCCCACCGGTCCCGAGGCGTACCCTCCGACTCCGATGACCAGGTCCGGTTTGAACCGCCAAATTATCCACAGGCTCTTCAACACTCCGACCGGGACGGCCCAAAGAGATTTTATTTTCCCTATGATTCCCCGGCCCTTCCATCCTTTGGCGTGAATGAAGATCAAATCATAACCATGCTGCGGGACCAATCGCGACTCCAGGCCCTGCCGGCTGCCCACAAAAATAATCTCGGTCTCGGGTATCTGCCGTTTGAATTCATCGGCCAGGGCCAAAGCCGGGAATAAATGGCCGCCTGTTCCGCCGCCCCCAATAATAATCCTCATGGGGTTTCGCCCTCTTCCACATGGGTGGAGATATTTAACAAGATGCCGACGGCGGCCATACAAAAGAGCAAGGACGAGCCTCCGTAACTAAGAAAAGGTAAGGCCATGCCTTTGGTCGGCAACAACCCCAGCACGACACCCATATTGACCATTACTTGGACGCCGAGCAGGCTG
>JADFYN010000397.1 GCA_015233055.1 Deltaproteobacteria bacterium
AGACGCTACGAGTAATCAGAAACCAGGCCGGCTCTAAAAGCGACAATTATTACCATTCAAAGTATAATCCTATCTCACCAATTACAAAAGGAGCGTTCCCCATGGCAAAATCAAGTTGGATGATTAAATTCGTTGTCGTTGGCCTGTGTATCGTCTTCGGTTCATCCGCGGGACTGGCCCAAGCTCCAAACATCCTTGAACTAGCAACTAAACTTGCACCCAAAAAAGGGATAAGATCCGTTTGCTCGATGATGTCGGCAAGAAGGTCATTAAGGCGGCGGATGATATCTTAAAGGAAGCAGACAAAACAGTGCTGGCCACCAAGCGCACAGCCTATACGGTTATTTCCATCTTCGTCCTGGTCGGCATAGCCCTGTCTTTAACCATTTCGTTATCGCTTATCTTTTCAGTCATCCGTTCACTCAATGCCCTGAGAGCCAGTGTCGCAGATTTGGCCCAGGGAGAGGGCGATCTTAGAAAACGGGCTAAAATGTCCCCCGTCGACTGCTCAACCGTAATGCAGTGCGGGAAAAATGATTGCCCTTCTTTTGGTAAAGAAACAGTTTGTTGGGAAGAATCCGGCTCCTATGCCCCTGTACCCGTTTGTATCCAGATAACCAGCGGGACTCTGGTCTCCTGCCGGGAATGCAAAAAGATCTATCAGAATAAGGTTTATAACGAAATCACTGAGGTCCTCACCCTTTTAAATAGTTTTATGGCCAAACTGCAAGGGATGTTCGGCAGTGTGACCAGCGTTGTGAATACTCTGATGACCGCCGCAACCAGTGTTGTATCATCTGCCGACATGGTGGCCAACGCCTCACAAAACACCAAGGAAAAGACGAACACCGTGTCGGAGTCGGCCACAAAGATCAGCTCCAATATTACATCCGTCGCCACCGTCATGGAAAGCGTATCTAATAACGCTCGGACCGTGGCCGGGGCCGCCGAGGAGATGACTTCGACCATTAGCGAGATTGCCCAAAACGCCGAAAGAACCCGGACCACCATTGATAAAGCGGCACACCAGTCAAGTATCGCATCCGGGGAGGTGCGCAAGCTAGGGGATGCCGCTAAAGAAATCGACCAGGTCACGGTGACAATCGACGAGATATCCGAACAAGTCAAGCTATTGGCTTTGAATGCCACGATTGAAGCTGCTCGAGCTGGTGAAGCCGGCAAAGGGTTCGCGGTCGTAGCCCACGAAATAAAAGAACTGGCCAGGCAGGCATCAAAGGCCACAGAAGATATTCGGAAGGAGATCGAAGGGATTCAATTGCTGACAAAAGGGGCTATCGACCAGATGGAAACAGTCGTAGCCGCAGTCCATGAAGGAAAAGAGGCGGTGACGACGATTGCCGCGGCAGTGGAGGAACAGTCGGCGACCACGAACGAACTGGCCAATACTATTTCAGAAGTTGCCTCTGGTGTGAACCAGGCCAATGAACATACGCTTAGAAGCAGCACTGAAGCCGCCGGCATAGCTCGGGAGATTTCCGATGTGCATCATCTGTCGGTTGACATCGTGGAACACAGTCAACAACTGAAAGGCGATGCCGATATTTTGACCGACGTGGCCCGGAAATTACAGGACCTTGTCAGACAGTTCAAAATATAGTCAGCCGGGTCCACCGATAGAATCGCCTGGGCGTAAAACGGTGAGATACATCGTCACGATAGAGGAGACGTGGTTGCGGTTGCTGGTTACTTGTTGCATGTTACATGTTGTCTAACGAGTAACCGGTCAACCAGCAACGGGTGCCCTCAAAAGCGCCGGTTATAGCCGGATCAAGTAGATTATCGAATTGCTCGAACTGCCCGACAGACAAACCAAATCCTTTCGGCAACACGTGAAGATAAAAAAGCCTCGGCCGACCCTAGTCAACCGAGGCTTATCTATTTAGTCTTAACGTTTTATAGTTTTAAAGCTTGTCTATTTGGTGCTTGTTAATCAATGAGCGTGAGCATGGGCGTGTCCGTTGCCGGCATTCAACTCGTGCTCATGGGGAAAGACCGGCAGATATCGGTATGACAGAGAGAATATCAGACATCCGTAGGCCAGCATCCCAAAGGAGATGGACCATTCCTGCCAGGTCGGGAAATAACTGGCGAACTTCTCAAAGGGCATGACCGGAATGGCCAGGCTGACAACGGTGAAGACGAATCGGTTTATGCAAACCCCGGTACAATTCATCACTGCGGCTATAGCCAGCAGGGTCCGGTTCTCCCGAGCCTCGCGATTGGTCAAGATAAGGGCCGGGATAATCCCGAAGACGCCGATCTCAAGAAACAACAGCCACATTCCGTAAGGTCCTTCCCGGTAGAAACTGGCCAGGGTCAATCCCTTTGCCGGAGCCATGACGTAGCCCCAATAAAGGGTGTCGGCGATCTTGGCGACCAGGTAAGTGGCCAGCATCCATCCTGAGATCTTGGCCAGCAGGCTGATTGCCGATTGTTTAACCAATTTCTTACCGGAAACCTTTTCCGTAATCATGGTCACCAAGATAGTCAGGCATGGCCCAGAGGCGATGGCGGACCAAATGAACAGGAAGAACGTCCACGGCCAGATAAAGATCCCTTCCCGGAAAGCAAACGGCCGGGCAAATAAAACACCATACATGCCGCCGAGGGAGCCTTGGTGGAAGAAGGACAGAAAGGTCCCGGTCCCGGCGAAAAGGGCCATGATCTGGTGCATATTATGGGCCATAAAATGGAACTCGGGAACCTGGTTGAGTTTCCGGTTTTCCAGGATAAGCGGCAAATACTCAATGGTCAACACGCCCAGGTAGCAGGTGATGCAGAACATTACTTCCGTCAACATGGAGTGGACATTGGCATGCCAAAACCCGAACCACCCTCTTAGGGGTTGTCCGATGTCGAATCCCAGCATCCCCACGGCGCCGCTGTAGCAGATGAACCCGATGATGACGGCCGTGTTGATGATGGACTTCAATTCATCTTTGCGAAGAATATAGGTCAAAAAACCGGTAAAAAAGGCCCCGGCGCCGAGAGCGATAACGGCCAAGTCAAAAACAATCCAGAGGCCGAAAGCAAAATAGTCGTTCATAGCGGTCTGGTTCAAAGCCAGGACGATGCATACCACCGCCCCCACCACACCCCAGCCCAACACCATCAGACAAAAAACTGTCCAACCATAGAACTTACCCGGGGAGCACCTGTCGGCGCCGGCC
>JADFYN010000398.1:0-1138 GCA_015233055.1 Deltaproteobacteria bacterium
CCAATTCCAGGCCATTCAAATGAAAATCGCCCAGATGGCCGTGGGCATCGAAGCATCGAAACTACTCACCTACAAGGCTGCCGGGTTGGTGGATCAGGGGATTAATTGCACTCAGGAGGCGTCCATGGCCAAGCTGTTTGCCTCGGAAACGGCCTGCACCTGCGCCGACGAGGCGACCCGGATTTTTGCCTCCTATGCTTATTCCAATGAGTATCCCGTTCAGCGGTATTACCGGGATACCCGATTTCTACTCTATGGTGGCGGTACGTCGGAAATACTTCAGATCAACATCGCCCGGGAGATGCTCAAATGAGCCCAAGTGCGTGTCAACAATTGATGGATAAGGTAATCGGCCCCGGTCTGTGCGTGGCCTGTGGGGCTTGCGTTAATCTGTGCCCCTATTTCAGCTTTTATGATGGCCGGGTGGCTTTGACCGACCAGTGTGACCGGGAAGAAGGCCGATGCCATCAGGTTTGCCCCCGGTTGGAAGACGGCGCCCCGGTAGATGAGATAGATGAGACGGCGGAATCACCCATTGGACCGGTCAAGGATGTGTTCATGGCTTGTATGCCCAAAGATGGGGTGAAACCCAAGGTCCAGTACGGCGGCCTAGTCACGGCCATCTTGACCAGGGCCTTGAAGGACGGTTTGGTCGCGGCGGCTATCGTCACCGATAAGGGTGGGGATGGCTTCCCCCATGGAGTGGTGGCCCGGGATATCGATGCGGTGATGGCCAATGCCGGATCCCGCTATGTCGGGGCGGCCGCTCTGAGCGCCTTTAACCGGGCGGTCAATGATGGCTGGACAAATTTGGCCGTGGTGGGTTTGCCCTGTCAGGCCACCGCGGTGCGACGGTTGGCCGCGGCTGATGCGGCTCGCCAGGCGGGTCTGTCGGTGGGGTTGTTTTGCACCTGGGCCTTAGACCACCGGCGGCTTCAGTCCTTTCTGGCCGAGCAAGATGTTCACCGGGCCTACCGGTATGATATTCCGCCGCCTCCGGCCAATGTTTTTCAAGCCTTTACTCCGGAAGGGGTCCGAGAATTTCCCCTGGATATGATCCGGCCTCTGGTCATGAAAGGATGCTCCAGGTGCCCTGACATGACTGCGGAGGAGGCGGACATCTCTATCGGCGCGGTGG
>JADFYN010000398.1:1274-3190 GCA_015233055.1 Deltaproteobacteria bacterium
GGGAAACCTGGACCATCTGAAAGATGCCGCTGCTTTGAAACGTCGCCGGGCGTCCTCTAAATAGGGACAATCATGCAGTACGATGTCAGCTTCAAGTTCTTGTTCGAAAAATGCGCCCCGCAGATTATCCGGCAATTGGTCGGGATACCGGTAGCCGAGAGTGACATGGTGGAACCGTTGCCGACCGAAACGGTCAGCCTGAGGCGGAGTGACGCGGCCTTTAGGGTCACGGATGAAAACGGTAATCAAGAAATCGTCTTGCTGGAAATCCAAACCAATTGGGAAGAGGATGTCCCGAAAAGACTCCTTGAATATCGTAGCCGATATCTGGTAAAATGTAAGGAAAAGATTACTTCCTGCATCTTGTTGTTAAAGCCCGCCGCCGGGGCTGTGGGGCATTACGAGGACAATGAGATATCATATCGGTTCCGGCTGATTCGGGTTTATGAATTCGATGCGGAGGAGATAATCTCTTCAGGGGTGACCTGCTTGTTGCCGCTGGTTCCAATCATGCGTCATGGCTTGGACCTGCTGCCCGGAGCAGACCAACTGGTCTACGATAGCACGCTGCCGCTGCAAGATAAGGTAGATCTGTTATCCGCCATGACCGTCTTTACCGGATTGATGTCGAAAAAAATTGGCCCAAGAACTCTTTTCCAGAAGGAGGGATCTCATTATGGAATCGTATGCCTACGAACTTTTTAAAAAAGAAGGGTTCGATGAAGGAATAGAAAGGGGAATAGAAAAGGGAATAGAAAAGGGAAAAAAAGAAGGAGCAACCATTACGGCTCAGGAAGATATCATCAAAATAATCCAGGTCCGATTGGGCCTGATCTCCGACTCGATGGAAACGAGCATTCACTCACTTGACGAGCCTGAAAAACTGAGCCAATTACTGGTCCTGGCAGCCACCGTGGATTCGCTGCAACGTTTTGAATTGGAACTGGAACAAATGATCAAACGGCCGTCCTAACCGCTGCTTATAACAAGACCAGATGGCGACATTCCCGCAACCTTCAACGGAAGTTACTCATCCTCATCCCTGGCCGGGATGTGACACAGATACTCAAACCAGCAAGAACGAGGCGATCATCTTGGATTTTAATCTATCTATGAAGCAAAAGGCGGTCCGCCGGATGGTCCGGCAATTTGCCGAACAAGAGCTGGGGCCCATCGCCCGGGAGATCGATGCCGAGGGCCGTTTCCCCTGGGACGTGGTGGAAAAAATGGGGGCGCTGGGTTTCTTCGGCATGCAAGCCGAACGGAAGTATCGGGGCTCGGAAATGGATGCACTGAGTTACTGCCTGGTCATTGAAGAGATTTCCCGGGTTTGCGCGGCCATGGGTTTAGCCGTGACCGTCCATAATAGTGTGGCCTTGTATCCCATCTGTGTGTTTGGCACTGAAGACCAGAAACAACGCTTTGTACCACCTCTGGCCTCAGGAGAAAAGATCGGCGCCTTTTGCCTGACCGAACCCAATGCCGGCTCGGATGCCATGTCCATCGAAGCCACAGCCGTGCCGGATGGTGATTCTTACATCATAAACGCCAACAAGGTTTTTGTGACCAACGGGGGTGTGGCGGACACCTGCCTCATCTTTGCCTCGGTGGAACCAGGCAATGTCAAGAAAGGGTTCAGTTGCCTGATTGTGGAAAGAGGGACACCAGGGTTCGAAGTCGGCATGTTGGAGGACAATTGCGGCATGAGGGCCAATCCGGTTAGTTCCATTGTTTTAACCGATTGCCGGGTGCCCAAGGAAAACCTGCTTACCCGTCCGGGGGGAGGTTTCAAGATCGCCATGACCGCCCTGGACACGGGACGCATCGGCATCGCGGCTCAAGCTCTGGGCATTGCTCAGGCTTCCCTGGAAGCGGGGGTGAAATACGCCAAGGAACGGATTCAATTCAAGGTCCCC
>JADFYN010000399.1 GCA_015233055.1 Deltaproteobacteria bacterium
CTACCATTACCTTCTTGACGAGTCGCGCGTAGACAACGAAGTAAAACGGTTTATGGACGCGGCCGAGTGGATTAAAGAAGAGCTGAGGAAGGCCAAGGAGAGTATCCCGGCCGAACTGAAAGATCACGTCTATGTTCTCGACACCCATATGCTCATCCTTAGCGATCATAACTTTTTTGATGCGGTCATTGAGCAGATCCGGATCGGACATATCAACGCCGAATGGGCGGTGAAAAAAACCGTTACCAAGATTCAGGAGTCATTCAAAAAGATTGAAGATGACTATTTGCGGGAGCGCGTCCTGGATATCGGCCAGGTGGGGCAACGCCTGCTGCGCGTCCTGTTGGGGTCTCCGTCGGGCAGTCTCAAGGACATCGCCGATAAAGTCATCATTGTGGCTCATGACCTCACACCCGAGGATATGACCCAGATTAAAGCCAACCGGGTCCAGGGGATTGTCACCGATATCGGCGGCCGGACCTCCCATATGGCCATCATGGCTCAATCCCTGGAAATTCCGGCGGTGGTCGGACTGCGTCGGGCTTCGGAGGTAATCGTTACAGGTGATCATTTAATCTTGGATGGCGGCGCCGGGTTGGTCATCATTAACCCAGACGAAGACACTATTCAGCGATACCAGGAACGGAAAGCCCGCTTCGAATTGTACCAAGAGCATGTTCATGGGCAGAGCCGCTTACCGGCTGTAACCCGCGACGGCCAAGAAATCAGCATTATGGCTAATCTGGAAATGATTGCGGAAGCCGCGGCTGCCCTTGATTACGGCGCCGAGGGGGTGGGGCTATACCGGACTGAGTATCATTACCTGGCCAGTGCCAAGCTGCCTCGGGAAGACGAATTGTTCGAGAACTACCGGGAAGTTGTGGAAAGCATGAAGCCTCGGCCGGTGATCATTCGCACTCTCGACGTCGGCGGTGATAAGGTGGCTGGTTACATGGAGATGAAACCAGAGGCCAACCCGGTCCTGGGGTTGCGGGCCATCCGTTTCTGTTTACGGGAACCGGAGATATTCAAGACGCAACTGCGGGCTATCCTCCGGGCCAGTAATTACGGTTGGGTCAAGATTCTTTTTCCGATGATCTCCAGCGTTTCGGAAATGCGGGCCGTAAAAGACATCTACCACCAGGTCTGCCAGGAAATGGATCGTCAACAAATCCCCTTTGACAAGAACATCTCCCTAGGGATTATGATCGAGATCCCTTCAGCCGTGATCATGGCCGACGCCTTAGCCAAGGAAGTGGAATTTTTCAGTATCGGGAGTAACGATCTGATCCAATATACCATGGCCATTGACCGGGTGAATGAATATGTGGCTCACATGTATAAGCCTTTCCATCCGGCTATCTTGCGCATTCTCCATCAATTGGTTAAGACATCCGAACAATCCGGGATCAAACTGTCCATTTGTGGTGAAATGGCCGGGGATCCCATGTGCCTGCCCATCCTGTTGGGACTGGGCATTACCGACCTGTCCATGAACGCCTTCAGCATCCCCATCATCAAACAAATTATCCGGGAGACCTCCTTCACTGAGTCCAAAGAATTTTTTAAGCGGATCTTCAAGTGTGAAACCTCCGGACAGGTCAATACACTTGTCTTTGAACACATGAGCCGAATTCTATCCCGTGATCTAATGAATCAAATCTTCAATCATCCTGGGTCCGGCGACCAGTCCCCACAATAACCGCGTTCTCATCCCGGTGCGATGCGCGCAGGAATCACTCCCAAAACCTTGACCGCAGAGGACGCAGAAAGAACAGGGCGGGACGCAGAGGGTTTCCTCTGTTTTCCAGATATTCCGCCTGGAATCTTTGCGCTATACTAATTATACTTTGAACGGTTACAATTGACTCTTTGACGTGCGCCCTTACCCAGGGTCAGCGAAGCGCCACCCTGAGGCGGGATCAAAAAAAGGACTATTTGGCAGTTCGAAGCATAACTGGTCGAATGTGAAACGAAAGACTTCAATTTCGGATGACTTTAGGATTGAGTCAAGAGAGTAAAAAAAGACTATGTCGAAAGACCCTGGAACAACCAGAAAATTAATTTGCCAGAACAAGAAGGCCCGGTTTCGATTTGATATCGTGGAGTCTATGGAGGCGGGATTGGTCCTGACCGGGACGGAAGTAAAATCCCTGCGCCTGGGCCGGGCCAATTTGTCCGACGCCTACGCTAAAATCAGGAAAGGGGAGGTATGGTTATATAATGCCAATATCAGCCCTTATCCCTTCGCCTATCATGATAACCATGATCCCTTAAGACCCCGCAAACTCCTTTTTCATAAAAGCGAGATTAAACGGCTGATCGGCAAGATCGAAGAAAAAGGGTTTACTCTTATTCCGCTCAAGCTTTATTTCTCCCAATCCCATGTCAAGGCTGAGATGGCCTTAGCCAAGGGGCGGAATGTGGTGGACCGCCGCCACGAACTGAAAAAAAGAGACGCCAGCCGTGAACTTGACCGCCAAAAAAAGAATTATAAGGTCAGTTGTTAGACTCATCCTGGTCTCACTAATTAAAACAATGAGTTAACTGTTAAGGTTGGCCCCCCGTTTTTTGCGGGTTGCGCATAGGTTGCGTTTGGTTACGTCGCTCTCTTCCTGGACCAAGGTTCTCTTCATGTCCACATTTGGGTCATCCAGCCTGTCGACGGCAGCTTTGTTTCCATCCGGAGCGAGATGCCCGTAGGTGTCGACCGTTAATTGAATGCTATAATGACCAAGTTGGTCACGGACATAAGCGAGATATTCACCACCCTGAATAAGTTGGCTGGCGAACGTGTGCCGCAAAGAATGAATCTTGATTCTTTGTAGCCCAGCTTGTTCCAATACCTTATGGAAAATTCTTTTCCGCCGAGCTTCTTGCAAAACTAATCTGCGTGATATAAAATTGATATAGTGGTCCCCGCTCTTAGTTATTATGTCAACAATTATAACAAAAGGGTCTCTAAATTAACAGTAGCGCCTCATCTATCGTTAAGATTGGCTAATATCATTATTTTTTAACATAGTTTACCAATAACATCCTCCTTTATATATCTTAAATTGTACATTCAGGGGGTGTTGGTCTCGGCTAACAGACTAAACGAATTAGCTGATCTGCCGCTAACGCCAATATCCCGAACATGAGGTGTGTCATGACCTTCGCATGTCCTCGTACCCGGACTGATC
>JADFYN010000039.1:0-5135 GCA_015233055.1 Deltaproteobacteria bacterium
GAGCCCAGGCGTGAGAATAATTAAGGCCAAAGATTCAGACAAAATCGCGATGTACGGTTTTCAGCTTAAGGATGAGGCTGTCACCAGGGTGAGCAGCGGCTCCGTCATTAAAGCCGATAAGGAAGATACTCAACGGTTTGAGGCTCTGCGGATGTCTCAATTGAAGCCGACGGCAGAGGCCGCGCACCCTGAGACGAGCGAAGTCCCTTTTGTCTTCCTGAAGGATAAGGATGACCTATCGAAGCGGCGGCATACTTATGAACAAAAGTTCGAGGAAGAGGCTGCTGTTATCCTGACTCAAGCGGAAGAAAAGGTCCGCCGGATTCACGAACAGGCTCAGGTGCAAATTACGGAACAAACCCGGCTGGCTCAAGATGTCATCCACCAGGCCCAGGCGGAAGCGGAACGGATTAAGGAAGAAGCCCGGAAAACGGGATATGATGCCGGTTACAAGGACGGCTTTAATCAGGGAGTTAGCCAGTTAACAGCGCCGGTGGCGGCGTTCAACCAGGCGGCCGTTGAAGTCTCCGGCTTAAAAGAACCCCTGTTCCGGCGAGTCGAAAAGCATATCTTGGAATTGATCCTGGCCGTTATTCGGAAAGTTTTTCACCGGGATCTGGAATCCCCAGAGACGGTACTGAGCGTCATTCGGTTCGCGACCAGTAAAGCCGTGGACCGGGAAAACCTGAAAATTAGGATGTGTCAACAAGACATTGACATAGCCAAAGAGCATCATGATGAGTTGCTCGGTAGTTTGGAAAACGTCAAACGATTGTCATTTGAACCCGACCCCAGCCTGAGCCGAGGCAGCATCATTGTGGAATCAAACTATGGCGATGTGGAATCCAAAATGGATTTGAACATTGAAGAGGTCGACCGGGTCCTTCGGGCGCAATTGCCCCCTGACGGTGGTGGAGCATAACCTATGGATGTGGCCATTGATTTCAACAAATATCAACAGGCTGTGGCCGGCCTGATGACCTACCGGATTATCGGCCGGGTCTCCAAGATTATCGGTTTGACTGTGGAAGGATACGGCCCCGGTGTGTCTGTGGGCAGCGCCTGCTACATTTACCCCATGGATGACGGGCCGCCCATCAAAGCCGAGGTTGTCGGGTTCAAAGAGAATCGGATTGTCTTGATGCCTCTGGGGGATCTTAAAGGGGTGGCGCCCAGTTGCCGGATTGTTCATTCCGAAGAGGCGGCGACTATTCCCGTCGGGCCGGCCATGTTGGGACGGGTCTTAGACGGCCTGGGGGAGCCGATTGACGGTCTGGGGCCGATAGTCCCGGAAACGCGTTACCCTATCTACGCCGAGCCGCTTAACCCCCTCCGGCGGGCCAGGATTCACCAGCCCATGGACGTTGGAGTGCGGGCCATTAATTCCCTGTTGACCCTGGGCAAAGGCCAGAGAATGGGTATCTTCGCCGGCAGCGGCGTGGGAAAATCGACCCTGATGGGCATGATGGCTAGAAACACCAGGGCGGATGTCAACGTTATCGGGCTGATCGGCGAACGGGGCCGGGAGCTTCGGGAATTCATCGAAAAGGACCTGGGCGAAGAAGGATTAAAAAGATCTGTGGTCGTCTGCGCCACTTCGGATCAAGCTCCACTCGTCCGGATGCGGGGGGCCTACATCGCCACCACCATTGCCGAGTATTTTAGGGACCGCCGTCAGGACGTCTTGTTGATGATGGACTCTTTGACCCGATTTGCCATGGCCCAGCGGGAAGTCGGCCTGGCGGTGGGGGAACCGCCCACCACTCGGGGGTATACGCCCACCGTGTTTACACTTTTACCGAAGCTCCTGGAACGGGCCAGCGTCTCCGAGGGGGGCGGCAGCATCACCGGTATTTACACCGTCCTGGTCGAGGGCGATGATTTCAATGAGCCTATTTCCGATGCCGCCCGAGCCATTCTGGATGGTCATATTATGCTCACCAGGGAAATGGCGGCCAAGAATCACTATCCGGCCATTGACGTTTTGAGCAGCGTCAGCCGGGTCATGTCCGACGTGGTCACGCCCGAGCAGAAGCAAGCCGCGGGGCGACTTCTAAACATTCTGGCCACCTACCGACGATCTGAGGATCTTATCAATATCGGCGCTTACGTCAAAGGCTCCAACCCGGCCATCGACCATGCCATCTCCATGATTGACCGGATCAATAACTTTTTGATCCAGGCCGTCAATGAAAAAGTTACTTTTGATCAGTGTGTGAATGATCTGAGCGCCCTGGTGGGGTAAAACTGACAGCGCAGCCTTTGGCCGCAACCCAAAAAGCCAATGATTCCAATTTGTCATTCCGAACGAATGTGAGGAATCTTAAGATTTCTCGCTACGCTCGAAATGACAAGAGGGAGTCGCAAAGTCCATCAAATTAAGCATTAGTAACACAGATCGTCATGGCAGAAGAAAAATCATAGTTGATGGAAGGAGCAAAGCCATGCTGGGTAAAACCATAGAGAACGTAAAAGGAACCGAATTGTCCGCCGAATGGCTGAAACAACAGGGGTTCTTTCCGGAGCAAACGTTCACCATCACGATTGAACCCGCACCAGATGATGATGAAAATATGCCTCCCGAAGAAATGTTTCGTCCTGAGTTCGTGGCCGAAATGGAAAGGATAAAAAGAGAAGTCAAGAAAGGCAAGTTCACTATTTGCCGGACCCCGGAGGAGAACGAAGTATTTTTCAAGTCGGTTTGGGAAGATGAGTAACTACGGCAAGAAGTATTCAGAAAACTTCAAAAAGGATCTAAGAAAAATCAAGACGGATTTCCTTCTCCGGGAGCGGGTGGTCGGCAAGATAGCCGAAATTATAGAAAACCCCCACCATTATAAACCATTGCGGAACATGCTAAAAAATAGGCGCCGGGTCCACCTGGGTAGTTTTGTTTTGATATTTGAGGTGGACGACAAGGAAGAACTGGTTACCTTTCATGCCCTCAGGCACCACGATGAAGCATATAAGTGATCCGGGTGAACCCCGGTAAGACATTCACCCATTGGTCCGGTACAAAAATTTGTCATCACTTCCAGATGACCCTCGCAGGAAACTGGGATGAAGAAGAGCAAAAAAGACAAACTCAAGGGCAAAAAGAGTCCAATCTCGGGCGTTCAGGCGGGCCAAATGAAAAGCTCGTCTATTTCTCAGCCGACCGGATCAGATGAGGTTCACGCCCCCAACCCCGTGGGCCTGGCCGCCATAATGGCTCCTGCCGAGGGTATTTCGGTCGATCTAACGGCCGATTCGGCTTTGATGGCCTCCATTCCAGCCCCCGGCCCGGCCGGAGTGGCCATTCGCCGGACAGGTCAGTCGCGTGGCCCGGCTGTGGCTGCCCAACCATCCCAGATGTTGGCCGGGGTCGACCAGGCCCCGCTTCCCGTTACGGAAGGAGACAAAGAAGGGACCATTTCTCTGTGCATGATCGTCAAGAATGAGGAAATCATGCTGCCCCAGTGCCTGGCCAGCGCCAGGGACGTGGTGGATGAGATCATCGTGGTGGATACCGGGTCCACCGACCAGACTCCGGAGATCGCCGCCTCATTCGGGGCCAAGGTCTATCATCATCCCTGGGAAAATGACTTCTCCAAGATGAGGAATTATTCCCTATCGTATGCCACCAGTGACTGGATTCTGATTTTGGATGCGGATGAGCGATTGGAACCCGATGATCATAAGAAGTTGCGGGCGTTAACCAAACTCATCGGCGCCGCCGGAGTATATTTTATCTTATTCAATCAACTGAGAGACAAGATATCTTTCTCTAAAATGAACACCATCCGGTTGTTTCGCAACCATCAGGGCATTCACTATGAGGGGATCGTCCATAATCAACTGATCTTCACCGGTCCGGTTCCCTATTCGGACGTCCGGATGTATCACTATGGCTATGCCTTAGACAACGACAAGATGGACAAGAAATGTGCCCGAACCACGGCCTTGTTGGAAAAGCAGTTGGAAGCTGATCCTAATAATCCTTTTATATATTATAATTTATGTAAAATTAAATTCATGGACAATAAGAGCGAAGAGTCCATCGAGGCCGCCCGCCGGGCCATCTCCCTGTTGAAAGCTCAGCCGGGATTCGACTTTGCCCAGTCTTTTTTTACCGATATGTACCACACCCTGGCCGTGGCCCTGACTAAATTGAATCGGCTTGATGAAGCCCAAGAAGCCCTGGAGGATATTATCTCCCTCTGCCCGCATTATCTGGACGCCTTTTTTGATCTGGGCCGGCTTCATGCCCAGGCCGGGAGAGAAAAGGAGGCCCTGGAGGCTTACAATAAGTACTTCGACCTGCTGGACCGTTATCTGAACAAACAGATCTATCTGCCCATGTCGGTCTATACCATGGAAAATAGGCCCCATGCCTTGAACGATCTGGGGGCGATGTATCACAATCTGGGCGAGCTGATTAAGGCTAGAGAATACTTCAACAAGGCCATCAAGGCCAACCCCGGCCTGCCTGACCCGTACTACAACCTGGCTATGTTGGCGGAGAAAGAGGGCCGGGTGGATGAGGCGGCGGCCTTTTTTGAACGGACTCTGCGGCTGCGGGAGGATTTCCTACCGGCCAGGACCAAGTTGGCCTTTTTGTATTACCGATTAGGCCATCTGGTGGAGGCTGAGGATATTCTCCGGAGAGGTCTGGAAATACATCCCAATAATCATGAAATTCATAATAATATGGCTGGATTATATCTGAAGCAAGACAGGTTGGAGGACGCCCTCAAGGAGTCGTTGAAAAGCGTGGCCGCGATGGATGACTTTGCCATTGGCCACCTCAACCTGGGGTTGATTTACTCCAAACTAGGCGACTATCCCAAAGCCGTTATTCATTTTCGCCGGGCCATCGACTTAGAACCAAAAAATGTCATCAGCTATATTAACCTGGCCTCATCGTCTGAACACCTGGGCGATTTTGACCTGGCCCGCCAGGTATACCAGGAGGGGTTAGCGGCCAACCCAAATAATCCCACCCTGATGGACGCCTTCAAGAATGCGAGGTGCTACCACCATGTTTCGCTTTAACTTAGAAACGTTGCTCCGGCTGAGAATCCAAGAGGAAGAACAGCAACTTCTAAAATTCTCCGAAAGCACCAGGATGCGTCAAGAAGACGAGGGCAAGCTGA
>JADFYN010000039.1:5160-19007 GCA_015233055.1 Deltaproteobacteria bacterium
TGGTCCTGGCCGGTAGGAAATGGAGACCCGCTACACTGAAGAATACCGGGTCAAACAACAGCAGGGTGTCGATCTGGCGGAATTGACCATATATCGAAATTTTTTCCGCCGATTGAGTCAAGAATTGCTCGAGCAAATGGACGCTATCCGTAAAGCTCAAGAATATCAGGGAAAGTGCCGGCAGGACCTGATTGATGCCACCAAGAAGAAAAAGATTCTGGAGACTCTCAAGGCCCATCAATTTGCCGCCTGGCGCAAGGAACAGAACATGAAAGAAACCAAGCTGCTCGATGAAGTGGCCATCACCAGATTCGGCAAGTGAGCCGACGGCCGCGTCAGGAATAACCATGCGAAAAACTTTGATTATATCTCTTTTTGTTTTCGTCTCCGTCGTCATCGGCGGGGCCGTCTGGGTTGCCCCCTTTGAATTTTTCGATCGACTGAGGGAGGTCTTGCCAGTTCCGGACCTGGTCCGCGGTTTGCTCCCGGCGACATGGCAACGAGACAAGCCGGGTATTCCTCCGATGACCAGCCATGGGCCGACAAACTCAAACCCAAGTAAGGGCAAAGGAATTAAATCGGTCACCGGATCATCGGCGACATCCTCTCCCGACTATACTTATTCGGAATTGAGGGAGCGCTCTAAAGATCTTGAAAAAAAAGAAGAGGAACTGGCTGAAAAAGAGGCCCGGCTAAACAAAGTCAAGTGGGACCTGGAGGCCAAGTTGGAGCACCTGACGCAGATGCAAAGAATCCTGGAAAGGGATGTTGACCGAAGAAGATGAATCCGGTCGGCCGGAAACCTTTAATCCCCGCAAACCGATAGATAAAAACGACATCATGCGCAAGATAATATCCATATTAGCACTTATCTCAGGCTTAAGCCTGGTTCCGCCGCCTTTCTCCCCCGGTGCCCCCCGATGCCTCCGGGTGGATGAATGGCTAGAGCCGGCTATCATCCAGGCCCAGGAAAAGCATCCCACCACTCAGGCCCAGAAAAAACCTCCTACGGCCAAAGCCCGGCCAAAGCCTCAGGCGGCCCAGGCCCGGCCAAAGCCTCCCACGGCCAAAGCCCAGACAAAGCATCCGGCGGCCCAGGCCCGGACAAAGAGTCTTATCCCACCCACTCCCACCCCGAAACCAACCAGTCCGCCGGCCCAGGAGGAAGAAGATACCATGCGGGAACCGATGGATCTGGCCGACGGCACGGAACCATCCCCGGCACCCGCCAAGGCTGCGCGGACGGAGAGGAAGCGCCCCGTTACCCCGACCCCGACGGCTACTCCCACCCCGACGGCTACTCCTACGCCGGCCTATTCCCTGACGCCCAAAGAAAAACTGGCTATGGACAATAGGGAAAAAGAGGAAAAGATCGCAGAGCGCGAGACCAGGATGCAGCAGGTCAGGGCGGATATTAAGGTCTTGTTGGACAAGCTGGCTGAAATCCAAAAGAGGATAGATGAACTGGCGGCCAAGAAGAAGGAAATAAAGGAAGTCAGACAGCCCAAAGAAGGACCTCACAATGATGAGACACTCGTCCGTCTGGCCAAGATTTACGAACAGACTCCTCCTGAATTGGCCGGCCCGCTGCTATCCGATTTGGACCCGACTTTAGCGGCCCAGTTGATCATGCTGATGAACGTGCGCAAGGCCGGCCAGGTCTGGGGTTTTATCGATAAGGCCAAGGCCGGCAAGATCAGTGAGGAAATCGCCCATAAAAAGTCTGACGCCCAAAAATCTGAGAAGAAGTAGTTGTCTTGGTTGGTGGTTGCTCCGGGATGGCAAAGTTGTGCAGAAAATCTGGTGAATCAGTTGGAACTCTTGTCAATATCAATAATTTTTGTTTTACCGGCGTAACCGGTGGTTTCATACTTGGTGATTTTCTGTAGTTTTTTGGTTAAATCCCTCATGGTCACAATCTGCTCTCGGACAATCTGCAAGTCCTCGTATAGGGGGTTGTCCTCCTGAATATCCATCAAGATCAAATCTGAATACCCCAAAATAGTTTGCATCGGTTGGTGAAGTTCATGACAAACGGCGCCCACAATTTCCAGAACAGCTTGAAGCTTTTCCCGGTAAATTCTTTCTTCCTCGGCTCGTTTGTGATGGGACATATCTTTAAAACTAGTCACCATCCCCAGGAGAGAGCCATCAGTGTCTCGGAAAGAACTGGCTGTGACCAGACAAGGAATCTTTGTGCCGTCAAAACGCGTTTTTTCTACTTCGTATTCCACCCGATCCTGTCCCTCTCGTATTTGGACAAGAGGACAGAGGTGGGTGTGGCATAACTGGTAATCACCAAAGACTTCATGGCACTTGCGGTTGACTGTTTTATTGTCGTTTATTCCCAGGAGCTTAAGCAGCATGTGATTGATCATGACTATATTGAAATCGGAGTCAATCAGACACATCCCATCGGTGGCCGTATTGAAAATGCGGTTAAACTCGACGTTGGACACCTGGGCTTCCGCCGCGATCCGATTGGCGTGATTCAACGCTTCTTCCAGTTGCAGGTTAAGCTCCATCAGTTCCTTGTGATTACGTTGGCACTCCGTTTCTGAAAGTTCCAACTCAGCCACTCGCCGGTATAATGAGTTAACTTCACTAATAAGTTGTTCTTTTGTTTTGTCTTCGTTTTTCATAACTATCCTTGTCAATCCGGGCAAGTGGGGCTGGGGGTGACCATAAGGTTGGTCCGCTTGGGGTAATCACGAGATCCATTCCCCCCAATAAAATCTGACGGTAAACATGAAGGACAAGACGCTCTGGCCCAATATCAACATGATGACCAGGAACATTGGGTAATTGAGCCTCTTTTCGGGTAAGCTCGAGCTACTCCGGCGGGCCTCTCCCCCCCTTGGAGGAGCGGTTTCTGATGATTATATTTTCATTGAGCTTAATGGATTTGAACAACCAGGTGAGCACCCCCAAATACACGGGCAAGAAATATCGTCCAGCATTGACCACCGCCACCCACGGTTCATGCCTGCTGAAATACCATAGAAACAAATTTATGAGCAGGGCCGGGGCGATTATCGAATCGATATCGAAAGTCCTATGGTATATTGAATCAATGGCAAAGGCCAAGAGCCAGCTAAAACATAGTAGCGCGGCCAGTGCGTCCCACCAAATCGGACTGGCCAGGGTGATGTTCCTTCCCGGAATTTGCATGATCAATGCCCTGACTATGTACTTTAAGAAATTCAGGTGAAATAACTGGCTGAGTGGTAAAGACAAATCCTTGTGCCAGGCGGATTGGACATGAAAGAAGGCCAAAGGGTCATGGAATTTAATCCCGAGGTAGATCAGGTAGGAAAGCATGGCTACAGCCGTTAAAGGTAAAAATATGAACAAGTTTTTTAGTTCAACCCTGGCCACAGTTGGCTGTTTCTCAACACGGTACAAGCTCCAGACTCTCCGGGCCAGGAAGATAAACAGAATAGCCGCCACCAAAATTCCATAGGGCCGGGATAATGAGGCCAGATTGATGAAAATTGTTGACACCAGATAGTTCTTTTTGATTTCGAGAAAGTAAATAGCCAGCACGATGGTGCAGATCCAGGCCGACTCGGCGTAGCCGGAAAAAAGGAACAGGCTGAACGGGTTGGTAAAGAAGAAAAGAAGAGCAATCCCGGGGTTGGCCAGACCACACACTTTGGCGAAGATTTGATACAGCATCACGGCTGTTACCAGGGAGAGCGTAAACGCGGTCAGCAGGAGACTGTGTGCGGTGCTCAATCCGAATATAACCTTGACCAGACCTCCGAGCATTGGAAAAAGAGGGAAAAAGGCCACATTTTGCTGAATTTGAGGGTCCCCATTGTAGTGGTAGCCAAAATCAACGATGCCGGCATACCAGCTACTGTCCCAAGGCAAGAGTTCAAAGCGTTCAGGGGCTAAATAACATGCGGCCAACCGCCCACCCAGGAACAGGCCCAGCCCCACTAGATAGATGGCTATCGCTTTTCCATGTAGTCTTATTATTGCCGCCCCGGCCCTCCATCCCAAAGCCATGGGGGATACCTTCCAGCCCGGCAGTTTTTCAGTGGGAAACCCTTCAAACGCATCCAAGAAATAGTTCTCCTGTTAACAAGGTGTTGGAACGGGACCTTCTGGCCGGTCCCGGGAGGGGCATGGGACTGCTTGAGATGTTGTGAGCTTCCCATTCCGCCGGGATGACCGGACACCCGCCGCTTCAATTGAGACAATGTTGCGCCCGAATACATTTGATACTTTCAGAGAGACCTGTTACCGGCTAATCGGAGAAAACACGCGGCAACCGGCCATCCATGATCTCGGGAAACCATAATCTTCGCCAGGTGAGGTGCGGTTCCGGTTCTTAGAATCTTAGAAGTTGAATACCTTATACTCAGGACTGGTCATCATATCAACCAACAATGGCGCCCCGGAAATCTTCGCTCCAGGGATAAGGTCCTCCGGAGAAACCAGCCGCTTATCGGCGCAAGCCTTGCAAACATGAATGACGGCTTTCTTGCTCACCAGTTCGTCCAACAGATCTTTCATATGTTCTCCCGTTGAAGATCTGATGCCTTCGGCCAGGCCTAACTGAGCCCAATGGATGGCGTCATCAATTAGAAAGACGTCCACAGGAAGGTCTTTGCGGGCCGTCATGGCGGCAAACTGCATGGCTCGGGTGGCTCCGCCGGACTTTTCAAAGCCTTTTGTCATGATAAACAAAAATTTTTCCATTTGTGTCTCCCGTCAAAATGTTAACATCTAATCGAAGCCGGATTAAGCATTCTTGACCAAAGAGGAAGCCGCGATTTTTCCTAATTCTTGAGTGTGCTGTTTCTTATCGCATTCCGGAATATTCAGGTCGGCTGTGGCTCGGATGGTAAATCCGGATCTAACTTAATTGTTTATTTTAAGACAGTCAATGGAAAAAACCCAAATGAATTATTGGAATTCATAATCACCCCAGGGGTATACGCGAAGATGTAGTGTAAATTTACTATGGCTCCGATAAAATAACGGCGACTCGATGTATTGTTTTATTTTTGATCGTTCGGGTTATTGTCGGTAGAAAAATGTTGACAAATTCAAACAAACGTTTAAAATTTATGTTTAAAAATGAGTTCATCTCGGCCCCTTGGAAGCAGCCCAAGTTAATCTCAGTGATGAAAGAACCAGTCCGAGTTAACCGTCGGCCTGTGCCGGCCGGGATAGTCACTTAAAAAATTAAATCAAACCTGATATGAAGACACTGGTTTCGCGTTCACCCTGTGACGTCGCCGGACCGGACCATGCCTGATCAATATACCCGGCATCCCCAGCTTCGGCGCGGCAACGAAAATCAACCTGAGATCAAAAATGGAACCCATGAAACATCCTGATATGAATGAACTTAGGGCTGGCCGCTATTCTATCTGGGCGGCATTTATTCTGCTGCTGGTCGGGTTGAGCTTTATCGTCGCCTGCAATAGCGAAAAACCTGACCAGATGAAGAAAAAGGCCCCGGAAGCAGTCCCGGTGAAGGTCGGCCAGGCTATTTCCAAGACCGTTCCGGTTCAGTTGGAAGCAATCGGAAATGTGGAGGCCCTGACCACCGTGTCGATCAAGTCAAGGGTGGTCGGCCAACTCAAAAAGGTTCATATCCAGGAGGGCCAGTTTGTCAACAAGGGTGAGTTGCTCTTTACTCTGGACCCTGGACCCGGTGATGCCGCCTTGAAGGAGGCTCAGGCCAAAATGGACCGCAACCAGGCCTTGCTTAAGAAAGCCGAAGAAGATTTGCGCCGCTACACCAAGCTGTTCACTACCCGAGCCATCGCCAAAGAGCAGTTGGATCAGGTTCAGTCCAATTATGAGGCCCTGGTCGCCGCCATCAAGGCCGATAAAGCGACCATCGATAACGCCCGTCTGCAATTAAGCTATTGTTACATTTATGCGCCGATCACCGGCAAAACCGGGTCATTGAGCTCCTATGCCGGAAATATGATCAAAAATAATGAAGACAACCCCATGGTCGTGATTAATCAGATTCAGCCAATTTATGTAAACTTCGCCGTGCCGGAACAGTATCTTCCTGACATCATGAAATTTATGGCCAAGGGGCCGCTTAAATTGGAGGCCAAGCCACCCCAAAGTCAGGATCCACCATTTGAAGGGGTTATCGCCTTCATCGACAACGCCGTTGACACCAAAACCGGGACCATCAGATTGAAGGGGAAATTCGCCAACGAGGACAAACAGCTCTGGCCGGGTCAGTTCGTTAATGTCATCTTGAGACTTACCTCCCGGCCCAACGCCGTGGTCGTTCCCTCACAGGCGGTTCAAACCGGGCAATCAGGAGAATTTATCTTTGTGGTCAAACCTGATCAGACCGTGGAGGTCCGGCCGGTGGTGGTCGGAAAGACCCAAGGCCGCGAATCGCTCATCGATAAGGGTGTCCAGCCCGGCGAGACAGTGGTCACTGAGGGGCAACTGCGTCTCATCCCCGGGTCTCGGGTGGAAATCAAGAATGCAACTCCTCCAATCCAGGGCACAGGCGGCAAAAAATGATCACTAAAAAGCTACAGGCCTGGGCCGCGGAGAGCAGGGAGGACACGGAGTTCTTAGAGGAATCGTCGACAACCCTCAAAAGCCCTATGCACTATCATTTGTTTTCTCTACGTCCTCCACGTTGCATTTAAATTCGATGGCCACATCTTAACCCTGAGGATCATTAACTGCGATGAACTTCACCTACACCTTCATCACCAGACCGGTCATGACCACCTTGTTGATGGCCGCCATCCTGATTTTCGGCATCCAGAGTTATCGGTTGTTGCCGGTGAATGATCTGCCTAATGTGGATTTCCCGACCATTTTAGTCACCGCCAGTCTGCCTGGGGCCAGTCCGGAAAACATGTCCACGGCCGTGGCCACTCCACTGGAAAGGCAGTTTACGACCATTGCCGGGCTGGATTCGATGAACTCCAGCAGTATCCTGGGTAATACCCAGATTACTCTGACGTTTAATCTCAGCCGGAACCTTGACGCGGCTGCCTTAGATGTCCAGGCGGCCATTGCCCGGACCGCGAATCAGTTGCCCCAGAACATGCCGGCCCCACCATCATATCGAAAGGTTAATCCGGCGGACCAACCCATTTTGTTCTTAGCCCTGACCTCGGACACCCTCCCGATGTATACCATTGATGAATACGGCGAAACGGTCATGGCCCAGCGCATCTCGACTATCAGCGGCGTGGCCCAGGTGCTGGTTTACGGCGCCCAGAAATATGCCGTCCGGGTCAGGCTGGACCCCGCGGCCCTATCGGCTTATGGTATCGGTATTGACGAAGCCTCACGGGCTGTCCAAAGCGCCAACGTCAATCTGCCCACCGGGATACTCTCCGGCCGGCACAAAACTTACACCATCAAGGCCACCGGGCAGTTGAACGAGGCGGAAGCATACAAACCCATAATCGTGGCCTACCGCAAAGGCCAGCCGGTCCGGCTTCGCGACATCGGGGAAGCCATTGACAGCGTCGAAAACGACAAAACCGCGGCCTGGTACATCGACAAACGGGCCGTTGTTTTGGCCATCCAGCGGCAACCCGGAACCAATACCATAGAAATCGCCGAGGCGATAAGAAAGTTGTTGCCGACCTTCCGGATGCAGATTCCGGCCTCCGCCTCACTTCACGTGCTGTATGACCGGTCCGAATCGATTCGAGATTCGGTGAATGAAGTCAAATTTACCCTGATTCTGGCTCTGGGCCTGGTTGTCTTGGTTATCTTTTTGTTTTTACGAAAACTTACGGCCACTATCATCCCCAGCCTGGCCATCCCCATGTCCCTAATCGGGACCTTCATGTTCATGTATCTTTTGAATTACAGCGTGGATAATCTATCTTTGATGGCCATGATTCTGTCGGTCGGTTTCGTGGTCGATGATGCCATTGTCATGCTGGAAAACATTGTCCGGCACATGGAAATGGGTAAGGATAAGTTCACCGCCGCGATCGACGGGGCCCAGGAAATTGGTTTCACCATCGTGTCCATGACCATCTCTCTAGCCGCGGTCTTCATCCCGGTGTTATTTATGGGCGGCATCATTGGCCGGTTGTTTCAAGAATTTGCGGTGGCCATCGGCGTGGCCGTATTATTTTCCGGGTTTGTCTCTTTGACTCTCACCCCGATGATGTGCAGCAGATTTCTCAGCCACACGCCCGAGGGCCGGCAGAGTCGGTTCTATCGGGTCTCAGAGAAAGCCTTCTCCGGCATGCTTCATGTCTATGACCGGGGCCTGAAATGGGTCTTGCGGCATCCGGGCTTCACCATGCTCGTTACCCTGATGGTCCTGGTGGCCATGGTCTACATGTTCAAGATTATTCCCAAGGGCTTTATTCCTAACGAGGATACCGGCCAGGTCTTCGCCTTGACCGAGGCGGCGGAGAGTATCTCCTTCGAGGCCATGGTGGAACGCCAGAAGGCTCTGGCCGCCATCGTCAAAGAAGACCCTAATGTGGAAGGTTTTTTTTCCAGCGCGGGGGCCAGGGGAGGCATCACCAGTACCAATTCCGGCATTTTGTTCATGCGGCTCAAGCCCCGAGCCGAGCGAAAACTATCCGCCGATGAGCTTATTCAGGACCTCCGGCCAAAATTGGCCAAGGAATACGGCATCCGGGCTTTTCTCCAGAATCCGCCTCCCTTCCGGATTGGGGGTAATTTGACCAAGAGCCAGTTCCAATACACCCTGCAGGGGCCGGATACCTCAGAACTTTACCAATATGCGCAGATATTGGAAGAAAAAATGAAGAGCCTTCCGGGGTTCCTGGACGCCACCTCAGATCTGCAACTGAAGAATCCCCAGGTGAACGTGGAAATAGATCGAGATAAGGCTACGGCCCTGGGCGTCTCCGCCGAGAGAATTGAAGACGCCCTCTATACCGGCTACGCCTCGCGGCAGATTTCAACGATTTATGCACCTAATAACTATTATCAGGTGATCATGGAGGTTCTACCCAAAAACCAGCGGGAACCGAGCGCCTTATCAGATCTGTACATCAGGTCGGACAGCGGCGGGCTGGTCCCTCTAAAAGCCGTGGCTAAGATTACCCAAAATCTTGGCCCATTGTCGGTCAACCACACGGGGCAATTGTCATCGGTGACCTTGTCATTCAACCTCAAACCGGGGGTATCGCTGGGCACTGCGGTGGAAGAACTTGACAAACTCGCCCTGAACACTTTGCCGGCGACCATCTCGACCAGTTTCCAGGGCACCGCTCAGGCGTTCCAATCATCCCTGCAAGGCCTCGGGGTGTTGTTGATCATGGCCATCCTGGTTATTTACCTGGTTTTGGGCATTCTTTATGAAAGTTTTATCCATCCTGTGACCATTTTGTCGGCCTTGCCTTTTGCCGGATTCGGCGCCCTGGCCACTCTGCTGCTGTTCAAAGTTGAGCTGAATATTTACGCTTTTGTCGGCGTCATTATGCTGGTTGGGTTGGTCAAAAAGAACGGGATCATGATGATCGACTTCGCCCTCCAGGCTCAAAAGGAAGGAATGCCGCCGCGAGAGGCCATCTACGAGGCTTGTATTATTAGATTCCGGCCGATTATGATGACCACCACCGCGGCCCTGATGGGGACCCTGCCGCTGGCCTTGGGGTACGGGGCCGGCGCTGAATCTCGACGTCCTCTGGGCCTGGCCGTGGTGGGCGGGTTATTGTTTTCTCAAATGTTGACCCTTTACGTCACGCCGGTTTTTTATTTATATATGGAATCATTCACTAACAAAATTCGGTCTTGGTTCAGGACCGATTCTCCGTCCCCGGCCGTTACTTTAGAAGAAACATGAGATAAGTCTCTGCGTTAAGGTTTTGACCCGGCAGAGTGAGGGATGTCGGATATCAATTTTGCCTGGTTATGAAAAAAGTTTTTTGAGTTCCGGCGGCCTTGATCTGTTCACTGAGCATGCGGCGCAGATTGGTAAGCGTTTGAGGTTTAATGATAAAAGATAATCAGACACCTTTTGTCTGATCCGGAGAAACACCCCGACTTCTCCCCCTCGAAGAATAAAATAAGGGTTGCGTCAGAATGAGGTTGAACTTCACGGAAAAATGGTTTAGTATCCTTTTCGTGGTCGAGATTGACAGAGGCCGGGACGATTCTTGGAGAGTAAGTGCGCCGGGAGTCTTGGCCGAGATCCGGGCATAGCAGAATCGATCAGATATTATCGGGCGATTAGCTCAGGTGGATAGAGCGTTGGTCTCCGGAACCAAAGGTCGGGCGTTCGAGTCGCCCATCGCCTACCAGATAAAATCAAATAAAATTGGGAGATTAGCAGAAATGTTAGCCTCCCCATTTTTATTCCACCAAGTCGCTCCCCACACTATTCCCCACATGGACGTCAAGTTTGCGTCTGCGTCCGTCTAAAGCAAAAGGCCAGGACATTCGCTCCCGGGCCTCTATGTTTCTCCTTACCCCTACCTATTGCAATTGGAACAAAAAAAATACAACCTACTCAAGATATCCCCGATGTTGAAGTGTTGCATGCAACACTTCTTCCATTCAAGCTTACGCCCTTTCATGGCTCTTGCCATACTGTAACTATATATATTTTAGGTAAAGTGTACAATGTGACGCATTTTGATCCGGTGGGCATAAAACTTGCTTAAGAAGATGCAGCATGTGTCATCTGGCGCCATCCAGCTTCTCTCTTCTCTTCGGTTATTCCCCACCCAGTAAAGGACAACAGGCTCATTGAAGCGAAAGAAGCGAATAATGACATGTTTTTGAGAGGGCGGAGAGCCGATTCAGTCAGGTGAGGCGCCCTGTTTTTCCAGCGCTGTGGTAGATCGTAGCATGGGTAATCGCAGATATATATCCAGTATTTCTATTTTTCACAACAAAGAAGGAGCGATTTATGAAAAGAGTGATGTTGTTCGTATTGTTATTGGCCGTTATGATTATGCCGTGCAGCTTATTTGCCGAGGAGGAAAAGGTGACTACGGTCACGAAGACGCAAACCGCGGGAACGATCAGCGAGTTTAGCCCGGACGCCATCGTTGTCAAGTCGGAAACTACCTCATCTCCGGTTAAGTACAAATACACGAAGACCACAACCTATGTTGACGACACGGGTGCGCCTGTCTCCATGGAGACTGTCAAGTCCGGTCTGCCGGTGACGGTTTACTACACGGGTCAAGGCGATAACATGACCGCTGATAAAGTGGTGGTTCGGAAAACCACGACGAAGACCGAGATTAAGTAGTTTGTCAAGCCAGTACAAATATTCCATCAAGCTGGACCAGCGTCCTTGTCTGGGCGTCTGGTCCAGCTTCAGCGTCTTAGATGGGAGCAGCGGTCAGCAACACGGTCAGTTCCCGCAGTTCAAAGTGTTGAATTTGATCCTGTGATGTCATGATACTTGCCTCCATTGCACGAGACCTTTATTGTAACCGTTCTTACTTCCATCGGACCTCGCCGTTCCACGCCTCTAAGGCTGACCTAACGCCGCTCGGAAGCCCAAGCCGCGGATCATGAAGGACGGTACGCGGTAGCCGCGGCTGGAGCACCGCGGGTAGTCGGCCGGGCTGGCCCAACAACCGCCCCGACCAGCCCGGCTCGAGCCGGAATTAGGACCACGGGTATCGCCACCAGTCGCAGCGGCATTCCCATACCAGTTCCCGATATACCTGTCCCAGACCCACTCCCAGACATTCCCGGCCATATCGTAAAGACCATACCCATTGGCTTTGTAAGTCCCCACCGGAGTCGTCTCATCTTTGCAGCCAATATAGTTTGCCTTACTGCAGTCGATATGGTCACTGTATTTACCGCCCTGACTGGGCCAGGGATAGTGGTGACCATCCAGGCCGCCTCGGGCTGCTTTCTCCCTCTCCGCCTCCGTGGGTAGCCGATACCCGTTGGACGTCCACTTGACCATATCTTTGGTCAAGTCCGTTTGCCCTGTCCGGTAAACTGCCGTCTGGGCTGTATCGGTATAGTAAGCGGGCGTCCGCCCTTCTTTTTCCGACCTGGCATTGAGCCATTTAACCGCATCATACCAACTGATTGTTTGAACCGGATGGTTCTCCGCCGTGGCTGCCCCGGTATTGTCGAATCCATACCCGTGCGTCGTGGCCCAATCATATACATCTTTCCATTGCTTCCCGGTGACCTGATACTTCTCCAGATAAAAGGCGCTAATTAAAACCTTATGCACCGGAAGTTCATCCTCATGTGCTTCGCCAGACGGATCACCCATGCTGAACTCTCCGGCCGGAATGAGGACCATGTTACCGCTCGGAGGAGCGGGCGTTGCGGGTTGCTTAAATGCTTTGGCGTTTTCAATCTCCGGTGTAGCTGACCAGACCACAGTTGATAGCGTTAGAGCCGCTCCCATCACCAGACCGGCAAACATCACCAGGCCGTTTATCCGATGTATTTTCATCACTGTCCTCCCGGCTTGCAACGCGCAAAACTCACGGCTCATTTTTGCGTTGCCAGATGGATCAACGAGTCCAAAATTGGACCGGTTGACAAATTAATTGACAATTAACTCGTTTTAGATTATATTGTCTATAATAAAGCCCTTCCCGATGGTTTCGACCGGGGGATGCGGGGGTCTGGCGACAGGCCCCCTGATTTTTTTAGGGGAATGGGGAATGGATTATGCGCACCTACATCTATATTGACGGCTTCAATTTTTATTATGGTGCAGTAAAAGGGACTCCATACAAGTGGCTTGATTTTAAAAAACTTTTTAGTATGACCTTGGCGCAACATAACCAACTCCTTAAAATCAAATATTTTACTGCCCTCGTTAACCCCACCGCCTCAGACCCCGACAAACAATTACGCCAGCGATCTTTTATAAGAGCATTAGAGACCTAGATTCCAGAACTTGAAGTCCATTACGGTCATTTTTTAACGACCAAATTAAGTGTTCAGCTTGTTGCGCCAATCCAAGATATCTATTCGGTTACCGGCCATAAACTGAATGATATCTATACCGTCCAAGCCACAAAACCCGAAGAAAAAGGCTCAGATGTGAAATTAGCTGTGCATCTTCTTAACGACACCTGCTGGATTTATATGAATGTGCTGTAGTTGTATCTAATGATAGCGATCTCGCTGAAGCAATGATGCTTGCAAAATCAAGAGGCAAGCTCATCGGATTAATAAACCCGACTCGACGTCCAACATCTGTTGTTCTCAAAAGACATGCTAATTTCATAAAGCCAATATTTGCACGTGGTTTAGCCAAGTCCCAACTCCCCAATCCCATCCCGGGCACCGACATTCACAAACCAGCTTCCTGGTAACCCCTGGCTGGATGACCCCCACCCTCCCACACCTGTGTTCAATCCCCTGCCGGACCTGAAAATGCGCTTAAACTCGGGCCATTGTTTAGCGTCGGCCAATGCTTTGGCCTGGTTGAAAAGATCATCCATTTATATTCCCTCGCCACTTCGGATTACTCGATAAGGTATCTGCGAACGGATGTAGCCGGCCACGGCTTGCCTCTGGGCAAGATTGTCAATTCGCAAAGCCTTTTCTATATATGGTAGTCATCGCACGCTTTGATTATTTCAAGCCGTTTGATCATGTCGGCAATCGTGATTGTCGGGTCTTCTTTCCGACTTTTTTTATTTATCCAGCGCCTGACCTCGCCGGCCTAGTGGACGTGGACGATCTTAATCCTTTTCACCCAGGCCGATTTCAGTTGTCACTTCTCTACTGAGCTGAACTGAACCGGGTCACGTTCCAGTTTGTCTTCTTTCCGTCGCTGGTTTCCCGAGAGACCTGACCGCTAACGGCATTGGTGAAGACAAAGCCGGCATGTATTCCTTGCTTGAGGATATCCAGGCCGGAGAAGAGGGTGGCGGTGGCGGCCG
>JADFYN010000003.1:0-41748 GCA_015233055.1 Deltaproteobacteria bacterium
ATCAAAAAGGAAGTCAAAAAAGATCGAGAGGCAGGAAGAAAAAAGGCAAGGTGGGGTACTTTTGACCGGCCGGGGTGGTGTATTTTTTCACCGGCCAAAATGGCTTACTTTTTCACCGGCGATAATAGGCGGGAGTTTATCGCCGGAATTATATTTGAATATAGCTAAAACAGTTGGGGCTGACCGGACTATTGCTAAACCGGTTTTCAGGGATGAATTGCTTAAAATAGTTGGTCAGGTCTTGGGCGGCCGATAAAGGAATTTACTTTCAGGGAAATCCATTAATTCTCTATCATCAAAAAAAGTTTCGCATGGAAACCTCAATGTCGTTGACTTAAGGGTGCAGGGCAATCGGATCTGATTCTAATATCCAATAAATGGCAACTCCAATTAAGCCCCAACGGGGCGCTCTAGGTTAGCCCAGGGCAGCGCCCTGGGGAGGGGCGATACATATATAAAATGCCATGTAACATCAACATAAAATCGCCGGCCATCCATCATTTCAGCCGTAGTTATATATCTCCTTCAACGGAAATGGTTTTGGGGTTGGCCTGCCACCTGACCATCATGCTGATATGTAACCATCTGGATTTCCCAGGGCGTTGCCCTGGGCTAACCTAGATCGCCCCGTTGGGGCTTGTTTGGAATTGACTATTTTAGAATATTTAGCTCGTTTGTCCTTCGCTTAAGTCAATGACATTGATGCAAACCTGATGAAATGGTATCTATTGTTAAAAAAACTTATTAATAGTTTTATTATTGATAGATATGATCAGGACGGCGTCCATGCCTTCACCAGGTCTCAACAAACTTGACCAAGATAGGTCTTGCCGCCTCAACCTGATTTACTAACTCCCGATAGACCTCGGCCGCCGTCTGGAAATTGCCTTCTTTAGCCATTTGTTCTAGTTCGGCTGCTGCCTTACTTATTCCTATCGCTGACACGTTGCCGGCCGATCCTTTTAGAAAATGAGATTCTTCCCGTAGCGCTTCGGATATTTTTGCTTGTATGGCTCGCTCAATCCTTTCTAAAGATGACGGACACTGAGCTATGAACCCCGTCACCATTTCCTTGGCTAAGTCGACCTGATCCAAAACTCGTTGCAGGAGATCATTCTGGTCAAAAATCTCGTGGAGAGGTGAAAGGTTATCTGTTTCCAGATGGGAATATCCGACCAAACCCAAGGAAGGGGTGGGCTCGCCCGTCATAACCATGTTGATAATATCATAGAGTTTTTCTGGAGATATGGGTTTGGTAAGGTATTCATCCATCCCGGAGTTTAAACACCGCTCCCGATCCCCTTTCATGGCATAAGCCGTCATGGCGATTATCGGGATATGTTTACCGGATAATTCCTCCTTTTGACGGATAATCCGAGTCGCCTTAAACCCGTCCATGACGGGCATCTGGACGTCCATCAATATCAAGTCGTAATCACCTTCGGCAAATTTTTCGACCGCCTCTGCACCGTTGTTCGCGATATCAACACAATGACCAGCCTTGATCAGGAGTGCTTTTGCAATCAGTTGGTTAATCTGATTGTCTTCGACCAACAACACGTTTTTGCTTGGCTGCCGGTAATACCCTTTGGGTATTATCTCTTCATCAGGGAGAATATCTTGCCCCAACTCCACCCAGACAGTAAAATAGAAAATCGTACCTTGCCCGGATTCAATATTATGCTCCGCCCAGATTTCGCCGCCCATAAGCTCAACTATTTTCTTGGAGATGGCCAATCCTAACCCGGTTCCACCGAACCTCCGGGTCATTGAGCCGTCAACCTGCTCAAAAGGCTCAAATATGTCAACGATCTTGTCCGGAGGAATACCAATGCCGGTGTCTTTTACTCTGAATCCGAGTTTGAACCGGACGCCGTTTCCTTCTTCTAAGCCGACTTCAGCCGAAACAAATCCTTCCGAAGTAAACTTAATTGCATTCCCCAGGAGATTAATCAGGACTTGCCTCAGCCGGACGGGATCACCCTTCAAAAATTGGGGAACGCAGGCATCTATTGAATAGTCCAACCGGACTTGTTTTTCGGCTGTCTTCGGCGTGATAATACTGAAGACTTGAGACAGGATTTGCCTTAAGTCAAAATCGACTCTTTCAAGTTCCATCTTCCCTGCTTCAATTTTTGACAAGTCCAAAATGTCATTTATCAAATCGAGAAGAGTTTCGGCTGAGACTTTGACCATCACGGCGTAATTATACTGCTGGATGTTAAGATCGGTATCGACCAATAAAGACGCTCCGCCGATGATGCCGTTTAGGGGTGTTCTAATCTCGTGGCTCATATTGGCTAGAAATTCACTCTTTGTTCTATTCGCGACCAGGGCTGCCTCTTGTGCGCTTATTAGTTCACCCTCGGCGTGTTTCCTCTCGGAGATATCATCGAATATCCATATAGAACCCCGCGTATCTCGATCTTCAGCAATTGCTTGACCGGTAAGGGAGCACCAAAATAGAGATCCATCTTTACGTTTCAATAATTTTTCGGTATGAAATATATTGCCGTCTGCCAGCGCCTGATAAGCCTGTTTGCCCGTCTCTTCGTAATCATCCGTTGTTGGGTAGATCACTTCACTAGTGACATCTGCCAAGTCCTCCAGGGTGTGTCCAAAAATCCTATTAAATCTATCATTTATCCAGATGAATTGTCGATTGACGGCATACCCGATACCAACAGGTACATTCTCAAGAATTGCATTGTGTTGAGTCAATATCCGATTAAGTTCCGTTTCCGCCTTCTTGCGTTCGGTTATATCTTCTACGATACCGGAAATACGGTAACCCGCCCCAGCCTGGTTCCGGACTGGAAAATAGCGAGCCGAAACCCACCGAATTTTGCCGTCCGTAGACCGAATACGGGCATCTGGAAACTTACCGGTCGAATCCGTCCCGTTTCTTATACTCTCAAAGTAAGTCACCACTTCCTGCCGGTCCTCTTCTACGACACCATCCAACCAGGAAAATGGTTGTTCATACAGACTAGCACAAGGGCGTCCCCAAATTTTTTCATAAGCCGGGCTGACATAATAGACGGCAGTCCAATCAATTGCCCCCAACCAGAAAACATCCTGAATATTTTCGGACAACTGGCGAAATTTCTCTTCGCTCTCTATCAAGGCGTATTCTGCCCGTTTTCTCTCGGTAATGTCATGAATTATGGAATATAATATTTTCTTTCCTTGAATGGTGATAGGTCCGGCATACACTTCGACATCACGAATTTCGCCTGAAGACAGTCTGTGGAGAAGCTGAAAGTATAACTGCTCGCCTGAAATTGCTTTTTCTATGTTCTCCTTTATTACATCAGAAGGAAAAATATTTATCTGAGCGAGCGACATTCCGATTAACTCTATCTTTGTATAACCATAAAAGTTACAGGCAGCATAATTGGCGTCAACAATCCGGTTGTCATCGGGATTCACCAGAAGCTTAACCGCCCGGTTTGTCTCAAACATCTGCCGAAACCGCTCCGCGCTCTCCCTAAGCGCTTCTTCAGACCTCTTAAGCTCCGTGATATCACGGGATATACCGAAGACAGCGCTATGGTTTTCCCATGAACCCTTAGACATCCGGGTATCAACAAGAACATATGAACCGTCCCTTTTCAATATGGGTATGTCGTGCCTTGCCCCTCCCGCACTAATTACCTCATCAAGCACCAGGGTAATTTTAGGTCTATCTTGATCAGGATGAAACTCATGAATATACTTATCCTTTATCTCATCGAGCGGACAGCCCAGACAAGACAGGGCCGCGGGATTACAGCCCAGGATCCGGCCGTCATCACTTAAAACGAAAACCAGATCGTCGATACTGTCAAACAGCTTTTTGAGGTCCATCTGGCGTTGAATTATGCGGCTTTGGCTTCGTATCCTGGTAATGGCGGCCTGGGTCCGGTAAACGATGGTCTCTAAACCGGTCTGCAGGTAATATTCTAAAATGCTTTTCGAGTATGACAGCAGCACCAGGAGGGCCACGACCTGGCCTTCCGTCTTCAGGGGAATCAGGGAGATGACATTGAGCCCGCCTGATCTAAGTTGATCTTTTGTTTTCTGATCAAACTCATATATGGAGCCACCAGAACCTGTCCGAACAACATGGTCATCAGCCACTATATAATCCGGTAATCCATGATCGTGCAAGAGGCTTATCCGTTCGGCCCGGTCATCCACCAAATAAATACCGCCACGATCTATTCCGTCTATCTTTATTAAGGCATTCAGACAAAAACGAAGGACCTCGTTTGTGTCTGCGGCGGAACTAAACTCAAAGCTAAGGTCATGTTGGATTTGGGCCAGTTGTTCGGAAAATTTTTTTTCGGTTATATCTTGCCCTACGGCCTGAACCTCGATGACATGCCCAGGAGTGCCTGAAATAGGGCGGAAAGTCCACTGAGTCCATCTGGCTTGCCCGCCGGGTAAGACCATCCGGCATTCAATATCAAACAAAGAACCTTGGGGATGAAAGATGTCGAGTTGATTTTCCAACACATACCGGTCAGACTGATAAATCAGGGATAAAAAATCTTGTCCCATAAGTTCATTATGTTTCTTTGAAAAATAGCGGGAAATAGCTCCGTTGGCGAAGGTCAACCTCCGGTCGGGTAAAAACCGACAGATAAACTCGGTCTGGTCCTCAACTATACTGCGATAACGGCGTTCGCTTAACCTGCGTGCTTCGACTTCGATAATGACCCGGCTTAATAGTCGCTTTTGTTTTGCCCATAGGTAGGCCGTGAATGTGGAGATTGAGGTGACAAATATTATGGTTATCAGATTTGATTGGAGCAAGGTCATTTGGGGAAATACCGTCCACTTGAGGAATTGATACCCTGTCATAAACGTGAAGGTGGCTAAGGCTGCTCCGATCACATAGAGTACAACGCCGGCCGGGCTAGCCTGGTCAGAGGAGCAATGATCGACTTCTGTCTTATTTTCTAATAAATTATCCGGCGGTTGATGTTGATCTGACATTGGTCCGTCCCCGCGTTGGTTTCTCCAAACCTGCTGACGATTATCTCTTGGGCTGTCAACGTCCGCGATAAGGTTATAAATTAAAGCAAGAATCATTTTGATTATTGCCCGGTGCTCTTGCTTATGTCAATAATTTGCTTACCCCCGGGATAGGAAACAGGTTCATATTTAGTAATTTTCTCAAGTTTAGATGTAATCCCGGCCATCCGCTTAATTTCCTGTCTTATCGTGACCAGCTCTTCAACCAAGGTCTCTTTGTCGGGGATTTCTTCGAGCAACATTTCCGAATATCCCAGTATCACCTGCATCGGCTGGTTCATTTCGTGGCAGACAGCCCCAGCCATCTCAAGGACACCCTGCAGTTTAATATGCCGGTGTTGTTCTGCCTCTGCTTTTAGGCGGTCGCTGATATCACACAAGAAGCTTAAAGTAGCCGTTTTACCGTCCCAATCAATCAATACCGAGGTGCCCTCAACCGATTTTTCAGCACCATGGGCGTCAATGATTCTAAACTTAAATGGCTCGGTCATAGAACGGCCTGAAAGCCTTCTAATGTATCGTTCTATTACCTTCTCCCGGTCCTCAGGGTGGATATAATCAATAAAAGGTTTAAGCAAATACTTCCCTCCTGAGTATCCTGTCAGTTCAATTGTCCGGCGATTAAAAAACTTGATCACGCCATCCTGGGTAACGACAATGGCGTCATTTGAGTTTTCGACCACCTGGCGGTACCGGTGCTCACTTTTACGCAGTAACTCTTCAGCCGCCTTGCGCGCCGTTATATCGGTAATTACGGCAAAGGAACCTTTATACTTTCCATTCTTATCAGTGATAATTTCAGGCGATATCACCGTTGTCACCCGCTCACCGCTCTTCTTGATCCAGGCGACCTCATAAGACGCCCGGCCTCCCCTCTTTCGCTTGACTATCAGATCCCTCCAGATTTTCTGGCCCTCTTCATCCAATAAATCAGGAACCTGACGGCCAAGAAGTTCACGTTTGGAGTATCCGAGCATCTCACACATCCTGGCGTTCACATAGGTTATTATTCCGGCGGCATCTTGAATTCCCAGGCCGTCGTTCATTCTCTCGACTAAGGTGCGATATTTCTCCTCACTTTCACGAAGTTGTTCTTCGATCAGCGCCCGGCGGGTGACGTTAAGAAAGTATTCTATTATTTCAACAACATTCCCGTCAGCATCGAAGACAGGACGGGCATGAACTTCATAGCTGCCCAGGACTCCCAGATGGTCATGATGGAGATGCTCTACCATGATCGGTTTACCGGTCTTCTTGACTTTGACTAATGGGCAGGGGTGCTCGTCCCCTTCACAGGGGCTGTTTCTCTGGTGGGAAATGGAATAACAGGTGGCGGGTTCCGTCAAATCATTCCGAAGAGGCATGTTGGTTAATCTTATCGTATAATCATGAGCGTTTATGATAAAAAAAGGATAAGGCATGTCCTTGACGACGTTATCCAGGATCAGATTTTGTTCTTGCAGTTTTTGTTCCGCCTGCCGTCGAGAAACGATTTCGCGGGAGAGTTGATCGGTCAAGATCATGAATTTGCGGGTTATGAGGTAGGCGGCGGTCGTGGCGACAAAGCTTCCCACGATGATTGTGATGATATTTGAATGGATCAGGGTCATTCCCGGATATACAAGCCATTTCAATAACTGGTAGGCGGTCAGAGCCGTGGCGCTGATCAACCAGACCCAAATCCAGAGCCATCTCGAAGGATGGATTATTTGTTGATCCATTGAGATAAACCCTACCTCCCCGTCTTTCGGAGCCTTTTCATCTAGGTGATTGTTTGAGATCGCGGCTGACATAGATAACGCTCCTAATAGGTCTTCGAGATAGATTTAGCCGGATGATAATTCGGTTACCGGTTGAAGATAGGAGTCTATTGAAGAGAGCACCTCGAAACAGCGATCAGCGATGTAGGGTAAAGATTCCCATAAGGTTAGTTCTTAACGAATTGGTCCAGGATTTGTGCTATTATTTCGGGGGTAATTGGTTTAAGGACATAACTATCGGCACCTGCCTCCATTGCCCGGTGATAATCCTCAGGCAATTCCGAGGCAGTCATGGCTATAATGGGGATGCGCTTTCTTGTTTCCGATTCTTGCTTTCTGATATGTCTAATCAGTTCAAAGCCATCCAAGTTAGGCAGCCGGATGTCCATTAAAATTAAATCGAATTCCTTCTCCAGCAGCTTATCAATGGCTTCCACCCCGTCACCGGCGATCTCTATAGCGCACGTGACCCGTTCTAAAAACCTGGCAATAATCCGCTGGGTCGTCACATCATCTTCAACCAACAGAATATTCAGCCTGGTACTAGACTCGACACAAACGTTATTCTCCATCTTGATCGGACCTTATGTTGAGGTTATCTATCATTCGTGCGACCAGGGGCCAAGCAGGAAGTTTAAAGATCACCTGTCGCCCTGGAACGAGCAGTCCATTTTTTTACCCTTGCCACAGATCTATGGTGTTAAGCGTTCACCCCGGTAATTTGACTTAGGAGGCTTTTTCCGAGTTGGGAGTGAATATATCCCCTTCGCTGGTTTTATACTTGACTCAATCAGTTACCGAGGCATAAAGGTTAACTATTTGAAGCTTAACTGGTTATGCTGAAAAAATCAATCAAATTATTATTCGAAGCGGAGGGCTATCACAAGTCCATAATAATTTCCATATACGGAGTTACGCTGACTATTATTAACGGACTCTCCTATCCCGGTCTGGGAGCGATGCGGTTTAATTAAGGGGACAGCTTGGACTGGAATCCGCATCATTGTCTGAACCTTGATTACGCTGATTAATTGATAGGCTATGAAAAAGCAGGCCTTCCTCGCGTTAGACAGATGGTTTGCCGTGAGGGTTCGACCTCATAGTAAATCAGTCAATCAGCGTAAGCACAGTTCAGACACTAGATTATTTTGATTATTTTTGACAAGATTTTGTCTGGACAATATAGAGGTGGGATTACTTCAAAGACGTTCTAGCTAACTGTTGTCAGAGGAACTTCTTGCAACACTAATCTGCGTGATACATGGATAACCATGACTGACTTGGGGTAAAAAATACCGAAAAGGCTCCTAAGCCCAGGTCAGCCTGTCAAGGGCCATAATTCAATCCGCAGATTGCACCGATTTGCGCAGATTAGGGCCAAAATAGGTCTATGGGGCTTTCCCATCTGCGTTCATCTGTGAAATCTGCGGATATATTTCTGGTGGTTAATTAATAAACTCGTCGAACTCAGGCCCTGGGTTTTCTCTGTTTTCAGACAAACACTACCAAAACCCAATTCAGAAGACCGGCCATACAAACTGCGGTGATAAAAATGGCCGAGGCCATCAGGATGGCGCTCTTAACCCCGAGTGTCCTGGCCATCGCGGTAAACGTGGCGAAACAAGGGAAAGCCATAGTAGTGAGAATCACGGCCACAATACACTGGACATAGTTAAGCTGGCCTTTGCGGACGAGGTTGATGACCTGCCCCACGCCGGCTTCATTTCGGGCTAGACAGAGAATCATAACGTCAACCATGGCCAGGGGAAGTCCGAGCAACCCCTCGATCAACGGCCTTAACAGCCTTTTACTTGCTTCCAACAATCCAAGCTTATCAAGAGTGAATAACCCGACGGCGGCCAGAAGAAAAACCAAAAGGGATTCCCGAAGAAACGAGTATAAACGAAAATAGGTCTTCTTCAAAACCCATTTGAGTTTGGGTAGCCGAATAGGCGGAAGATCCTGAATAAAGGCCAGGTTAAGTTCAGTTCTCTTTAAGAACCGATTCAACAAAAGACCGGCGCATATTTCCGACAAGACTAAGACGGCGAACACGATCATAAAGGCGCTCCACCCCATGAGACCCAGAACGCTTATGTCCAGACCCAATTGAGGAGCACACGGGATGGCGAAGGACAACAAAAAAATCACGATATATTTTTCTCTTTTTGAAGGAATAGTCCTGGCGGTCAAAGTGGCCATAGCCTTACAGCCGAAACCAAGCACCAGAGTGATTAATCCTTCACCACCCAGCCCAAGTTTTTCCAGGATTCTTTTCGTCAGGACCGACAGGTTGAGAATATATCCTGTATCTTCCAAGGTATTGAGCAACAAGAGAAAGACCGTTAAAATCGGCAGGACCGTCAGCAGAGCGTTGACCAGCCCCAGGGAAATAACCCCATAATCGCCGATAAAAAAATCATGCCAGAAACCGGCGGGCAAAACCTTGGACAGGATTGCCTCCACCGGAACCCAGAGTTTATTGGTCAGCCACTCGGAGATACCATTAGCCACATGCACCACCAACATAAACATTATCGATAAAATCACTACCAGAATCGGTGGCCCAAAGATAGGATGCCGGGTCAATCGGGCTATCGTTTGATACACTTCTTTTTGGGAAACCTTCTGCCTCTTTACAACCTTTTCCACCAGATCATCGATCCAGGAGCTTCGGTGTTTGTCAATAGCCCGATTAAGCCCCCCGAGAAATTGCCCGGATAGATTCTCCATCTCTTGCTTTAGTTCGGTCATGATCTCACTGCCGCAAGTTTTTTGTAAGTACTCCATAACCAGCGGATCCTGCCTCATCAAGAGAAACGCCACCAGGTGTCGGAAATGGATGTGCTCAGGCAGCTTGGACGCCAAAACCATCAAGCCCTGATCAATCACAGGGCCGTAGCTGACAGCAGATAATTTTCCAGGTTGGGCTCTGACGATGGCCGCCTTCAATTCACTGGCGCCATTACCGGCCACGGGAATGGATTCCACCACGGGAACGCCTATCAGCCTGGAGAGACCCGGTGAGTCAATCCATATCCCCTTTCGGGTTGTTTCATCGAGTGCGTTTAAGGAAATGATCAGAGGGATACCGGTAAGAATCAGCTCGATGGTCAAGACTAACGATTGTTTCAAACGATTGGCGTCAATGCACTGGATGATCACATCGGGCGGCTCGGACAAAATCGCCTCTCTCACCAGCTTGTCTTCTTCTGAATACGAATAGATACTCAGTAGGCCGGGGGTGTCGATTATTTCATAAACCTGTTCTTCGATTTTGAACCGGGCTCGTTTCATGTCTATGGTGGTTAACGGGGAGTTGGCCACCGCCGTGTATTGTCCGCTTAAATTGATAAAAACATGGCTCTTACCGGTGTTGGGTAACCCGACGATCATGACCTTTGGGTCGGCTTTTGTTGCGGCTGACATCATCTTGATCCTCTTCAGAAAAATTGAGATAAAGGGCATAATCGTTCAGAACAAAACTTTTGCATTTCATGACCACGGCTTCTAAATCTTGCCGGGCCGCTTCCGCCCGGGCATAAACCCCTTAGACCACCAGGGCCTCGGCTTCTTTTCCTTCGACGAGAGATCCAGCTTGGGACGTTCAGCCGGCGGTCCCTGGGACCAGACACAAATGGAGGCCACGATGTCCTCATCCAAGGCAATGCTGGCCCCTTCACATTCGATCACAAAACATGGGTAGCGCTGGTGCAGTTTAACATTGATTCCGGGCCTGACCTGGAGGTCGTCAAGTCTATGGAGCAGATGGTCGTCTCGGCAATTGATATAGGCAATGCGGGCCGATTGATTCAATTCAGCTTCGGTTAACGGGATAACCATGTTGCGTGTTGTCTGTTCGGAGCGGCGGCAGCACTCGCCTTCCGGGATGGACATGCCGTGGGGACAGGTCCGGGGGTGTCCCAGGAGGATACAGATACTGTCCACTAATTCCGAAGTAACGGTATGTTCAAATTCACAGGCACCGGTTTCAAATTCTCCGCCCAAGACATTGTGAAGCAGTCGCTCTGCTATCCGGTGCGCCCGGATAATCCGGCGGGCCTCTTTCTCCCCTGACTCGGTTAGAACAATTTTTCTGTTTCCCTCACTTAACGCGACCATCCCATCTACGGCCAGTTCTTCCACCAACTGGGCATCGAAGTCGCCTTTCATGGAATCTTCCAGGTACTCGACGGCTTCCTGCTCTCCCTCTTTCATTCCCCACAATCGTTCTAGATGTTCTTCTTTTTCTCGCTTTCGATTCCGCACGTTATCCACCTTTTCAAGTTACAACAGGTCCGCCAGGGTTCAATATAATGCTCCGGCTACGGCAACATGGCTCATAACCAGGAGAATAATCGCCATAAATAGAATTGCTCAGATGTGAGCGAAAATGGGTCTGTGGGTCTTTTCCATCTGCGTTTATCTGGGAAATCTATGGATACATTTAGGTTAGTCAATTTAAAAAACTCGTCCGACTCAGGTCTTTTGGCTCCATGTGCTGTGTATAACGATATTCATTATCATTAAAAAGAGTTTTTAAAAAATGTCACCGACAATTCTTGCAAAGACCGTATATTTCCAACTTGTGCCGAAGGGGCAGAAAATCGTTCGCCTCGGCCAGCCTCTCCTGGAGCTGTTCGATCTGGTTGTTGTTCACCTCAATAAAACATTTGCATTTCAAACAGATGAGATGGTCATGGTGGGTCCGTCCGCAGGTTGGCTCAAACCTGGTTTTTTCATTGCCGATTTTTATTTCGTCAGCCAGGCCGCATTCCCGGATTAAGTTCAAGTTCCGATGCACCGTGGCGTAACCTATCCCGGGATGGATCCGGGTGACGATCTGGAACAGTTCTTCTACGGTGAGGTGCCCGGCGGCCGACAGAAAGGCATCGATAATCGTGTCCCTTTGCCAGGTGTGGCGGAGGCCCTTGGCTTTGATATAGCCTCTAAAAATCTCTTTAGCGTTAGGTGTGATCATTGCCTTCTGTTGTTATTGATATTCATTATCAGTATAATGACAAATTAAAACTCAATTGTCAAGAACAAAATTATTTGTCGTTGATAACGGAAAACCAAAGGGGTAACCTGATTCAGAGGCACAATCCCCCCAAGCCCCCTACTCTTCCCGCGTTGGTTTCTTATTGCTCATGAAGTATACCGCCGGCATGAGGATCGGCCAGGGCGGTCCGGATGTGTTTCGGCAGAGAGAACATGCCCTGGTGAGATTCAGGGTCATAATGCTTTAGCTTTAAGTTCCTCAAGGCGATGGCCCGGCCGATCTCGGCCGCGGAGCACCGGTCTTTGAGGTTCGCCGGCCCGGCCAGGGCAAAAGCATTGATATCGGCAAAAAGCGTAATGGGCGTGTGAAAGGGTACGACCCCTTCAAAAAGCCGGCTCAGGGTTTTAATAATGGAAACGAAGGGCAGGTGAAAACCGGGTTCGGTATGCTCGGCAATGGTGGCCAGAATGCCTCCGGCAGCCAGGCGGGTTTTGGCCAGAGCATAAAATTCAGATGTGGCGAAAGGAGATGGAAACTCTTCAAAATCGCTCTTAACATCGATGAAGATAATATCAAAAAAATCTTCCGTGTTGGCCAGATAATCCCTGGGGTTTTGGTAGATCGTCTCCACCCGTGAATCATCAAACGCCCCTTGGAGCCAGTCCTGGAGATGTTCCTTAGCCAGCCTGACCAGGGTTTCATCCCGTTCAGCCAGAACAACCCGGTCTACCGAAGAGTGTTTTAGGATTTCGTTCAAGATCAATCCTTCACCGCCTCCGGCCACAAACACCCGCCGGGGACCGGCATGGGTCAGCATGGATGGATGCACCAAAGCTTCGTAGTAAACCTGTCTATCCAAACCTGATAGCCTGGCCATCCCGTCGAGAAAAACAGCCCGGCCGAAAAACTGCGTATCCGCGATGATAATCTCCTGGTAAGGTGATTCGGTCTGGGCGATAACCCGGTTGACTTCATACATGAAGGACCGGCTTTTTTTTGAATAATCAATGATCCAATTGTTTGAACTCATCTTTTCACTCCCGCCTGATAATTCCTGGTTGGACGCCCGTCTGATCCATGGTTGTTCATGTTCTGATCATATCCGCCGGTGCCTAAATGTTGCATGATCCGGGTTTGGGAAGGTTCAAGAGTCTGGAGTCGCTGATAATCATGCCGAAGTCGGTATTATTGAGGTCATCGCGCAGGTATTTGGGAGCTGAGAATAAATTTGTGTGGGTTTCGCCGTCATAGAATTTCAATCCCGCGTTCAAGTTACCAACTGTGGCGTCCACGTGGGCCGGGGTCATGATTTCAGGCAGGGGGCTGTCGCTGGCCAAAACGAATCCCCAAATGACTCGGTAAAAATAGATCATGGTATAGTAGGGCATGACGTACTTAAATACCTGTTTCAAGGTCTTGATGATGGAGACGTGGGCGTATTGCTCTCCCATCAGGGCATGCTCCGCCTGAGCGGCGAAAACGCCTCCCTCATTCAAACGGGATTTGACGATGTTATAGAAATCCAGGGTGAACAGTCCGGCCGAGGGACTGCCCTCGAATGGATCGGTCAGATCCATGATAATACAGTCAAATTTTTCGTTAGTCGTGGCCAGGTAACCGCGGGCGTCCTCATGTTTCAGCTCCACCCGGGGGTCGTCAAAGGCACCCTGGTGCCATTCATAGAGATGCTCCCTGGCCATGTCGACCATGATGTCGTCGATGTCGATCATGAGCACTTTTTCCACGGAGTTGTGCTTCAGGGTCTCCCGAACTACGGCACCTTCGCCACCCCCGGCCAGGAAGACCTTCTTGGGCCGCCCATTGGCCACCAGGGCCGGATGGATCAATGTTTCGTGATAAATATGTTCATCCAGGGCAGCAGACTGGGGTACTCCGTCCAGAAACAGAGCTTTACCAAAATGGTCCACATCGGCGATCAAGATATTCTGAAAACGCGACTGGGTGGACACGATGGTCTTTTTGATCTTAAACATATGAGCTCGGCACCGGCCGAAGAATTCAATAAGCCAGTTTTCAGTGCGCATGGTCGTCCCCTTGATGCGGGTTGCTGGTTACGTGTTGCGGGTTACGTGTTGCGGTTTGCTGATCAATGTCATTGACTTAAGCGAAAGGAAAATGAGCTAAACCTTTTAAAATAGTCAATTCCAAACAAGCCCCGGAGGGGCGCTCTAGGTTAGCCCAGGGCAGCGCCCTGGGAAATACGGATAGTTACGTGTCAGCAAGATGGTCAGGAGGTCGCTAGCCCCCAAAGTCATTTCCAAAGAATCAATTATGCCTGTTCGAGGCATCCGTCCGTGGTGGGGGTTGTTTTTTGTCCGTCGGGTAACGTCACCCCGGTCGGGTTTGAATCGGATCTGTAGGAGATTGACCGCAACATTACCGAAAAGAGGACACGGGCGCAAGGGATATTTGCCGGTAGCAGAATAATCAGCCCGGTAAACGGTTAAGGTTAATGTCCGGATGCTGTTATTTGAACAATTCTCATGATATTACATGGGCTTTATGGTATTACAAGAAAATACCATCCGGCCGAATTTTTCTATTGATATTCTTTATACCTTCTGCTATGCTTCGCTCCTTTTCAAATTATGACTACTCTTGGGTCGAAGCGGAAAGACCAAACCTATACGGATGTTAACCAATTAGGACAAGAAAGGAGAAAACAATGAAGAGGAATCGGCTTCCTTATCATTTGATACGCCATTTCAACGTTACGCACATTGGCTATGGACACACTTAAGTTAAAACCGTTTGTGTTATGGTGCTGCTATGAAATCATTAGGAAAACACCTCATCATCGAGCTATACGAATGCGATCGGGAGATCATCAACGACTTAGAAGCCGTCGAACACCACATCACGGAATCTGTTCGGGTCTCCGGCGCGTCAATTATCAAACCTTACTTTCATAAATTCTCCCCCCACGGTATCAGCGGCATGGTCATCATTGCCGAATCCCATTTCTCTATCCATACCTGGCCGGAATACGGCTACTGCGCCGTAGATATCTTCACTTGCGGTGACCTTATCCAGGGTGATAAGGCTATGAACTATTTAAAAGAACACTTCAAGTGCCAGAACGTCTCCTTAATGGAAATAAAGCGCGGCGTCCTTGATTTACCTGACTCAGAGATAAAACACAAACCCGATCAGTCTTGAAAAATATTGCGCCATTCGGCCGGTTCTCCAGGGGGAATACTATTCCCGGAAGTTCCGAGGCAAGGGCTATGGACGAGTATCTTGATAGGTTCTTCGACTTCTTGAAGGTAGAGCGGGGACTGGCCGATAATTCTATTTCTTCCTACAACGGGGACCTCCTCGGGTTTGTCCATTTTCTGAATGTTCGGGGCATCACCGACCTTAAAGCCGTGACCCGGATAGATCTTACGGCATACATCTTTGACCTGAAAAAACAGGGCTTCAAGGATTCGACCGTAGCCCGGCGGATGGCGGCCGTGCGGACCCTTTTTCGGTTTCTGGTCCAGGATCGAATCATCGAGACGACTCCGGCCGCGGAGTTGGATCTACCCAGATTGAGACAGAAGATACCCGGCATCCTCAGCGCCGAAGAAGTGGATAAACTGCTGGCCGCGCCGGATCAGACCACCCCGCGGGGACTGCGGGATGCGGCCATGCTCGAGGTCATTTATGCCACCGGGATGCGTGTCTCCGAACTCGTTTCTTTGACTTTGAACAATCTCAACCTGGAGCTGGGCTTTATTCGGGCTATCGGGAAGGGGTCAAAAGAGCGGATCGTCCCTTTGGGGCAGGCGGCCATAAACAGGACCAGAGAATACCTGGAGTCGGGCCGGTCACGCTTGACCAAGGCCAGGCCGGAGCCGTATGTCTTTATCAACAGGTCGGGCAAGCCGTTAACCCGGCAGGGATTTTGGAAGCTTATCAAAAAATACGCCCTGATCTCAGGCATACAGGGTGACATCACCCCCCATACAATGCGGCATTCCTTTGCCAGCCACCTGCTGGAACGAGGGGCAGACCTGCGCGCCGTCCAGGAGATGCTCGGCCATGCGGATATTTCCACCACCCAGATATACACCCATCTCCGCATGGAACGCTTGCAGCAGCTTCATCAAGACTGCCACCCCCGGGGGAAACCCCTAGGCGACAATGACTAGACAATGGACGGACGAAGCCGGGTGATGCCCGGCTCCCCCGACCGGACGACTGACCACCAGGCGGGGCTTGTCACACCATCAACCATCAAGTCAGAATTCGTCCATCTGCCAACTGAGCCGATATCTGTTCCAGATTTCCCGCCTATCTTTACCGGAATCCGGCCCCAGCAAATTGCGGTTCAGAAGAACTTGCTTTTCCAATGACATATAATCGGCCAGCCGGCATTGGCTGACGAAGGAAATCTCATTGGGGAACTGTCTGACGAATTTAATCCCATGGTCATCAATGAGACACTTGAAGCCTTCCTCTGCTCTAGTTTTCTTTCCCCGCTCAGTTTCGGAATCGGGAATCATCAGAGTCAGGTAGATCTTTTCCGCTCCCGGATATTCCTTCACCAGATGATATATCTTCCGGTTAATCTCCAATCGGAACAGGTTGACATCCTCGGCTACTTTGGCGTCATTCTCAAAAGGCTTGCCAAAAATATAGGAGGTCTCGAACAATCCTTGGGCCCTGATGACCTTTCCGCCCTGTCTGGTGGACACCTCCAAGGAATTGTCCGCAAAACACCTTAAGGGAACAAGCCAGACAGCCGCCAAAAGGATTATCATCGCCGCCGGAACACGCCAACGCCTGGGTTCTGCTTTCATCTTCAACACCTCTGATGAGGCCCCGATCAATAAATCGTCAGGCCGGCATAGCCCACAACCCGAGCGTAGTCCCCGGCCACATCACCTGAAGTGGCGTACTTGACCAGTTCGGCCTTGGTCGCACCCAGCTTGATGGCCGCGACTAAAGCAATGGTCGTGGGGATAACGCCACACATGGTAATTCCCCGGCTTCTGACTGCTTTCAATAAACCCTCAGGATCCATGGCCAGGATCCGGTCAATGGCCAGTTGATCTTTCTTTTGCGCCGAAGACTGGGATTCGAAATGGGTCATATCAGTGCTGGCCACGATGAGCACCGGCCGCCCATATTCCTTTATCGCTTGGGCCAGACCCAGACCCACTTCCCGGCAGGACGTGTAATCAAGTCCGGACACACAAATAGGCACAATTTGGCACTGGGGATTCAAATGCTGAATAAACGGGACCTGGACCTCCAGGGAGTGCTCGTGCAAATGGGCCGTCACGTCGTTAGCCATGAATCGAGACTGCCTGAGGACAATGTCGGCCAGGCCGGAATTGATGGCCACCAGGCCTAAAGGAGTCTCCCAGTTTCCCGATGCGTAGACGGCCACCGGTTGACCCACACCGTGGTGGTTGGGGCCCAAGATGATTACATCATTGGGGATATTAATCTTGGAGAATACTTCGCCGGCTACTCCCCCTGAATACACATATCCTGCGTGGGGAGACACAATGGCCGTCACGTCTCTCTTCTCAGCAGTCTCAATGATCATGGACTGGACCAGTGAAGAAAGTGTCCGGCCATTATCCGGGTAAAACTGTCCTGCAACAGCCGGTTTCCTGTTCATAGGCCACCTCCTGGGGACGTCGGTTATAGAAAGTACGAATATAGACGTTATCGGCAAAAGAAAAACCGATTACTTACAGTAAACCACAATTTTGGGTAAATGTCAAGTAAGGTTAATGTGTTGTATCCGGCATACGACTAAGAACATTTTCGCCGGTTAGCCTGGTCTGCCGGCCTTACTCAATTGCCTATAAGACCAAAAGGGTTGACCTTAACCCAAGGTAGATGTAGAATTGTGACTGTGAAATGGATTGACCTGTGATATTGGTCGTTCTGCCGGAGGCGGACAGACTTCAGGCCGCTAAGCCCCCAAAACTATGAATGTTTGAACCCACAAAACGAATCTAATGTACACTAACCTCATCTATTATTTGCTGGTCCTGCTAATCTTTAATGCCTACCAACCGCCGCGGGTGGTCAAAGGGGACGCCTGGACAGCCGTCTCCTGGCTACTGCTGGGTGTGCTTGTCTTGGTTATGGCCGGCCGGATCTATTTTCGGAAATTAGAGAAGGATATCCGTCTGGGTACCGGCCGAGGAGATCTGCATCGGCAGTATCACCAGATTATCGGCCAACTGGCCGTTATGGCCATCATTATTTTTACCCTGGATGTGTATCTGGTTCATGCCCCCCACTATTTGACCCGAATGGCGTTGTTTCGGCAGTTTGAGATTCTCCCCGGTCTGGTCGCTTTAGCCGTATTTACTTTTTACCTGGCCATAATTTGGTCTTCGGCTTATCCTTCGTACCGGGTGCTTTACCATTCCAAACAGACCAGAGGTCGCTTTGTTTGGTCCAATATCACGTTTATCCTGCCGATGATCTTCCCCTGGTTCCTTATTTCCCTGATATTTGACCTGGTTAAGCTGTTGGTCCCGGCCCAGGCGCGGATGGCCATAGCCAACCCACTTGGCCAATTGGGATTTTTTTTTGTATTTCTAGTATGTTTGGCCGTGTTCCTGCCTTATCTGATTAAGACCTGGTGGGGTTGCCAACCCTTGCCGGCCGGTCCGGTCAGGACGGCGATTGAGGACTTCTGTGCTAAAATCGGGTTCACGTATGCCGACTTACTCCGCTGGCCCATTTTTGAGGGAAACATCATTACGGCTGGAGTAATGGGCCTGATTAAACGCTTTCGTTATGTTTTGATTACCGATTCTTTGATCAGCAGTTTGGACGTCGAAGAGATCAAGGCGGTGGTCGCCCATGAAGCAGGGCATATTAAAAAACATCATCTTCTTTTTTACCTGTTTTTTTTCATGGGCTATATGATATTGGTCTATGCCGTCTTGGACCTGATAGCCCATTGTTTACTCAGTCTCGATTTCATTTTTGATTTACTTAACTCAGTTGATGAGCAATTTCAACGAACTGTATTTTCATTAGTCTATACCTTGCCCATGATCGTCTTGTTGGTTCTCTATTTTCGATATCTTTTTGGTTTTTTTATGCGAAATTTTGAACGCCAGGCCGACTTATACGCCTTGGAGATTTTGCCTCAGCCGATTAGGGTGGCTACGGCCTTGGAGAAGATCGCCTTTTATAGCGGCAACATCCGCGACCTGCCGAGCTGGCACCATTTCAGCGTCCGGGAGCGGGTCGAATACATTATAAAGTGCCTGAACAATCCCGATTGGATTACCCGACATAACCAAAAAGTCCGGCTGGCTACCCGGCTCTACACCGGAGGAGTGCTGTTGGTTTTGATTTTGGGATACATCCTGAATTTCACCAATGTCGGCGCTTCCCTAAAATCTCAAACAATGGTTAAGGCGGCCCAACGAGCCGTGTCTTTAAACCCGGCAGACGCTGACTTACGCCTGGCCGTGGCCGGACTTTACCTGGAAAGGGGTATGATCGGGCCGGCGGTTAAGGAGTATCACCAGGTCATGGGACTTAGCCCGGGCAACGCCGAGGCCATGAATAACCTGGCCTGGATTTACGCCACGACCAAAGAAAGAGCACACTACCGGCCGAAACTGGCTTTAGAACTGGCTCGGCGGGCGGTTAAATTAAAACCGGCGGCATATATTTATGATACTCTGGCCGAGGCCCTGTTGGCCACCGGACAGTTTCAGGAGGCCCTGGACGCGGCCCGTCAGGCCGTGCATCTTGGCGGCGACGAACGGTCCTTTTATGTCACGCGGCTGCAACGCTTTGACGCCGCGGCGCGGGAAAGGCATTATCCCGGTCCCCCGGACTAAGCCGGACGGCTGGAAGCTACTGCCTCATGTCATAAACAATATGGCCCATATCAAGATTAAAGAAAGGTTCAAGATGCCTGTAAAGATTTTCTCCCGGGAGGATTTTATCAGCCAAGGCGGGTTGCAGAGCCGCCCCTGGCACCACAATTACCTGGCCATGTATAATAGCCTGATCGACGGTATCGTGACCGACCCGGCTTTGATGGTGATACCTTTGGATGACCACATGGTCCACCGCAGTGATGGCGTCTTCGAGGCATTTAAATGCGTTAACGGTAATATCTACAACCTGGAGCGGCATCTGGAGCGGCTGGACAAGTCGGCTGAAGCCATATTCTTAAATCTGCCCGTGTCTCGGGATACTCTTAGGAATTTGGTAGTCGAGACAACTCGGGCCGGAGGAAAAAGGGAAGCCGTGATTAGAATCTTCATTTCCCGCGGGCCGGGAGGATTCTCCGTTGATCCCACTGAACCTCCCGCCGCCCAGGTGTATATCGTCGTGACGACCCTGGTCACCCCAGACAATACCGATTTTGAACAAGGGATACCGGCGATCACCGTCCAGGTGCCGCTTAAACCGTCATTTTTTGCCAATATTAAGGCCACCAATTATTTACCCAACATGTTGGTCAAGTTGGCCGCCAAAAAGGCCGGGGTGACCTTCGCCATTGCCCTAGACGAGAATAACTGCCTGACTGAAGGGGCAACCGAAAGCGTGGCCGTAGTCGACCGGCAGGGCCGCCTGATCACCCCGGAGTTGGATAAGATCATCAAGGGGACCACAGCCTGCCGGGTGATGGAACTGGCTGACGACCTGGCCCGACAAGGAAAAATGCCCAGCCCCCAGTTTGGTTCTATTCCTTTAGCCGAGACCTATCGGGCCGGCGAGGTCATGTTTCTGGGGACTTCCATCGATATTCTACCGGTGGTCAACCTGGACGGGAAAAAGATTGGAACGGGCCAACCCGGTCCTGTTTATCGGCTGCTGCGGGAAACTTTCTTGAAAGACATTTACGAAAACAAAGATTTTTTGACCCCGGTCTTTTAACACGGAACACGGAACGGAATACCCCCAGCGCAGGAGAATATTCATGCCCAAATCCGGGACGAGAGGTTCCGATGCAAAATCTGTGGATACATTTCTGCCTCCTAATTAATTAAACTCGTCGAATTCAGGTCAATTAACATCGAAGGAACAATTTGAAGTCGATCCAGAACCCATGAGCCGGACCATAAAGAGAATAATAATTTACGCGGGGCTGGCCGGCCTGATCTTGGCCGTGTCTGCGACCTACCTGGCTGATCGGGTCATCAACCGTCCTGAAAACCTGGCGCGCCTAAACCGGACCTTGGAATCCTACCTGGGTCACCAGGTGTCATTCAGCCGTTTGGAGACATCGCTTTGGGGCGGGGTTTTGCTAAAGGCGCATAAGGTCAGCCTCTCCGACCCCGCAACCGGATTCAATTGCATTGCCAAGTCGGTGGCCATCGGTCTGGATATCCTGGCGCTGCTTAATTTTGAGACGAAACCCGAATCTCTGGTGTTCGATTCTCCCTCCATCCAGATGACCACGAACTCAGGTCCGGGTCAAAAAGAGACGGAGTCCGGGGCCATCCCCTTCCCCGGCCCATGTCTGGATGGACTCCATCGGGTTATCATCAAGCACGGCCGCGTCAATTGGCGGATTCAGGGTCCCGCTTCAGCGGCTGGTGACTTATCGTTTTCCGATGTCTACCTGGATGCCGGCTTGACTAATCAGGACAAGTGTTCCTTTCACCTGTCCTGCCTGGCCGGAGCTTCTCCCGCTTCGGGGCAATTGCGTTTGTCGGGCAAATTGGTCAGGCTGCCCGGCCCGTCGCCGAATAAGGATCATTGGACGGCCCAACTCTCCATTGACCTGGCCGGGTGGGACGTGATGCCCTTTAAGCCTATTTTTCCCGGAATCGATCACCTCTTCGAGCAAGTCGGTCCGGTCTCCGCCTCATTAAAATACACCGTGACCAAGGAATCCCAACACCACATCCAGGGTATGATCAAGTCCGGCCAGACCACCCTCAACCTCAACGGCTACCGGCCCACCTTGAGCAAACTGGTGGTCAGAGGTGAGGCTACCCTGGCCGACGGGGCAGTCAAGGTAAGCGGTCTAAAGCTGGCCTCCAGTGAGTTGAATCTCTCGGGAGATCTGCTGGTCGGCGCGGTGACCGATCCACGGGCCCGCGTAATCGGCCACTTTCGACTTAACCCCATGCCCTACGACGAGGCATTGCGTCTTACCCCCACCGGATTATTCAAGGAATGGATTTCCCGGGATATCCTGTTTCGGTTGAACAGCGGCCGGGTATCCATTAATCAGGCTGACTTTGATGTACCCCGGAAATCAGCCGGTGACGGGCAAGCCTGGGGCCGGGGGTTACGGATAAATGTGCTTTTTGATGGTATAGAAGCGCATCCTGGGGAAGGAATCCCTCCTTTCACCCGCCTATCCGGGCAGGCCGGGTTGGCCTATGGACACATGGTGTTCAAACGGGTGAGTGCTGTCCAGGGCAAGAACCGGGTTCGAGATTTCGAACTGTCACTGGAGAATGTTTTTTTCAACTGCCGGCCCGGATTCTCTACCAGATGTGACTTTGAACTCAAAGACATCAAGACCCTGGCCACCGCCTCCATGGTTCCTAAAGGACTGCAAACCTGGATGGACGGGTTCCAGTCTCTGTCCGGGGCCATTGCCGGCCGGTTAACCTTTAAACAGACACCCACGGCGCCCATCGCGGCCGGCCGGTTTCGGCTAAATCAAGTATCCTTTACCAGAGATGACTTTCCTTTGCCGGTGCGGGATTTGACCGGCCTGGTCAGCCCCGAAAATAAGGATATGGTTTTCGATCAGATATCGGGCCGGCTGGGTGATTCCCAACTAAGCGTCAATGGCCGGATTCAAAATTTCTTTTCACCAAACCGGGACTACCAGGTGACTGTGCAGGGTCGGGCCAGGTTGGGTGAGTTATTGAAAGCCTGGCCGGCCGTGGCGCCTGACTGGCTGCTGGCCTCCGGTGACCAGGAGGTGAGCTATGTCCACCATGGGCCCTTGTCCGGGTTTGGGTTTAAGGGACATACGTCTTTGAAGGGACTGACGTTGACGGGTCCGGGTTGGAGCCTGGCGCTTCCCAGCGAGACAGACGCGTTGCTTTTGGAAGGCACCTGGGATGGCCAGTCCGGTCTGCTTGAGGTTGAACGGGCGGAGTTGACCGCTAAGAAATCTTTAGGATCGGCGAAAGGCAAAATCGACTGCGGCTCGGACGGTCAGGTAGACGTGTCCTTGACCAGCTCCGGTTTGGACCTGGCCGACCTGAACCTGTCTGCCGGGACCCAACACCTGCCTGCCACCGGCCGAATTGCGGGGCACATTTCCCTCACCGGCCCGAGATCAAACCTGACAGTCAAATCCGGCCGGGGAAACTTCACTCTGGACCAAATTTCCTTACCGGCCGTCTACACTCCTGAGGCCATAAAGTTATCAGGAAAAGTCAGCCTGGATGACCAAGGGGTGCATCTGAAAAACTGGAGGGGTCAGGTGGGGCAGAGTGACCTGGCCATATCCGGGACCCTGGATCGGCTGAATAAACCACGGGGACAGTTGGAGATCACAGGGGAGACACTCCGCAAGGATGATTTCATTGCATCTGGAACCAGCCCCGCAGAGTTGTCTCGGTTTTGGAATTTTCTCAATGACACAAACATCTCCAGCCAGATCAAATTCCACCGGGTCCTCTATGGCCAGGCTGGATACAAAGACGTGTCGGGCCGTTTGGGTTTAAAGGAAGGACAGGTGGTCTGGGCCCCATTTTCTCTGGAGGTCAGCCGGACCAGGTTGGCCGGTGAAATGAAAATCTTGCTGCCGCCACGCCGCGGTTTCCAGGCGGAGGTGGATGTGAAGGCCGCGGAAGATAAAATCGAGGAAATTGTCTCGGCTTTGGGTTTTCCGGATAAAACCCTTTCGGGCAAAATATCGCTTAACGGCCACCTGGCCGGCCAAAGTTATGATTCCGTACCATTTGTGAACGCCCTGGCCGGAACCCTGGCGGTTGAGGCCGACACGGTCTCCATGAAGAGTTTCAAGACGTTAATTCTTATACTTAATTACTTGAACGAGTCGCAGGCCCTACCACGGGACTTCCCCGACCCGGCCAAGGAAGGCTTGCGTTTCACCCAAATGAAATGTAACCTGTTGATAAAGGACGGAATTGCTCGAAGTGAAGATTTCTTTTTGGATAGTCCGGACATCCGCTGTCTGGCCGAAGGAAACATCCGGTTAAAAGATCAAGAGCTTGATCTCTCGGTAGGGGTTCTGCCATTGCGCATGATGGACAAAGTGGTTTCTCACATCCCCATTGCCGGCTATATTCTGACTGGAGAGAACAAAAACCTGGTAGCCTTCTATTTTAAGGTTACCGGCCGGCCCGGACAAACAAAGGTAGAACCGGTGAGCATCAGCCCCATGGGCGGCGGCTTCCTCAACATGCTCAAACGCCTGGTCACCACTCCTTTCCGCCTTCTGTCCCTTGATCAGCCGGACAAAAAAAGCCCACCCGAAAAAAAGCCCTAGTTTGGGATGATCCGGTGCAAAGAATTCCAGCAAGCTACTCCGGTCAAAATTTTCGTGCAGTCGCCCTTAACCACATATTTCAGGGGTTGAGTTATCGTCCTTTATCTGTTATACTCCAGAGCAAGATTGTTGATTACATCCATTCCCTCCCTCCCCATCCTAATGCCGAATACCGACCGGAGCCATCATGAAAGAAAAAGCCGAAGCCATGATTTTGGGCTCTTTCCTGGGAGATTCGCTCGCCCTGGGGGCCCACTGGATTTACGATCAAAAGCAATTAGCCGAGAGATTTGGCCGGGTTGACTCTTTGCGGAAACCAACTCCGGATTCCTACCATCCGACTAAAGATGCGGGAGAATTCACCCATTACGGTGACCAGACACTGGTCTTGCTCCAATCTTTGGCCGCGGCCAAGGGGTTCGATCCGGCCGACTTCTCCGTTAACTGGAAAAAATCATTTGATAATTACCGAGGGTACATCGACCGGGCCACCCGCCAGACCCTGGACAATTTCGCTGGGGGAGCCAACCCGACGGGTTCAGGATCTCCATCCCATGACTTGGCCGGCGCCTCCCGTATCGCCCCGCTGATCTACCGGTACCGCAATGACCTCGATGCCCTGGTCCAGGCTGGGCGATCTCAAACAACCATGACTCACAACGATCCATTTGTTATTGATTCCGCCGAGTATTTCGCCCGAGTCACCCACCGGGTGCTCCAGGGTGGTTCGCCGGTGGAGAGCATGGACCTGGTCGCTCAGGAACACTTCCCCAAGTCAACGATCTCCAGATTGGTTCAAGCCGGATTGGACTCGAAACAGGAGGATAGTCTGACGGCCATCGCCCGGTTCGGTCAAAGTTGCGCGGCGGAATCGGCTTTTCCGGGGGTTGTCCAGTTGCTGGCCAGGCATGAGCAGGACTTCTCCTCCGGCCTCATCGACTGCGTCATGGCGGGAGGGGACTCAGCCGGACGGGGCATGTTGGTCGGGATGGTCTTAGGCGCGCACCTGGGCCTGGCCGGCTTGCCCCGGGAATGGCTGAACACGCTTAAAAAATATGACGAAATACTGAGGCTTCTAACCAGTCTGGAATAACCTGGGAGCCTATCTTGGAGCTGTTTATACTTTGAAGAGCATCATTGGAATTCTTGAAGGAGCCTGTTGCTGCTTAATTATACTTTGACCGACAATCAGGCGGCCAGGCTTTTAAGAGTTACCGAGAGTGGTTTTCCTCGTTCCAAGGCGCTCACTTTCAATATGGAAAAGCCAAGAATATTTCCGTCCTCATCTACCTTCTCCATGACCGCATCATTCTCAGTTTCTTTAAAGTAGCCTTCTTTTCTTTCAAAAAGGACTTCCAGGTAGTCTGCTTCCTGATCGTACCAAACCTTTACTTCCTTTCCCACAGCATTTCCCCTTTCTTTGCTGATTGAATTAGATTTCGGCTTTGGCGGCTCCAGCCTGGCCGCCTCAGATCAAGGGCTTGACCACTTCCCGGATGCGGCCGGTGGTGATCAGATCATGCCATAAGCTACCAAACTCCATCGATTTGTCTATAATTTCATTCCACAGCCTGGCCCGCTCTTGGGGACGATGATAGAATTCCCGATAGTCAGTCCGGTCCGGGGCCCGACCCCGCGGGACAGCCGCCATAAAGGCAGGCCCAGGGCAGACTAACAAAACGTTTTCCAGGTACTCGGCCATCGGCCGCCGGCCAGGCAACCGTTTATCCAGCCAGACGGGGACCAGGCGCGGGCCATGGTTTAAAATTAAGGTAATTCCATTGGGATCAGTGATATACCGGGCATTAAGATAGTACTCGGCCAGGCCGGCGTCCTGGTAACTACCCGGAGGAGCCCCAGGAATAGACGTCACCCCGGGCACGGCCAATGGTACCGCCCCGGACGCCAACAGGGCTTGACGGAGATTTTCCGGATTGAGAGTCACCCGCCGCCCCAACCCCTCGGCGCCATTCGTGACGGCCCCGGGGGCACAGAAAGTAACCCGCTCGATTAAACTCTCCGTCCTGCCCCGCCACAGCAGGTTAACGGCTCCGGCCAGGCCATAGCCCAGCCGGCGGATTGTGGAAGATTCGGAGGCCAGCAGCGACTTGACCCTGGCCGTGGTGACGACCAGGCGAAATATCGGATGGGACAGCACCTCAGTCTCGGCTTCTGGAGGCATAAACCGGTCAATGGCCTGGACCAGTTCATTGGTGCGGTCTTCCGGAGTATCAGTGCTTTTAAACATCATGTCCACATAGGCGGCCCGGAATGCGGCCAGAGCCTTAATCGGATCAGATCGGCACCAGGCCGTCATCCGCCATGAACCGGCGGAGCCCCCGGCCAGTAGCACCGGGCCGTCACCCCGAAGCAACCCGGATTCCAGCAGAGCCACGTCGAGGCCGGCGAAAGCCATCCATCTCGGTCCGGTAGCCGGCCCAACCACGGCCTTAATGGCTCCAGGGGTCAATCCTTCTTCCCTAATTCTATTGATAATCCGGGGCCCGGCCAGCACCGTCAAAAGTTGGCTATCCATAATATTGTCCTGTCATCCCTTCCTCCCTCAACGTACCCGCACCGAACATTAATTTGGAGTTCTTTTGGGCCGCGTCAATCCACTAACCAGGCGAATATGCCCTACCCGGCTTTAATCGACGCCGCGGCGAGCACCAGTTTTTTGTTTACTCATTAGGGTTACTCATTGAAGACAACCAGAAACCAGCACCGAGTGACGGGCAACTCCCGGCGGCCGGTTAGGCGACAACATCCACCATCTGCCCCTTTTGGTTGCGGGTCTGCCGGGCCATTTCAGCACTGCAGGCGATATACGCCGTGGCATAGTCTCTGAGCTTTACAGCATAATCCGTCCGTCGAATGACGATGTTTGTGTGATCCGGATCCAATATATGGTCCAGTTCCTCAAACGCCCGTGACGGCCGGTGGGACAACTGGAGCACCCCGAGGGGTGAGGCCATCAGATATTGCTCGGTGAGGCTGAGCGGGGGGACCACGCGATCGAGTAGCCGGAGATCGGGCTTGGACTGACTGCCGATTAGCGAAGCATATACATTTTGGCTGTTAGTTAATGCGGTTATAGACATTTAACGACTCCTCCGAACATTCTTCTACCATCCCTGGAGTCGTATTTTCGGTCCTGCCTTGGGCCGTTAACCTGCCTTAGAGACTTGCTCTAATCCTTTCGTTTAGACGTGACGTGGTGATAACCGCCTGAATCGTCCTTTTGGGTTTTACTTTACCACAAGGCCATCTCGGTTTCACCAATTTTTTTTATCCTCCGGTTCACCGCGGCTTAAATCGGTTAACCAGTTCAAGAGAGAGGGGAAGACGCCTTGGTCAACATTAAGTCCGCTTTCGTCTCGGTCTATTAAAATTTGTTTCACGTTGCCTTTTTTAATTGACAAAGCCCTGGGGGTGTCCTATATTGTCATCTATTTACGTGGGCAGGTCCCATATATTTGATTTACCTTAATAAATTTTGAATTTTAGCCGTTTTGGACGGATATTCGGGAGATGCCCGAAGGCCGGGAGGAATCCAGATAGGTTCGGTCAAAACGGTTCATTCTGAAGTATTTTGCAAGATATTAAGTTAGGAATGGTATATTGGCCTTGGATGAGGTTATTGAGTGAAAAATACGGGCCTTGAAGGTTATTGGTCACCGGTTTCACCATCCATAACACGTCAGTGTAAGACACATTAAGGAGGAAGGAATGCCAGTAGGACCAGTTGAACAAAAAAAACTAAACTACCAGGAGTTGAGGATCTACTCAGATGCGGAACTCCACAATTACACGGAAGAGGAGCTGAAGAGCTTTAAAGTTAAGCACGCCACCCCCATTTGCGATGATTACGAAAAGGGTCCCTGGCCGAGCTTTATTTCCGACGCCAAGCGGGCGGCTCTCCATCGTCATAAGCTCCCCAAAGAAAAGTTGATGCTTTCCCCGGACGTTATCGACGACTTTCTGGGTCAGCTTGAACTTTCTTACAAAGAGGGTGAAGGTCACTGGAAACACGGCGGTATCGTGGGCGTGTTCGGTTACGGCGGCGGCGTTATCGGCCGTTACTCCGATCTGCAGCAAGAATTTCCGGGTATCGCCCATTTTCATACCGTCCGCGTCAATCAACCCGGCAGCAAGTTTTATGACACCGATTTCCTGCGGACTATCTGCGACTTGTGGGAATTCCGGGGCAGCGGCTTGATGAACCTGCACGGCTCCACCGGCGACTTGGTTCTCTTGGGGACGACTACCGACCAATTAGAACCGATTTTCTATGAGCTGACCCACAGCATGGAACAAGACTTGGGCGGATCAGGCTCCAACTTGCGTTCCCCCTCTTGCTGTATCGGCCGGGCTCGCTGTGAATGGGCTTGCTACGACACGCAGGATCTGTGCTACCAGTTGACCATGAATTACCAGGACGAACTTCACCGTCCGGCTTTCCCTTACAAATTCAAATTTAAGTTTGACGGCTGCCCCACCGGTTGTGTGGCCTCCATCGCCCGGTCCGACATGTCATACATCGGGACCTGGAGAGACAACATCCGCATCGACCAGAAGGCCGTCCTGGCTTATGTGAACAATGAAATTCCCCGGAACGGCGGCGCCTTGACCGGTCGTGACTGGGGCAAGTTCGACATCCAAAAAGAAATCATCAATCTCTGCCCCACCGAGTGCATGTTCTTCGACGGCAAGACCCTGTCCATCAACGACAAAGAATGCAACCGCTGTATGCACTGCATTCACGCCATGCCCCGGGCCCTCCGGCCTGGTGTCGACACCGGTCTGAGCGTCCTCTTCGGCGCCAAAGCTCCGATTTTGGAAGGCGCCCAGATGGCCACCTTGACAGTGCCCTTCATGAAAATCGAATCACCCTACGACAACGTCAAGGAACTGGTGGAGAAGGTTTGGGAATACTGGATGGAAGAAGGGAAGAACAGAGAACGCTTAGGCGAAATGATCCAACGGATCGGCATCCCCACTTTCATCGAAGCCATTGGTATCAGGGCGATCCCACAAATAGTTAAAGAACCGCGGTCCAACCCGTACATCTTCTGGAAAGAAGAAGAAGTACCCGGCGGATGGTCTAGAACGATTGAAGAATACAGGTCCAGACATAAGAGATAGGAGGTCTACCAATGTCAATGTCGTTAGAGAAGCTTGGCCTTTACAATCCAGACAAGCCAATGGAAAACCGCATTACGGATATCGGGCCGCGTCACTTTTATCAGTACTTTCCAGAAGTAATCAAAAGAAACTATGGCAAGTGGCTGTATCACGAAATCATTAAGCCCGGCGTCCATGTCCATGTCTCCGAATCCGGCGAAAAATGCTTCACCGTCCGCGTTGGCGGCTCCCGGTTCATGAGCGTGGAACACGTTCGGGAAATCTGTGATATCGCCGACAAACATTGCGACGGCAAAGTGCGCTTCACCACCCGGAACAACATTGAATTCATGGTTGATGACGCCGCTAAAGTCGACGCGCTGGTAACCGACCTGGAAAGCCGCAAACATCCCGGCGGTTCCTTTAAGTTCCCGGTAGGCGGCACCGGCTTCGGCGTAACCAATATCGTCCATACCCAAGGCTTCATCCACTGCCACACCCCGGCGACCGATGCCTCCGGTATGGTCAAGGCCGTGATGGATTACCTGTTTGACTACTTCAAAACCATGACCCTGCCGGCTAAGGTCCGGGTGTCCATGGCCTGCTGCTTGAATATGTGCGGCGCGGTCCACTGCTCCGACATCGCCCTGCTGGGTTATCACAGGAAGCCACCGGTTATCGACCACGAGGTCCTGCAGAACCTGTGCGAAATCCCCCTGGCCATTTCCGCTTGCCCCACCGGCGCCGTCTCTCCGGCAAAGACCGAATCGGGCAAGAAAACGGTCAAGATCAAGAATGAAAAGTGTATGTTCTGCGGTAACTGCTACACCATGTGTCAATGTCTGCCCTTGGCTGATGCCGAAGGTGACGGCGTGACCATTCTGGTTGGCGGCAAGATATCCAACAGAATTAGTGAACCCAAGTTCTCCAAGGTGGTCATTCCCTTCCTGCCCAATGAATTCCCCAGATTTGAGCAGACCTGCCAGGCTGTGGCCAAGATCATCGAAGTCTACGCCAAAGACGCCAATATGTATGAACGCCTTGGCGACTGGGCCGAGAGAATCGGTTGGGAAAAATTCTTTGAGAAAACCGGGATTGAGTTCTCTGAAAAATGTATCGATGACTACCGGCTCTCATATGACACCTTTAGAACATCGACTCAATTTAAGTTTACTGAACCAGCCTGGGAAGCATCACGGCAGGCGGGCGGAATCGAATAGTTTCCGCGGATCTGTAAAGGAGCAGTCGCATGGCCACAACCGCTGATCTAAAAAAGATCATCTTGGAATTTGCCGAAAGCTACAAAAAAAGCAAGTTCTATTTTAATGACATGGTTCACGAGGTGCAGAAGACCGTTCCCGATGCCAAACAAAGGGACATCAAAAAGGCGTCAACCGAGTTGGTCAATGAAGGCGTGCTGATCTTCTTCTCCACCGGCAGCACCACGATGTACGGATTAAAAGGCCGGGGTATCACCAACGACGAATGATCGATGTCTGAGGCAGTCCCCCCCGTAAGTTAGACCCAAAAGGAGTCGCCGGTTATGCCGGCGGCTTCTTTTTTCAATATCAAGCCTTGCCGACGCATTTTTTTCTCATTATGTAATGGAGATGAAAAAAATGGGACGATTTCAGGAACGAATTGAGTCCCGCCAAGACATCATACTGGGAAAGCCGGTGATTAAAGGAACCCGAATTCCAGTATCACTCATCCTCCGTAAGCTGGGGGAGGGGTCAAGTATTGAGGATATCCTTGATGGTTATTCCAAGTTGACCATAGAGGATATCCATGCAGCCCTCCTCTATGGCAGCGAGAATTCGTAAAAAAATAAATAACTGGATGACAACACCCTCTCTTTCAAAAGGAGAGGTCTGATCAACTGACCACCTCGTGAGGGACCCATGAAGGAACCACAAGACGCTGAGGATTTTATTGCCGAACAGAAGCAACTGCTTAGAGAAGAGCCCCAATGTGCCAATGCCTACTATAACATCGGCGTCACCTTAATGCAGGAAGGCAAGTTTGACGAGGCTATTGATGCCTTTAATAACGCCATAGACAACAGCCAGCGGATGTTTGAAGCTTACGTTAACTTGGGGTTTATCTTTTTCAAACTCGGCGAGCTGGAAAAGGTGGTCCAGGCCAATCTGCGGGCCGTGGAAATTGAACCCCGCTACGCTCGAGGTTATGCCAACCTCGGTTTTGCCTATTTGGAACTGGCCAGAACTGATGAAGCCATCGGCGCCTTGAAAAAGGCCTTGACTCTCAATGATCGGATTGTTCAAGCCTGGAATAACCTGGCCAATGCCTACATGCAGAAGGGAGACCTGGCCAAGGCGATTCAAACGGGCCTGAATTTGGTTGAGCTGGCCCCTGAATTCGGACTGGGTCACAACAACCTGGCTGCGGCCTACTATTACAACGGTGATTATGAAAAAGCCATTGAACATTGCGACCGGGCCATCAAGCTCGGCTTCGACGTCCACCCCCAATTTAAAGAGGAACTAGAGCCGCATCGTGGAAAATGAAATCAATCAAATTTGGGATGAATATCGCCAGTTGACCGCCCAGGCCGACTCGGCTTTTGCCAAGGTTTGTGGAGACTATCCAGAGTTCGTGACATGCCGGGCCCATTGCTCCGACTGCTGCCGGGCTGTATTTGGTGTGTTTCTCGTTGAGGCCGTAAACATAGCCGAACATTTCAGCCAATTGCCTCCGGAAGAACAACGGCAGGCCTTGATCCGGGCGAAACGGGCTGATGAAGAGACCGCCCGGATAAAGAAAAAGATTACAATTGATCCGGATGATCCCGATAAATACTCCCTGGACCTGGCCAACGAACGATTAGATTGCCCGTTGCTGAACGACAACCAGGAATGTATTATCTACGAGAACCGGCCCATCACCTGTCGGTCCTACGGTATTCCGGTAAAGATCCGTGGTAAATTGCATGCTTGTTTTAGAAATGGGTTCATGGAGGGCCAGACTTATCCCTATTTCAACATGGACGGAGCCTATCAACGGCTTCACCTGATGACCCAGAAGATGATGAAGCTGGCCGGAAATAAAGATGTAGAAAACGCTTCCTTGCTCATTACCGTGTCTATGGCCATCAGTACCCCCACTAAAGATTTGTTAACCGCCGATTTCATCTGAGCCGGTCATATGGATAAAACCAGACCGGTTTTCATATCAGCGCATCCTCTTTTCCACGGCCGTCACTACGGCCTCAAGAATGGAAAGTTAATCAGTAAACGGCCTACGACTGGGAAAAAATAAAAGAAAGCACCGATATAACCTGAGTTCGATGAGTTCGCTAATCTATTGGAAAGCGACGGTTGACAGGGCATGATTTAATCCACAGATTGCGCGCTTCGCTCAGACACAAAAAGACGAATGATCGCATATGCCTGTGGGTTTCCCTCATCTGCGTTCATCTGCGGATACATTTCTTTCTTCCAATTAATAAAACTCATCGAACTCAGGCACAATAAAGATTGATTGAAAGCCTTTCTTGTTGCTTCTTGTCCCGTGCATGGATGATCACTTGCCACTGAATAGAAAGTATGGAGAGGAATTAATATGGGCGAAATAGAACTTTATGATGTGATTATTGTTGGCGGCGGTCCTGCCGGGCTGGCCGTCGGTTCGGAGCTTTCATACCACCATAAGGTATTGCTTATAGACAAGGATGTGATAGGCAGGACGACTAAAAGCTGGTTTGTACCGCTTGATGTGGTGGATGAAAAAGTGATGCCCTATTCATACACCGGCGTTACCAGGTTCATGACTGAAACGTTCGGCGGCGCTAATGTTTCCTGGAGAGCTGAATTATTTGACCGCTATCCCTACATCAATGAGAAGACCCTGCTCCCCCATTGGCTGGAGGTCTTGCAAAACAACGGCTCCGAAGTTATCAACCAATGCGCTTATGTCGATAGCACCGTCAAAGACGGAATTGTCACCGTAGAGACGGCCACAGGCCGTTTCCGATCCAGACTATTGATCGACGCCTCCGGCTACGATTCACCGATCATCCAAAAATACAAAATTAATCGCGTCCACGACTATTGGTGGTCCGTTTTCGGCAGCATCGGTGACATCCCAACGGCTTGAACGGCATGGAAGTCGGCGACTATATGATGTGGCAGACATTCAAGGATACCAATGTGGATCCTTCCGCCTCGATGGCCCGAGGAAGGCCTGTTTTTGAATACGAAATATTAAATGAAAACACTTCGTTTTCGTTTGTCTTCTTTCTGTGCAAAGAACGCATCGCTCGCGAGGTGATGGAAAAAGAGTACATGACCGTCATCCGTGACGAACCCGCCACTTCCAATTTCCATGAGTTGCAAATCAAGGAGTTGAAATACGGGTGGTATCCTTCCGGCGCATTGTCGCAACAGCTCGCTGAAGATAATGTTGTTTTTATCGGCGACGCCGCTTGCTGGACTACGCCCTGTGGCTGGGGGATGACCTTCATTCTAAGGAACTACCGAGATTTCTCCAGCCAGATAAGCAAGCTGCTGGTGGACAACAAACTTGACAAGAAAAGCCTGCTCTCAGCGCCCCATTATAAGACGCATGAAGAATATGAAATACTTCTGGACACCATTGTCACCCATTTTCTGTCTAATGCCACGGCCCCTGAACTGGACAGGTTTATTAACCTATTCAACAAGATCCCCAAGATACTGTGCGAGAAAGTCTTCACCCTGACTATCACCCGAGATGAAGTTCACGTTATGCTGAAAGCCATGCTGACGGAATTCAAGCCGATGGAGTTGGTGCATATTCTGCCGAAAGAGGACTATTTGCTGGTAGTCGAAGAGGCTAAATACTTCGCTGAGGATGCTTTAGTTGATGAAATGCACAAAGTTATTGGTTTCTTTCACAAAAAAAAGTCAGATTCGGACATGAACAACGGATTTGACTTTAGTTGAATTGGCGTTGCGCATTATAGACCTTGCAACCCTTATAACTTTATGGCATTGCCTACACAACTACCACAAAAACCTGTCTGGCTTGCACCTGCCTGATATAATATGCCCTTTATGAGTCTGTCCGGACCTCGTTAGTGACAAATATGTTAACCATATTAGTATGTTGAAAAATTAACGAAGAACATCACCCCGCCGAAGCCGATGCCCGGAACGCCTTGAAAATCTGGTCCCCCATTTTGGTCGAAATGACGTTAAAAGACTTTTGCAAGGACAATGACCGCTGGAGTCGGGTTACCAGGGCAAATGGCGGGGAGTAATTCATCCCGCGTTTATCAAATCTGCACATGATGTCTGTGCAAATATGATATAAATTGATTCTTCGACCTCCCCCTAGTGATTTAGGTGCTGAAATTTAAGTAGCTTTTTTCAGACACCACCTGGCCCTAAATTTGCTCTAAAATCAGACAACCTATGCCCGGGCCAAAACTTCGGGCTAAAATATGATAGGTTGTATTAGTTAATTATTAAGTAACGCTCCCACCAATACATCTATCATGATGAGAAGACGATTTTTTTCTATAATATCTGTTAGACAGGGCATCTCGAAGCGAGTCCCGCCCACAGCGGAAGATACATTTTTATTAATAAAAGATAGGAATAACAGAACGAAATATTGAGCGCCAAAAATCGTAGAGGTGATAGCTATCGAATATAAGAACTAATTTATTGACCATCTTTCACTATTGGTCCCATACCTATATTTCGGGCTATCTTTGTGCTCTGACTTGGATTGGTGGCAAAAAGATTTTTGAGGAGCTTCAAATGAGTAAGCTGACTTTCAAACAGACTGATACATTGGGTGAACCCCAAGAAAAAGTATCGGAAGACAGAATCAAGATCATTATTGCCGACGATGAACAAGAGGTGCACGCGGTTACCCGCTTCGCTCTGAAAGATTACCAGTATAAAGGCAAGAAACTCGAATTTCTGAGTGCCTATTCAGGAGAAGGAGCCAAGCAATTGCTCCGGGATAATCCCGGCGCGTCCCTGATATTGCTCGACATCGTCATGGAGAAAGATGACTCCGGTTTGGACGTGGCCGAATTTATTCGTGAAGATCTTCATAACAATTTGATCCGAATAATCCTGCGCACCGGTCAACCGGGCATGGCGCCCGAAGAAGAAGTGATATACAAATACGACATCAATGATTACAAAGAAAAAACCGAACTGACGAGCAGGAAGTTCAGGACGGCTATGACCATGGCTCTACGGTCATATGCCGAAATTGTCACCATAGAATCGTTTCGGATCATTCTCGAGCAGGAGGTGCAGGCGCGCACGGCTGAATTACAGCAGAAAAACAGTGAATTAGAGAGGCTAAACAAGGAACTTGAGCGCCATGCGACCAGAGATGCGCTGACCGGCGCACATAATAGAATGAAGTTTGATACTATCCTGGAAGCCGAAATCCAGCGATGTAAAAGATATAACCACTCCGTCTCATTAGCCATGCTTGATATTGACTATTTTAAGCAGATCAATGACCGGCACGGACATGCGGCAGGTGATTCCGCCCTGCGGGAGATCGTGGCGCTGATTTCGGGGCAGATCAGGGCGTGCGATGTCCTGGCCAGATGGGGCGGTGAGGAATTTATGATTTTGTTTCCGGAAACCACGCTTGAGGCCACGCGCGTTGCATCAGAAAAGCTAAGGCAAGAGATTGAGGACTATCACTTCGATAAAGTAGGGAAAATGACTTGTAGCTTTGGTGTCACCCAGTTGTTGCATGATGACGATTTTGAAAGCTTGAACAAGAGAGTTGACGATTCCTTATATGAGGCCAAAAGAACCGGCAGAAACAAAGTCATCTGTAAGTAGAAAGTGAAGACATGTCGCTAACCATCACTGGGTTTCAAGTCAACGAAAAAATTTTTGAGAACTACCGGACGCTAATTTACCAGGGAATACGGATGTCTGATAATATTCCCGTGGTCATTAAACTATCAAGCGCCCAATATCCCACCCAGTTCGAGCTGGCAAGATTAAAACATGAATATGAGGTTCTCAAGCGGCTCGATATCTCCGGCGTTTCCAAGGTGTATTCCCTGGAAAAGCATCATAACGGTTTAGCCTTGATCCTCGAAGCGTTCGACGGCAAGCCCTTAGCGGAAGCCATTAAATCGGCCCAAATCGATCTGGTGACTTTCCTGGATTTTGCCGCCAAGATGGCCAGGATCATAGGAAATATTCATGATTGCGGGATTATCCACAAGGATGTGAATCCATATAATTTTCTTCTAAATAATAATACCGCTGAATTCAGAGCCATAGACTTCGGTCTGGCCTCTTTTCTCCAAAGGCAGAAGCAGGAAGCGGTTAGTCCCGGTCTTCTGGAAGGCACCCTCCCCTATATGTCTCCGGAGCAGACAGGTAGAATGAATCGGGGAATTGATTATCGAACCGATTACTATTCGCTGGGCATCACCTTCTACGAAATATTAACGGGGGCACACCCCTTCCAGGCTGACGACGCCATAGGTTGGGTACATTGCCATATCGCCAAAACCCCTCCTTCAATCAGAGTCCAACGCCCGGACATTCCACCAGTTATTGAAAATATCATCCTCAAATTGATGTCTAAAAAGGCAGAGGACCGCTATCACGGACTATCCGGACTGATCTGGGATTTGGAAAAATGCCGGAAGCAGATCACTCAGGCCGGAGAAGTAGAAAATTTCGCCTTGGGCATATGCGACATCTCCGAAAAATTTCATATTCCGCAAAAGGCGTACGGACGTACGGCCGAAACAGGCGTCCTGGAAGATTGTTTTTACCGTATCGCGGCCGGTGGGTCCGAAATGTTGATGGTCGCGGGTTATTCCGGGATTGGCAAGTCCGCCCTGGTCAATGAAATCCACAAACCCCTGGTGGAAAAATATGGATTTTTCATCTCCGGTAAATTTGACCAGTTCCAGCGCCATATCCCATATTCAGCCATCAGCGGCGCTTTTCAAGGATTACTGAAACAGTTGCTGATGAGTCGCCCGGAAGAGCTTGCTTCATGGAAAGATAAGCTGCTCGCGGCCCTGGGACCCAATGGCCAGGTTATCATTGATGTGATTCCGGCGGTGGAAAAAATCATAGGCCCCCAGTTAAAGGTTCCCAATCTTGGAACGGAAGAGAACCAGAACCGGTTCAATATGGTTTTCCTGCAATTTTTGCGTGTTTTCACCTGCAAAGACAACCCGCTGGTTATTTTCCTGGATGATCTCCAGTGGGCCGACATCGCCACATTGAATTCGATCAAGACACTTATGTTGTCCGAAGGAAATGAATATCTATTGTTGATGGGAGCTTATCGGGACAACGAAGTCGATCACACGCATCCTTTCATTATTGCTCTGGATGAGATCGATAAGGCCGGGATCAGGATCAACAAGCTGACCTTGAAGCCTTTGGATTTACATCATTTGGGCGAGTTGATTTCAGACACTGTCCACGCGGATATCGCCGCCGTCAACCCCTTATCCCGACTGGTCATGGATAAGACCGGGGGCAATCCATTCTTCGTCATCCAATTTCTGAGAAACCTTCATCATGAAAACCTGTTGACTTTTGATCCCCGGCAACATCGCTGGATATGGGATGTCGCTCAGATCAAATCCGGGGAGATAACCGACAATGTCGTTGAATTAATGGTCACGAAGCTGAGAGCTCTGCCGGATGTCACTCAGAACTTACTCCGACTGGGCGCGTGTATCGGCAACAGCTTCGATCTCAAAACATTGGCCATCATCGCCGAACAACCGGTGGCCGACGTTGCGAGGGATTTGTGGCCGGCCGTCGAAGAGGGATTGCTTCTTCCGCAGGGAAACGGTCACCAGCAGTTAAAAATTATGGATGAAGGATCCGATGAAAATGACAGAGTCCAGGAGGCCGTAGATAAGTTTCTTCACGACAGGGTGCAGCAGGCGGCCTATTCACTCATTGAAGAGGGCCAAAAAAAGGCCACGCATCTCAAGATTGCGCGACTATTGCATAAGTCGATACATGAACAGGATTTGGGGACCAGATGCTTTTCCATTGTGGAGCACTACAGCAAGAGTCTTTCCCTGGTAGAAAATGAAGAAGAGAAACGTACCCTGGCGGCGTTGACCCTTGACGCGGGACGAAGAGCCCAAGAGTCGACCGCCTATGCCCCCGCTTTGGAATATTTCACCATGGGAGCAGAGTTACTCAACGACGATGCCTGGCAAGACCATCATTCACTGATGTTCGGGATTTACAAAGGAATTACCGAATGTCAGTTCTTAACCGCAAAAGCCGAAGACGGGATAGCCAGTGCGGATAAATTGCTGAAACGCTGCTCTTCCAAGGAAGAACAGGTAGAGATCAATAATATTTTGATTCTCTATTACGGCGGCGCCGGGCAAATGGATAAATCGATAGATATCGCCATTGATTCCTTGAGACTCTACCACGAGATGATTCCAAGAAAATGCAACCAGGCGCAGCTCCTCATCGAGCTGGCATCAACAAAACTGAGGGAACTCGGCAAGAATGTTGATCACCTGGTGGCGATGCCGAGAACACAGAATGCCGATGTGCTGAGTGTCCTGAGCCTGCTCAAGGAGTTGGTTGCGCCTACCTATCTTCAGGGCCTGCTGTTGTTGCCTTTTGTCATCCTGAGGATGTTCAAGCTAACCCTGATCCACGGTAACAGCTCTATCTCCTCTTTCATATTTTCCGGATACGGACTGCTCTGGTCTAAACTCGGCTTCCCCTCTCAGGCATATAAGTACGGCAAGCTGGCCATGGAATATCTTAAGCAGGTTGACAATCCACCCATGGAGGCCCGAACCTATTTCATGGTGACAAGCTTTGCCATGTTCTGGAAACAGCCGATTTCCGACACCCTGGAGCCCAGGAAGCAGGGCTTGCAAAAACTCGTCAATACAGGCGAAAACTTCTGGGCTTCATATATTTACCTGTTTGGTTTCTGGCAGGAAGTGGCGCTGTCCAAATCGATTGCCGATGTGGTCAAGATGGCCGAAAGAGAGGTAAAGTTTGCCAAAAAGGTCAAACAAATAGAGCTGTTCCATGTCCACTCGCTCCACCGGGCTCTGTTCATGAATCTATTGGGTGAGATTGAAAACACAGACTCACTGGATTACCAGGACCATAACGAGGAGCAAGCGGTTGCTTATTTCGATTCCAACGTCACATCCACCTGCGGCACGTTCTATCACGCGACCACCCGCCTGATCCTCAATTACTACTATGAAAACTATAAGGACGCGGTGGAAGTGGCCACCGGGCCGAAAATCACCGCGGAGGTGATAGCAGATCCCACTTACAACGTAACCGCATATACCTTCTTCACCTGCCTGGCCATCCTGGCTGCAATGAAGGACTTTAACGACGCGGAAAAGAAGCACTACCAAAAGATTTATGCCTCGGGCAAACGAAAGATAAAGAAGTGGGCCAATTGCGGCCCAACCAACTTCAACGTTATGTTGTTTTTGCTCACGGCGGAAGAGGCCCGGGTTGAAGGACGACGCCAGGAAGCAGTTGAAATCTACTCGCGAGCGATAGAAGCCGCGAAAGAAATGCATTCTTTCTTGTATGAGAGTCTCTGCAATGAATGCTGTGCAAAATTCTGGTTAAGCATCGAAGAAGAGAGAATCGCCCAAGTCTACATGCAGGAGGCGGCCTTTCTGTACGATGAGTGGGGTGCCCTGGCCAAAGTAAAGCAGATGCAAGCGCAATACCCCAAGTTATTGTCGGCCGGACAGGCCAGAAGACGCAGCTCCGACAGAATGTCCACTATGTCCACTTCAAGTACCTCCGTTGTTGGGCAGTTGGATGTGTCAACGGTGATCAAGGCATCGCAAGCCATATCCGGCCAGATCGTTCTCGGGAAATTGCTCGAGAAACTGATGAACATCCTGATTGAAAATGCCGGAGCGCGTCGGGGAATTTTAGTCCTCAAGCAGAATGGACGCCTGTTTGTCGAGGCGGAAGGCAATGTGCAAGAAAACGAGGTCAAGGCGCTCCAGGCCATTCCTCTGGAAGAACGGGGGGAGCTTCCTCTCTCCCTAATTCGATATGTTACAAGAACCGAGGAAACCCTCGTACTAAGCGATGCGACGCGTGAGGGTGCCTTTAGCGGTGATGACTACATCAAGACGAAACAGCCGAAGTCCCTTCTGGCCATGCCGATCATTAACCACGGAAAGCTCCTGGGGATTCTATATCTCGAAAATGACCTGATTGAAGGGGTTTTTACGCCGGAACGACTGGAATTACTGAAGGTATTGGCCTCACAAGTTGCCATCTCCATTGAAAATGCTTTTTTTTACAACAGTATGGAAAAGAAGGTCGAGGAAAGAACGGCTGAGTTACAAGAAGCTCTGGCCGATCTCAAGCGCAGTCAGCAGCAGTTGATTGAGTCAGAAAAAATGGCGGCGCTTGGTCAGTTGGTAGCAGGTGTCGGCCATGAGGTGAATACGCCCCTGGGGGCGATTAAGTCGTCTGTAGGCAATATTGAGAGTTGTCTGAAAGAGACGCTGGCCCAGTTACCCCGGCTCTTCCAACTCTTGGATAAGAATCAGCAGCAGGAATTCCTGGCCTTGCTTGGGCATTCCGCCAACAATGGGGCGGTCCTGACCACTCGGGAGGAGAGGGAAATAAGAAGAACCTTAGAAGCCGAACTGAAAGGTCATGGCTTTGAAAACACAAGAAAATTGGCCAACATATTCATCAAATTAAATATTCTCAAAGGCGTTGACTCCTTTATCCCCTTGTTGAAAAGTGAAAACGCCGAGTTGGTTTTTGATACGGCGTACAAACTTTCCGACCTGATTTCAAACACGACCAATATCGCTTTAGCGGTGGAAAAAGCTGCAAAGATCATCTTTGCTCTAAAAAACTTCGCCCGCTTTGACAAGAGCGGCGAGATGATCAAGGTGGGATTGAAAGACGGACTGGAAACAGTCTTGACCATTTACCACAATCAGATCAAGCGCAACACAACACTGGTTACGGAATATGAAGAGTTGGAAGAGATCTACTGTTTCCCGGATGAGTTAAACCAGGTCTGGACAAACCTGATCCACAATGCCTTGCAGGCGATGGATTACAACGGGACGTTGACCATAACGCTTAATAAAAGCGGTGAGTATCAGGTTGTTGTGATAAGGGATAGCGGCCAGGGAATCCCTGAGGATATTCTCGGCAATATATTTACGCCCTTCTTCACCACCAAGAAAGCGGGTGAAGGAAGTGGCTTGGGGCTCGATATCGTCAAAAAGATCGTTGACAAGCATAAAGGCAGAATAGAGGTGGCCAGTACTGTAGGAAAAGGTACGGCTTTTTCCATATTCATTCCTGCCGTTGTAAATAAATAAGTGTTCGTGAGAGGTTCTTATATGTCTAAATGCGTTATTCTTT
>JADFYN010000003.1:41808-52800 GCA_015233055.1 Deltaproteobacteria bacterium
TGAAAGCCAGCTTATTCATGAGTTTAGCGCCATGTATCATATAGAATTGGCCGAGGGGGGGACGGAAGCTCTTGAGCTCTTGGATGAATTGAGCGCAGAGGGATATAGGACTCTGGTTATCATATCCGATTGGTTGATGCCTGAAATGAAAGGTGATGAATTTTTGATCAAAGCACATGAGAGATTCCCTCACGTTCTCACCCTCATGCTAACCGGCCAGGCTGATCATAAGGCAGTTGAAAGGACAAGGAACGAAGCCAATCTGTACAAGTTAATCAATAAACCGTGGGATGCCACCGACTTGATCGACGCCATTAGATCCGGTTTAACAAATATTGATATATAGAGCGCGACAGACAACTGGCTTTGGGAGTAAATCCGCATGAATAAAAAGGTAATCTTGTGCGTGGACGATGAGAAAATCGTCCTGGAAAGTTTGAGAAGCGAATTAGATGGTAAACTTGAGGATCAATACGTCCTGGAATTTGCCGAGAGTGGCGCCGAGGCCCTGGAGGTCATTACAGAATTGATTGAGGACGGCGATTTTCTGGCCCTTATCGTCACTGATTACCTTATGCCTGGAATAAAGGGTGATGAAATACTGGCTAAGATATGTAATAAGTATCCTGATTCAAAGCAGATAATGTTGACGGGGCAGGCAAATCTGGAAGGCATAACCAACGCCATCAACAACGCTAAGTTATACAGATATATTTCAAAGCCCTGGGAGAAGAGAGATTTACTTCTCACGATTAAAGAGGCGATAAAGAGTTATGAGCAGGAAATTCAACTGAAGGAGCATCAAAAAATTCTTGAAAATACGGTCAAGATAAGAACCAGCGAATTGGAACAGGCTCTCGTGAATCTTAAGGAAAGCCAGGAACAACTGGTGGCCTCTGAAAAAATGGCCGTACTGGGAGGACTGGTTGCCGGAATTGCCCATGAAATTAATACGCCGGTGGGTGTCGGGGTAACCGCGGCATCACATCTGGAGTCTAAAATAAGAGAAGCGGCCAAGCTATATAAAGATGATGAGTTGACCAGAGAGGGGTACGAAGAATTTTTGCACACTGCGATTGAGGGATCGCAAATTATTCTGAGAAATTTACAAACTGCGGCAAATCTGGTCAGCAGCTTCAAGCAGGTTGCTGTCGATCAGTCCAGCGAAGCCATTCGCACATTTAGGCTCAAGGAGTATATCAATGCTATCTTGCTGAGTTTACATCCCGAACTTAAGCAAACCAAGATACAGGTAGAGGTCGATTGTCCCGACGAACTGACGCTGGATAGCTATCCTGGTGATTTCTCACAAATTTTTACTAACCTGATTATGAACTCCATCGCCCATGGTTTTAATCAGGGAGCGGATGCAGGGAACATAAAGATTCACATCCACAGGGATGGAGATGACATAGTCATCCGCTACATGGATGATGGGAAAGGGATTCCCGGAAATATCCTGCATAAAATCTTTGATCCCTTCTTCACGACAAACCGGCATGCCGGCAGGAGCGGTTTGGGCATGCATATCATTTACAATATTATCACCCATAGATTGAAGGGTTCGATAATTTGTGAAGATACCCTGTCAAAAGGAGCGCTTTTCGTCATCAGGGTACCGGCCGTCATTGACCATTCGTAGTCTCGTTTTTGAGTCTGGCTCAAAAAAACAACCGATTCCTAGTCGTTGAGCTTTTCACTGACGGATTGGTCGCCCGGCAAGGTAAAACTGAAGGTGCTCCCCTGGCCGGGCTGTGATTCAACCCAGATACGTCCGTTATAGTGCTCGATTATCTGCCGGCAAATGGTTAATCCTAACCCCGTCCCAATGGGCCTTTCTCGACTGACCTCCCCGGTGTAGACCTGATGAAACTGATCAAAGACCCTGTCTAAATCTTGCGGCGGAATACCCATCCCGGTATCCCGGACACTAACCCGGACCAATCCGGGCGGGACGACCGTCACAGAGACAACGACCTCGCCTTCTATTGTAAATTTTGCGGCATTGTTTAATAAATTAATCACGACCTGGATGATCCTGTCCCGGTCAGCGTTGACGGACGGCAGATTTTCATCAGTCTCGATGATCAACCGGACGGCCGGGTTGAGCAAGAAGTGGCCACTGACCGCCTGCCCGGCTTCCCGGGCCACTTCACCCAGGGACACGGCCGAATCACGCCACTCAATTTTTCCCGCCTCTATCTTGGCCAGGTCCAAGACATCATTTATCAATCGCATCAACCGTTCGCCTTCCCGGATAATAATACTCAAGCCTTCGTCAACCTTATCGGCTTTCCGCGTCCTTTTGGCGTCCCCAACCACCAGGGGTTGAAACAGCTTCAGAAAGTCCTTTCGGATCAACTTGGCAAAACCCAGTACTGAGGTCAGCGGAGTCCGGAGTTCATGCGAGACTGAAGACAGGAAGGTCGATTTCAACTGATCCAGCTCTTGTAAACGTTTGTTGGCCGATTCCGTTGCTTCTTTGGCCTCTTGCAGTTGTTTAAATGTCTCTTGAAGAACAGTATTCTTGGTTTCAATTTCTTTCAGCGTGGCCTGGAGTTCTTGTGTCCGTTCCTCCACCTTTTTTTCAGTGTTCATCAGAAATTCAGTTTTGAGCTTGTCAGCCTCCTGGAGTGTTTCCACCAGTCTTTCCTGGGTCCGCAAGGCTATTTGTTGGGCCGAAAATTTCTCCTTTCGTTCGGTATTGATGCGGTCTCCCAATCCTAGCGAGAGGAGGATGACCTCCATGGCCGAGCCAATCTGGATCCCATATGTGGTGATGAAGTTGGCGGGTATAATGGCAAATGTCTTAAGGGCATAGGCGATCATCCCGCACATAAAGGTAAACCAGGCCAGAAGAAAGTATCTGGCGGCATGAACGCCCCTAATATAAGTTATAATACCTGTAATTACGATTGTAATGGCCGCAAACATAGCCAATAAGGTCGCAAACCTGATGGAGATGGCATAATCCAAGACCAAGGCCAAGAATACGACCAACACCGCCCAAACCCTGATAAAATTTAAGGCTCGATCCAACCGGGGGACATGTTCCCTGGTCTGGAGAAACAATCTGGTGAATTGGACCCCGAAGAATGTGGCGACCCCGATGAAGAAAGGAATGGAATGGGCCGCCCACCATGGGGAATTGGGCCAGATATAGGCGTATCCATGCCCCCCCAGAGAGAATTGGAAAAAACCATAGCCAAAGATGTATAGGATGTAATAAAGATAGGTGATATCTCGGATAGACAGGAAAAGAAACAGGTTGTATAGAAGCATGACCAGCATGATGCCGTAATAGATGCCGAAACCGAATTGAGCGGTGGCCACCTCTTCCGCCAGGGCCACGGGCGACCACAAGTTCAAGGGAATCTGGACGGAACTTTCCGACCTGATATGCAGATATATGGTCTGTGGCTGTCCCGGGGCCATTTTCAGGCGGAAGATGAAGTTCCGGTGGCTGACTTCCCGGTGGCTGAATGGGAAAATGGCGCCGGCTCGTCTGACCTCAAGTCGGCCACTCGAATTGGGCTGGTAGAGGTCAACATGGTGAAGCAACGGATAGCCGATCTCCAATAACCATTCCCGCTCAGCCCGGTTATAGACAGGCGAGTAGATCAGGCTGATCCTGATCCAGAAACCTGATTTGGTCAAACCAAAGTTGGGAATTTCTTCCTGGGCGGGCCTAAAAGCCTCGGCCAAAGGCGCTGAGATGACATCCTGAATAGACCATTTATTATCTTTGTCTTCGAGGTAAGTCAGATGCCGGCTTAAAGGATACCGGTTCTCGCGATCAGTTATCATCACCGGATGATCAAGCATAGCCGCCTGACCGACCCAGACAGAAAAAAAGATGACGCAGGTTAAGACCACAATCACTAATAATGGGCGATCACAGCATGGGGTGCGCATCTTTTATCCCGACATGAGAAAAACTCGACATCAACCACAAGCTATAAAAAACTATGAAAAAATAGATAGCCTTTGGTGCTTACCGGGCAATGTCATTGGGTTAAAGTGCAGGGGAATCAGATCTGATTCTAATAAATGGCAACTCCGATTAAGCCCTGAAAGGGCGCTCTAGGTTAGCCCAGCGGCAACGCCCTGGGTTGGGGGCGAGACCAAATGAAATAACCTATAATGCCCACATAAAACATGTTGGTAATTCAGAACCTCGGCCGTAGTCGGATATCCCATTCAGAGGAAATGACTTTGGGGGCTGGCCTACCTCTTGACCATCTTGCTGACACGTAACCTGCCGTATTTCCCAGGGCGTTGCCCTGGGCTAACCTAGAGCGCCCCGTTGGGGCTTTAGAGGAGCTATCATCAATCCATATTTTATCCGGAAAAGGGTGGCGCCTGGTCTTGACGATTTTCTACACTAGTCAAAAGCGCCCTCAAGTTCTCCAACGACTGCTCCAGCGTGTCCAGATAATCCCGTTGCTCATCTGTCAGCGGAGTATCCAACAACGACTGGGTCATACCCTGGGCCGCGCTTACATCCTTCCTAAGTTCGTGGATGATATCGGCCAGGACTTTGTCTCCGGTCTGATGGGCCCGGTCTAGTTCAGCCGACAGTTCGTCTATCCGCCACATGGTGGTTTGCAGTTCCCTATTGGCCGCCTCGGCCTCTTCTCTGGTCTGCCGGAGTTCCTCTTGATGCTCCTCGGTCCAGTCGACCGGCTCGGTGTCGGTCTGATCATCCGTGGTTTGATCTAATGGGGTGGCCGGAATAGCCGGCTTTGAAGAAAGTGGACGAACCATCAACAACATTCCCACGGCGCCGAGAATTGTCAGCAAAAATAAAGACACGCCCATAACTGAGACCTGGTGATCAACTGAAGCAAAAAGTTCCTGGCCATCCATTTTGACCACGATCCCCCAGCAACTACCCTCAATCGGGCCATACCCACTGACATAGGGCGGCTCGCTAATGACCCCGGTTTCCTTTTGGCCGGCTTTCTTCAGCGACGATTCAATCGCGGAGACGTGCGGGTCATCATCATAGCCAAATTTCGATTCATTCCTAAAAGGAAAGAATACCCGGACCCGACCATCTTGAGCTACCCCCAGAATAGTCTCACCCGTTTGTCCCAAACCAGAGTAGTCTTCAATAATCCGCCGAAGCCTGGAAGTCCTTAACAAGATGATGTCAGTTCCCATTCTTTCATCATTCTTCCCAAGAATTGGAGCGCCTACGGGCAGATATAACTCTCCGGCGATGGCTGCGGGCTTAAGGAAAAGAGCTTCTTTGCTGTTTAAAGCGGGGACCGGCCAGTGATCCGCCGGGATGGCCAACCCACACTGGACCACCATCTCGCCGGTTGCATCCAGTTGACAAATTCCGGCAATTTCATCAGAACTATTCATGGAATCATTTAGTTTAGGGCGATTTAGCCTGACCAGTTTTTCCAGCGGCATCTCATCCCGATTATAGGCGCCCAAATTCTGACGAATGACTGTCCGGGCGGCTATCTGCATTGAAACAGCCTTGCACCGATAGAGATATTCCTCAACAGCCATAGTCCGTGTCGTCACTGCCTGGAGAAGACGATTTTCCTCAGCTTTTTTCAACCGCTTGGAAAGATGAGTAATACTCAACGACGAAATGCCCAGACCGACCACGAGCAGGCCTAATACGGAGTAAAAAACAATCAATCGCGGCAGTCTTAGATTGTGTGGTTGATCAGACACGGCCGGCGTCCTTAGAACGGTTACGGGTTATGGATTGCAGAGCCTGGTTATGTTGGTCTAACCAACGGCGATTCATATTATTTTCCTGTGGTAAGATCGTCAATATTCTTATGCCGTTAGGCCCCAATGATAAGCAGTTGCCTCTTAAATTATTGCGGGATATTTTGCATCCCCGAGCCTTTAACTTGATGACCTTGGCCCGTCGCCCGCAACCCAAGTCTATGTGTACCCAAAAGGAGGCTGTCATGTCAATAGTTAATGAAGAAATCGAGGCTTCAACTCGGCAAATCCCGCCTCGGCGGGAAGACCTCAGGGCACGGCCTGTGGGGCCTGCATCAATTTGATTTAATATACACAATCCGTCGGATATCTCCATTGTCTTGCAAAAAATCCGATCTTGATCCATAATCAACCAGGCGTAATTGTCTCTGGAGGTCTCCATGTTAAAATTTAACGCCCGCATATTGGTGGTGGAAGACTTTCCCACTATGAGGAGAATCATCAAAAACACCCTCCGACAACTGGGCTATGATAACATCAAAGAGGTGGAAGACGGCTCTTTCGGCCTGGCTGCCTTGAAAGCGGAACCCTTTGACCTGGTCATTAGCGATTGGAATATGCCCAAGATGACCGGGCTGGAGTTACTCCAAAAAATGAGAACCGATGAAGAACTCAAGCACATCCCATTCTTGATGATTACAGCCGAAGGACAAAAGGAAAACATCTTGACGGCGGCCAGGTCAGGCGTGAGCAACTATATTGTAAAACCTTTCACGCCTCATATTCTTAAAGACAAACTCGAGCTCATCTTTCCTTAAAAGCCGCCCGTATTCCGCCGGCGGCCGGATGTCGCATTGTTGTGTCTCTTAAACATGGTCAAGAAAGAGTGTCAGGTTCCTGTTCCAGAGTATTACGACCTTGTAACGTTTCAATGATAGATGGCGCGAATCCGACCCAATTGTCGATTATCGTACTTCTTAACCTCAGGAGGAGGCACCTATGGCAGAACATAAGCCAATCAAGTCAATCGGTATCTTAACCGGTGGGGGTGACGTTCCCGGACTGAACCCCTGCATCAAGACTTTGGTCTACCGGGCTATTGATGATGGAATGAAGGTCTACGGCATCCGCCGCGGGTGGGGAGGTTTACTGCACTATAATCCCGACGACCCAGCCACCCATAGCAACGTAACCAAATTGACCAAAGAAGAGGTCCGGACCATTGACCGGTCCGGTGGTACTTACCTCCACACTTCTCGAACTAATCCGGGGTCGGTCAGAGCCAACGAGACTCCGGACTTTCTGAAGGAGCAAAGAACCCCCGGGGTGGACAAGATGGACTTCACTCCCCATATACTTAGGAATTTGAACCTGTTGGGCATTGACGCCATCATCCCCATCGGTGGAGACGACACCCTTAGTTATGGAGAACGTCTACACAAAGAAGGCGTCCCGGTCGTGGCTATCCCTAAGACGATGGATAATGACGTCTTCGGCACCGATTATTGCATAGGGTTTTCCACGGCGGTAAACCGAAGCGTCAACTTCATCCATGCCTTAAGAACATGCACCGGATCTCACGAACGAATCGCCGTGGTAGAATTATTCGGGCGCAACTGCGGAGAGACCTCCCTAATTTCCGCCTACCTGGCCTGGGTGGACCGGGCTATCATCTCCGAAGTCCCCTTTGACGTCGAAAAATTAGCCAGGCTAATCGTGGAAGACAAAAAGGCAAACCCGGCCAACTACGCCATGATTACCATATCCGAAGGCTCCCGTTTCGTTGGCGGTGATATCCATGAATGGGGTGAAGTAGACGCCTTCGGCCATAAAAAACTGGGCGGCATTGGAATGCAAACCGGGGAAGCCCTGAAACAATTAACGGGTTCAGGCATAGTCTACCAGTCCCTGTCCTATCTGATGCGAAGTGGCGTCCCGGATTCCTTGGACTTAATGGTCGGAGTAAATTATGCCGATATTGCAATGCGTCATATAGTAAAACACATAACCGGCCGGATGGTGGCCTTGGTCCAGGGGCGGTATACGTCCATCCCCATTAGCACCATTTCCTCGGGCGTAAAACGGGTTGATGTAAGAGAACTGTACGATGTGGACGAATATCGGCCCAAGGTTTGGAATATGGAAGGCAAGCCGATGTTCTTGTATTGATTCCGGGACTACCGGCCATCTCGTGTTGCTGGTGGCTCGTTGCCTGGTGCTGGTTGTCGAAGAACGAGTAATCACGCAACAAGCAACCAGCAACAGATGCTCTCACAATTGCCGATTACGGCCGTGTCAAGTATGTTTGGTCCCGGTCTCTGATCACGGCCCGGTCAGGACGGGGCTATCCCCTTTCTTATCTGATCTCTTATCCGGGCCTGTTCGGATTTGACGGCCTCAATCTCTTTTTTGATCTCATGGCGTTCGGATTTGAGCTGAGCCACGGCCTGAGAATACTCGGATTTGACGGCCTCAAACTCAGCCATGGCGGTATTCAACTGGGAATGCAACCTGTTAATTGCCACTGAACTTATGGCGTCCAGGTGATCGGTCAAACTCTTCAGGGCGTACACGACCGCGGTGTTAAAGGCTCTTTGCCGGTTGATGATGAACAGGGATAGGAACAGCACGATCTTGCCCACCCACCGAGCTATAAACCCGGTGAGACCACGGAAGCGAACTAAACGCGGGGGATCAACGCAAAGACCGGCCTCAGATTCAGCCGTGGCAATAACGGTTCGAGTCGCCGACAGGTCAATAACGGCAGGGGCTGAGGTTATCTCCCCATACGGCTGCAATGCTTCAATGTCGGAAGGGTTCCAACTCGGATGTTTGATCCGGGTTGCTTCGGCCCTGACTCGGGACATTAATTCATCGACGTTAACTTCAGGATTATTAGAACAAATAAGCGGCTCTGACATTACGAGGACCTCACGGTAGCTCCTGCTAATGGAGGCCGTTCAAAATTTCGGCCACCCGGGCCAATTGTTCCGGCGTATCCCCCTCCGGCGAGTCATATTCAGTTTGGACGGCCATGATCCGGAAACCATTTTCCAGGGCGCGCAACTGTTCCAATTTCTCCAATGACTCCAGCCGGCCTTCGGGCAGTTGGACAAAGGTAGTTAGAAAATGCCTCCGATACGCGTAAACCCCTAAATGTTTATAGTATGGTATAGTATCCTGGGGGCCCCGCAGACAAGGGATCCGGGATCGGGAAAAATATAAGGCCGAACCATCCACCCCCATCACCACCTTGACGTTATTGGGGTCATTGATTTCCTGTTCATCAGTGATACTATAGATCAAAGTGGACATGGGCAGACCGACGTCGGAAGTTAGGGGGCGGACCACTTGCTCGATGCTCCGGTGGTCAAACAATGGTTGGTCAGCCTGAATATTGATCACAATATCCATCGGATCAAGGTTCAGACCGGCTACAGCTTCAGCGATTCTATCCGTTCCTGATCGATGGGTCTTCGCCGTCATCACCGCCCGGCCGTTTGCCCGAGTCACGACCTCGGCAATCCGCTCGTCATCCGTGGCCACCAGCAGGTCATCCAGGATGGATGAAGATGCGACTCGTTCATACACATGAACGACCATCGGCTTACCGGCGATATCAGCCAGCGGCTTACCGGCGAACCGATGGGACCCGTATCGGGCGGGAATAACGGCGACAATTTTCATTGATGGTCCTTTTCTTCGTTCTTAATCACTAGTTGCGGGTTATCCAACCTCATCAAAATCTTCTTCACCAAACACGGCTTCGTAAATACTTACGGCCTGTTCGGCATTAATCATCCGGGGATTGTTCTCTATCGGGCGGGTGACCTTCATCGCCTCTGCGGCCAATTCCGGGTACCGGGAAGGGGGAATCCTGGTTTCGTACAGGATCTTGTCCAGCTCGATATCCTCAAAAAGCTCCGTGACCAACTCAGAGGCCATTGCCGCCGCCTGTCTCACCGATAACTCATCGGTGTTTTCACCCATGGCCCAGGTAATCTGGGCAAATTTCTCCAAGTTTACGACATGATTGAATTCCATCACATCGGCCAGGAGGAAGGCGTTGGCCAGACCGTGGGGCAGACCGTATTCCGCGCCCAGGGGATAGGCCAGGGCGTGAGCCGCGCCAACACCCGATCCTGTCAAGCCCAGACCGGCCAATAAACTACCCATCAGCATATTTTCCCTGGCTTTGGCATCCTTGCCGTTTAAGACCGCAGGCCGAAGATTCTGGGAAATCAGCTCAATCGCCCTCAGGGAATAGACATCGGTGATCGGATTGGCCGCGTTTGAAGTAAAAGATTCAATGGCATGAGTCAAGGCATCCATCCCCGTATAAGCCGTTACCAGGGGTGGCACCGTGTAGGTCAATTCCGGATCCAACACGGCGGTAAGAGGATACAGGTGCGGGCTATTCACTCCGGCTTTGCGTTTTTGCTCCCGGAAGGTAAACACCGACGTTCTGGTCACCTCGCTGCCCGTGCCGGCCGTGGTGGGAATCATAATCGTCGGCAAGCCGGGACCGGGAACCAGATCTTGGCCGGCGTATTGTTCGATTTTGCCACCGTGAACAACCAACATGGCGGCAGCCTTAGCCACGTCCAGGGCGCTACCGCCACCCAGCCCGATGACCAGATCGCAACCGTTGGTTTTGGCCATGGCCGCGGCATCTTCGGCCATCTGGGGAGACGGTTCCGGCAATACCCCGGAATAGACGACAAATGGCAGGTCAGATCCCTTTAAGGGGGCAATGACCTTATCTAAAAGGCTGGTTTGGGCAATTTGTTGATCCACCACCAGGAGGATTTTTGTCCCTTTAAGGAATCTAGCTTCCTGGGCGATCTGGCTGACCGACCGGCATCCGAAGATAATCTTGCGGGCCCCTTGCAAACTAAAAATTTGTGACATGTGAATGTACTCCCTTCTCCAAAACCGGCTGGACAAGGCTCTTCCGGCGTGTCCAGCCGGTATAAATTAAGAAACAAAAACGGTTTGTTATTCCGAATTACGGGTTTCCGGTCTCGAGTCGCGAGCCACGGATTTATAAATTGGTTGTCCATATCAAACAGGCTCTCGCCATGGTCTGCCTACAAACTCAACCCAAGGTCAAGGGAACGAAGGATATTTTTGGCTTCACGAAATTCTGGATTAATACTCAGAGCCGCCATAAATGATTTCCGCGCCTCGTCAAATCGCTTGATGTCCAGATTTAGCCGCCCCATATTATAATACACATTTTCATCTTGGGGGTTTACCTTGAGCGCCTTCTTGTAATACGCCATTGCCGCCTTG
>JADFYN010000400.1:0-2662 GCA_015233055.1 Deltaproteobacteria bacterium
CAGGCTCCAACGGGGCTGGTTTGGACACTGTACCTTTGGGCAAGCCAAAATTCGCCGTAAAATGAAAGTTGCTGCCGCGACCAATCTCTGATTCTACCCACATCCGGCCGCCCATCAAAGCCACCAATTGAGAAGAGATCGTCAGACCCAACCCTGCGCCGTCATATTGCCGGGTAGAGGCTCCATCGGCCTGGACAAAAGGCGAGAAAACAGCTTCCATCTTATCCGGCGGAATGCCGATACCGGTGTCTTTGACCAAAAAGTGCAAGACAACGTAATCAGCAGTCGTTGATAGAGCTTCTATGCTCACAGCCAGTTCTCCCTGCTCGGTGAACCTGATGGCATTGCCCACCAGGTTGAGGATGACTTGCCGCAGCCTGGCCGAATCACCGACCAGGAATTCGGGTAAATCCGATTTCATCTGATAGGTCAATTCCAGTCCACGATCAAAAGCCTGGATGGCCAGGGTATTGATCATCTCCCCCAGGCTCTCCAGAAGATTGAAATCGTGGTGCTCCAATTCTAGCTTGCCGGCCTCGATTCTGGATATGTCGAGGATATTATTTAACAATGACATTAATGATTCAGACGAGGCCTTGACCAGCGTCAGGTATTCCCGCTGCTCTGGAGTTAAATTTGTCTCCAGAGCCAGTTCGGTCATACCGATAATTCCATTCATGGGCGTCCTGATTTCATGGCTGACATTGGCCAGAAACTCTCTTTTCGCCCGGTCGGCCTTTTGGGCCTTTTCCCTGGCTTCTTGCAGTTCTTCAATCAGTTGTTTCTTGGTCTTATTCTCGTCTTTCATGCGTTCAAGCTCCGAAATCTAGCCGCCCTTATTTTTCTGAGACTCTTGTTATCTTTTTGACGATAGCCGCGACGGCGCCGGTCAAAGATGGTCAGAGGTTATGGTCAATGTCCCGAGTGCCGTTAATAAAAGCGCCGAGCAGACTCAGTTTATGCAAAACTGCCTGGTTAAACAAGAGCAAAATAACAGTGGGTCAAAAAATTTGAATTAATCCAGGAAAAGGGTCAAGGACGCCGCTGTAACCCCGCGCCGGATTGTGTCATTTTGAAAAAGCACAATCCAGAGGGCGCTGAGAAAAACAAAAATGCCGAGGTCGCCTTATATCTTTTTAAAAGACTCTGTGCATTCTCTGCAATACTCTTCCAAAATAATTCTTGGAAAACTTTATTTGATAGGCTATTAAGTGTACTCGATTCTGGCCGGTCTGACCCATAAGCCGTCATTGATTCTCAACTTCCAACAAGGAGACAAAATGTCTAAAGATGCTTTAGTCACCTACCACCGAGAAGGCCACCTGGCCACCATCACCCTAAACAGGCCGGAAAAGAAAAACGCAATGAGCCTGGCCATGTGGAAAGACCTGGCCACGGCGGTTTCAGCCGCAAACCAGGATGACCTGGCCCGGGTGGTTTTAGTCAGGGGCGCGGGATCAACCTTCTCGGCCGGGTTGGATGTCAGTCCCGAAAATGAAGTCACCCAGTTGATTACCGAGGCGCCGTCGGCTGCTCAGAAGATCAAATTTTACCGGGTGATCCGGCAAGTGCAAGATATATATTCCGGATTGGAATCGCTCCGGCAACCGACAGTGGCGCTGATTCAAGGCTTTTGTTTGGGCGCCGCCTTAGAGCTGGTGGCATGTTGTGATATCAGGTTGTGCAGTGAAGACACCACATTCGGCTTGCCGGAAGCCCGGCTGGCCATCATCACCGATTTGGGCGGGTTACAACGGTTACAGGCCCTTGTCCGGCCGGGGAAGGTTCGGGAAATGGCCTTTCGCGGGCATCGTTTCGGGGCGGCGGAAGCTAAAGACATGGGGCTGGTCAACCAGGTCTTTGGAACTCAGGAGGAGCTGGTCCGGCAAGGTCAGGCCATGGCCCAGGAAATTGCGGATAACCCCCCCTTGGCCGTCCAGGGAGCCAAAGAAGTCTTGCGGCACAGCCAGTCCGCCCCACTCCACCAGGCATTAGCCTACAATGTCGCCCGTTCGGCCATGATCCTGCCTTCCGAAGACATGAACGAAGCCATGAGCGCCCTCTTCGACAAGAACAAGAAGCCCGAATATAAAGGGAGATAACCGGCCGTCCGCTATTTCACCAGCTTGGTCATCTCCAGGATGGGCAAGAGGATGGACACGACGATGAACAAAACGATACCACCCATCAGCAAAATCATCACCGGTTCCAGGATGGAGGTCAAACTGGTCACGGTGGTTTCCACGTCGTCCTCGTAAGCATCGGCGATTTTGTTCAACATTTCTTCCAACTGGCCGCTTTTCTCGCCGGCCGCGACCAGGTGGATGACCATTGGTGGAAAGACGCCGCTTTTTCTTAATGGACCGGCCAGGTCACTCCCTTCTCCAATGTCCTGGATGGTCTTGTCCAGCGCTCCGACGATCTCTCGGTTGGTCACGATGGCTTTGACGATGGACAAGGCCGAGAGCAGCGGTATGCCGCTGGACAGAAGCGTAGCCAGGGTCCGGGCAATCCTGGTCACGATCAATTTCCTGACTAATCCCCCGAAAACCGGCGCCCGCAGCATAAACCGATCCCAGACCAGGCCCCACTTGGGCGTTTGAGCCATTTTCCGGACCCAGAAAAAAGCGCCGACCAGGCCGGCGGCCAGCAACCACCAGAA
>JADFYN010000400.1:2722-3181 GCA_015233055.1 Deltaproteobacteria bacterium
AGGGGCAAGGCCCTCTTCATCTCGGTGAACATTCCGGTGACGGTGGGGATAACGAAAGTAAACAGGAAGAATAGCACGGCCAGACCTACGAACAGCATAAAAAAAGGATAGGCCATCGTCGCCCGGATCTTATTCCGCAGCTTAAGGTGACTTTCAGAAAAGTCGGCCAGCCGATTTAGGACTACTTCTAAGGCGCCGCTGGCTTCTCCAGCCCGAACCATGTTGATAAACAACGGCGAAAACATCTTAGGATGACTGGACATGGCATCGGCCAACGTCCCCCCTTCCACCACCCGGTCTTTGATTTGGGTGCATGACCGCTTCATCTCGGGAGAATCTGATTGTTCAATCAGGGCATTAAGGGATTCCACCAGGGGAAGTCCGGAGCCGACGAGCGTAGCCAGTTGCCGGATCGCGGCGGAGACGTCCTTGGGACTGAGACGATGCCAGGTCAGGTGC
>JADFYN010000401.1:0-2545 GCA_015233055.1 Deltaproteobacteria bacterium
TGGTAATTTCCTTAGAAAAATTACTGCATCCATGGGCCGGGAAGAATACGACTTCATCGGATGATCAGGTCAGCCTTATAACCCGGTTTTTTGCCTGACCTCATGCTTCAAATTGGAGGTTGATAATGAATTCTTTGATGGCCTGTTGGCCGCTTGTGTCCATATCCAGTAATATTTCGATAATTTTTAGCAACTCCGCTTTATCTTGTTGATTAGTCAGAAGTCTGACGGCTTCAGCCGCGGCGATCACGCGCAGATAGTTCTTAACCTGGTTCTGATGGTACGTTGAACCCGCCGGTTCCTCTGCCGCATCTCCTTCTTTAACCGGAGGTTCGGGCGCCGGACTGGGCTTAACGGGTGGCCCTTTGATCACTACGGGACCAGGGGCCGGTATGGCAGCGGACGCCGGTTCCGGCCTGGCGACAGGAACAGGTGCCGGAGCTGGTGCAGGAACAGGAGCTGGTGCGGCAGGTGGCTGTGGTTCAACTCTGGTCGGTTCCGGCCTTGCGGCAGTAACAGGCACCGGAGCTGGTGCGACGGATGGTTGCGGTTCAACTCTAGCTGGTTCCGGTGGTTTAGCCTGGCTAAATAAACTATCAATGTCACCCTGGTCCAGGGCGATACTTACTTCTTTGGGGACCTTAACAGGCGGCGGAGGTGGACTGGGCGTTACAGCCGCACTTGTCCCGAATAGTGAATCTATATCATTCTGATCAAGTATTTCGCTCATATGTTGACGCCTCCCAAAACAGATAATGAGGGGACGGTAATTTATGGCCGATTATTCCGGCTTGCTTACCCATTGCCTGATTTCCGCCAGTCCCTTTTCCGACCAGGCGGGGTCCAGTCTTTGGTGGATAAAATCGCCGTACAGGTGATCGATTATTTGAAACAGCTCAGTGAGGTAACCAACCCGAAGAAAAAAGTCGGCCTCTTCGTCGTCGGTATCAACCGGTCCCCCTTTGGGTAGGTTGACGGATTGAAAGTCTAGAGAATCCCCTTTAATGGTGAAAGACCATTCTTTAATATCTTGACTTAACCTGATTCGGACCTCTTTGACTTTCTTGCCTTCCCGCAGAGCCAGGCGGGCTTCTTTTAATTCAGAGTTTAACCCGCGGCACAGGACTGTCTCTGTGAATTCGCCTTCGCCGGATTCCATCAGGGCGCGGCGTTCAAAGATGAGTTCCAGATCCCCCATTTCAGGGATAAACACCGAGCCACCCCGCTGTTCACTCTGATACCAAAGCCAAGTTAAGAACTCCCGGCCCAGGAAATATGCTTTTTCTTGTTCCGCCAATTTTGTTATTCCTCCCTGGTCGCGGTTGAGTAGACGTCTTGGCTCAGATCATCGAGCCCACCATCGGCCAATTGAGCGGCCGCCATATTCAGGGCCAGTTGGCCTGGTGTCATCGGTTGCAGCGTCAGATCAAAAGTCTGACGAAATAGTTCTTCAACTATTTTCCTGACCTGGTTGCGTAAGCAAAACAGCAAGAGCCAGGCTTCCTGGTAATTCCAAAGGATATCAAAAACGGCCGGAACAGGCATGGTCTTGGATAAAAGGTCCAGCTTGACTTTTTCCTTAATCTCTTCTTTTTCCCTTTTTGACAACCGCTTACGCTCCTCCTGCCGCAGCTTTTCGTTTATTTCCGCCTCCACGTGACGCTTGAACAATGCGGCCGGCACTGTCCGCGTATCCAGACGGAGACTGAATGTCACGTATGCCCCTCGGGAATAGTTGGCATAGGAAAATTCCCTGTCAAACATGTTCCCCAGTCCTACCCAGCCGGCAGACATCTCATCGGCATTTCCGTCAATATCTTGAAAAGAATATGCCTTAATTTTTTTGTCTACAAAATCCCAAAAGACTTCGGGCAATTCCCCCAATACCTGATACCGGCAAAAACCGGCGCTCCCAGACAACAGACCCATATTTGACTCCATCCTGTTAGGCCCTCTTAATCGCAAAAACATGGACCTTATATTCGTCACTACCTGACTTCAGGCGATTGGGCAAACTGGCCACCTTGAATCTCTTGCCCAGTAGTTTGAAAAATCCGGCACAGGGCCGATCCATACCCTGGGCCAGATAAATAACCCCGTCGTCCGTCAGGAGCCGGTCAATCAAGGCAACCAACGGAGGAAAAACAGACTTTTCATAGAGTATCTCGGACCCGATAATCAAATCGAATTTCCGGTCCATATCCGGTTCCATCCAATCCAGCCGGCGGACCGTCACATTGGTCAATTTATTTTCAGCAATGTTGAGTCGGGCAAAATCCATGGCCTCGTCCTCCAAATCAGTCAAAATGACCTGATGGCCGAAGGAAGAGGCGAAAAGACCCGTTACTCCCATGCCCGCACCCAGTTCCAACACCGGTTTGGCCGGATCGGGAGGGATCATGGACATGAACCGGGCCAGGATCAGATTTGCTTCCCAAATCCGGGTCCAGAAAGGGAAGATCGTTTGACCTCGTTGCCATTTATCGATAACATCTTCAAGGTGCTTTGTTTCTTCTTTAACCTGGAGAAATTTTAAGGTCGTGTC
>JADFYN010000401.1:2576-3169 GCA_015233055.1 Deltaproteobacteria bacterium
ATGGTGGTAAAAAATGTTCCGTACTTCTCGTTGATTTTTTGAAGTAATAATCCGTTATCCGTCATTATCCACTCTTTCCGTCAAATTAATGAACATGCTGATTTGTTTCATGAAATTGTCGTCGTTCTAGTCCGGCCCATCAACCCAGGGAAGTATCTCTCAACCGCAGAGTCTCCGGCTAGGCGCAGCATAAAGATTATTTCGTCATTATTCAAGAAAAACCTGAAGTCGTGACAGGGGAAACGTATGAAATATTTTTTGTGGAAGTATTATCGGAGCAAATAAAGAAGGCGAGAAAGCCAGGGGGTGCCTTCAATATAAGAGGGGCGGGCCAGATTAGCCGGGGAAAGAGAAGCGCCGCCTGGGAACGTCCGCCCTGCCCTGTTCATATTCCTGACTATAACGCCCCTCTAAAAAAATCACGCCTCCGCCCCGCCTCGAGTTCAGTTAAGGTTTGATTTTTTCTTAAATGAAGATAGCGTGTACTCTGTTATCAAAACAATAACATTGATGCCAGACTCATCAAATTTGGCTTTTTTAATCTGCTCTTTCAAAGCATCAAAAGCAGCAGGTATATCTGTGCCCAATGTGGG
>JADFYN010000402.1 GCA_015233055.1 Deltaproteobacteria bacterium
TCAAGCGGATTGCGGGAGTTGAGGTGGCCCTGGTCAGTCAAGGGCGAATGGTGGCCGGATCAGTGATGGAACCATTCGGCCCGCTACCCTACCTGGCCCCGTTTCCTTCACCTGATATCGACGGAGTTGTCCAGATAGGCGGGGAGCGATGTTATACTAATGAACTGGCTTTAAAAGACCATCAAAGTAACCCGGTGGCCTATGCCGCCGTACTGCTTTCCGACCAACCATTCAGCCGGCTGCGGGAAAACTTTTATGTCGGCGGCCTGGTCTTTCTTTTCGTGGGGGGCGTGATCTCCATATTCATTTCGGTGCTGTTGGCCCGGAGTATCGTCAGTCCCATCCACCGCTTGGGGTGGCAAACTTATATCATTTCCGAAGGGGTGCTGGATCAGGAAATCCCGGTGACGCGGGACGATGAGATCGGGGCCTTGACGCGGGATTTCAACACCATGATTCGCAAACTTTCCCGCCGGACACAAGACCTGCAGGCGGCTCCAGAGAAGCTGATCAAGAGTGAACGACTGGCTGTTTTGGGTCAACTGACGGTCAGCCATGAGATCAGGAATCCTCTGGGCACCGTGCGGAACTCATTGTTTACCATCGATGAAGTTATTCGAGGCCGAGGTATTTTACGGGCCGAGCGGGCACTGGACCGGGCTGAACGGAGCATTGTCAGGTGTGACCGGATCATTGAAGAGCTTTTGGATTATACCCGGATCAAGTCGTTGGAATTGAAGCTTACTTCGTTAGAGGACTGGCTGGGCAACCTCCTCGATGAATATCAAATTCCGGAAGGCATTGAGGTGGTCCGGCTATTCTTGCCCAGGTTGCAGGTCAACATTGACCGGGAGCGGTTTCGGCGTTGTCTGATAAATGTCATCGACAATGCCCTGCAGGCCATGACTGCTATGGGAGCCCCCGCGGCGATAGCCGGCCAGGGTAAAAAAGAGGCCAAACTCATCGTTGAAACAAGACAGATCAGCGATCAAATCGAAATTCTGGTTACCGACACCGGGCCTGGAATCACGGCGGATCAGCTTGAAAAAATATTTGAACCATTGTATAGTACTAAAAGCTTCGGGGTCGGCCGGGGGCTCCCAATTGTGAGGCAGATTATGGATCAGCACGGCGGTGGTGTGGATATCGAAACGGAACCAGGCCGGGGGACGATGTTTATTTTGTGGCTGCCCCTGCCGGGAAAAGGTAATCGACAAGGAGAGTTGGAACATGCCTGAAGAATTAGGCCGATCATTGGATGTGGGGCCGGGCTGTCGGGTTCTGATCGTAGATGATGATCGGGATCTGGCCGAGAGTCTGGTCGATATCCTGGAGTCACGGGGTTACGTCGTGGGAGTGGCCCACAGCGCCAGAGACGCGCGGGAGATAACCTCGGAGTTTGAGTCCCAGGTCGCCTTTATCGACTTGAAGTTACCTGATGGTTCCGGCACGGAAGTTTTATCATATTTAAAAAAGATTCTGCCGAGTTGTGTTTTTGTCATCATGACCGCCTATGCGGATCTAGACTCAGCCGTGTCTGCTTTAGAAAAGGGGGCGCTGCATTATCTCCGTAAACCAGTTCAACCTGCAGAATTTCTTCGGCTCCTTGAGGGAGCGGTGGAAACCATCGACCTAAGAAAAGAAAAGAAGCAAGCTGTAGAAGCACTGCGGCAAAGCGAAGACAAATATCGCTCCCTGGTCGAGTCAATCGTGGACTGGGTCTGGGCGGTAGACGCTGACGGCCGATACACCTTTTCCAATAGTGCAGTCAAAAATTTGTTGAATTATGAAGTGAGTGATGTTGTCGGAGTGTTGGCCTGGAGTCTGGTTCACCTTGAAGATCGTGAGATTTTCCAGGCGCTTTTTCAAAAAGGAGTGGCAAAAAAGACCGGATGGACCGACCTGGCCTTGCGCCGCATTCACCAAGACGGAGGCGAGCGGTTTTTTGAAAGCAGCGCCCAGCCGATTTTTGACGCGGCCGGACAGCTCATCGGCTTTACCGGAGTGGACCGGGACGTCACCGCCAGACGGCGTCTGGAGTCTCAATTGCAGCGGGCCCAGAAGATGGAAGCTATCGGCACCTTAGCCGGAGGCATCGCCCATGACTTTAACAACCTTCTTCAGGCTATCCAGGGCTTCTCCGAGTTATTGTTGTTGGAAGCAAAAGAGAATGATCCGATTTATAAACGGTTGCAAGGTATTTATCGGGCCGCCAAAAGAGGCGGTATCTTGACCCGTCAACTTTTGGCCTTCAGCCGGAAGGTGGAGGTCAAGCTGCAGCAGCTAGACCTGAACCATGAGATTCGGGAGCTCAGGAAGCTGTTAGACCACACCTTGCCCAAAATGGTCGGCATCGGACTTCGATTGGCCGATGACTTATGGCCGGTGGAGGCGGATCCCGCCCAAATTGAGCAGGTCCTAATGAACCTGGCCATTAACGCCAAAGATGCCATGCCCGATGGCGGCGACCTGATTATCGAAACCAAAAATTACACGATTACCGATCGTTACGGCAAGACACATCCAGACATCAACTCCGGCGACTACGTGCTTATTTCCATCATCGACACGGGTCACGGGATGAGCAAGGATATCCAGGCCCATATTTTTGAGCCGTTCTTTACGACCAAGGAGTCGGGCCGAGGCACCGGATTGGGTTTGGCCATGGTTTACGGCATCGTCAAAAAGCATGGCGGTCATGTCATGTGCTATAGTGAACCGGGACATGGAACCACATTTAATATCTTTCTCCCGGCGATCCCGCAACTTGCGCCGGCCGGCCCGGAAGAGAAAACCCAGAGACCGATCTACGAGGGCGGCACTGAGACCATTTTATTGGTGGATGACGAAGAGTTCATCATACACGTCGGCCGACAAGTTTTGACCAAGGTCGGCTACACGGTTTTCACCGCAGTTGATGGCGAGAGCGCACTGGAAGTGTATCGGGAGAAAGGAAATAACATCGACCTGGTCTTGATGGATTTGATCATGCCGGGCATGGGGGGACGGAAGTGTCTGACCGAGCTTCTCAAAATCAATCCAGACATCAAGGTCGTCATGGCCAGTGGGTTTGCCGGGCCGGAACCGGCCAACATGGTCATTAAGGAAGGCGCCCGAGGATTTCTTAATAAGCCATATGAAACCAGAGAAATGCTTCGGTTGATTCG
>JADFYN010000403.1 GCA_015233055.1 Deltaproteobacteria bacterium
TCGGGTAACGGTCAGTTTCGCCTATTTGATGAAAGACGTTCAAAGGCTGGGCTGGTGGCAGAGTGATTTGGCTTGTCTGGTGGATAATACGGGGCGTTGTTTGGCTCACACGAAAGCCATGGGCGCCGGACCTGGTTTTTTGAGTACAGCCAATGATCCTTTGGAACGGGGTTTATTGCAAGACATGAAGAAACGGCCATTCGGGACCCGGTCGGGGCCGGGCCTTCCGCCTGATAGAATAGCCGGGTTCTATAAATTGACGAAAGTCCCCTGGACCATCATCATGTTTGCCCCAGGTGAAAAAGTTCGGGCGCCGATTCTTCGTTTCAGGGCCTATTACTTCATTGGCGGGGCTGGTTGCGTTTTAATGATCGTTATTCTGATCCGCCTGGTGGCCGGCAGCACGGTCAGGTCCATCCGAAACATCTCTCTGGCCGCTGATGAAGTGGCCAAAGGAAACTATGGGGAGCCTTTGCCCATCACCAGTCGAGATGAACTGGGCCAGTTGATGGTTAGCTTCAATACCATGGTCCGGGGACTCCGAGAACGGGATTTCATTCGGGACACTTTCGGCCGTTACGTGGATCAGGAGATAGCCAAAGAATTGATGAAGCGGCCGGAAGCGTCAGGTCTGGGCGGGGATCGGCGGCAGGTGGTGGTCTTGATGTCGGACCTGTGTCAATTCACTCAGATCTCCCACATGCTTAGCCCAGACGAAACCATTTCTTTACTAAATACCTATTTTTCAAGCATGATTGACATCATCCAAAAACATCATGGAATAATCGTTGATTTTCTTGGTGACGGGATGCTGGTTTTTTTTGATCCTCTTGACGGTCCGATCCCGCCTCAGGTTAAGACGGCTGTTTGTTGCGCCCTCGAAATGCAAAAGCACATGGGTAAATTCAATGAAGAGGGTCAGCCGGCCGCGTTGACGGAGATGAAGATGCGCATCGGAGTGACTATGGGAGAGGTGATTGTCGGGAACATAGGATCTGAAAAACGAGCCAAGTACGGCATTGTTGGGGCGCCGGTGAATATGGCCCATCGAATTCAGTCTGTGGCCGGGTCCGGAGAGGTAGTCTTATCCAACCAGGTATTTGAGCAAATTTCTTTAGATGCGGTGGTTAGGAGATCCTTTGAGGCTAGATTGAAAGGAGCGCCGGCGGCTGAGACGTTGTATGTGGTCGAATCATGCCGCGCTTGCCGTTAGAGCCGGATTTGATTTCCCCTCCGGTTGCCGTTTTGTCAAGAGATGAAGAACCGACTCGAGGATTACATGGCGAATATCCTGATCATTGACGATGATGACCGACTCTGCGACCTCTTATCCTCCAGGTTGCAAAAAATGGGGCATCATCCTGATATGGCCCACACCCTGGCTGACGGGCTGCGTAAGGCGCTCTTCCAAGAGATCGACGTGGTCTTTCTTGATGTGATGATGCCCGATGGTTTCGGCCTGGATATTTTACCTCAGATCAAAAAAGCGATTTCTGCACCCGATGTGATCATTATTACCGGCGTCGGTGACCCCAGTGGGGCGGAATTGGCGATCAAGAGCGGGGCCTGGGGATACGTGGAAAAAGGGTCTTCAATCAATAACATGATTCTGCCCCTGACCCGAGCCTTGGAATACCGGGAAGAAAAGCGAGCCCCCAAACCACCGGCCGTCCTTAAACGGCAGAATATTATAGGAAGCAGCTCCCAAATTCAGACCTGTCTGAATAAGCTGGCCCAGGCCGCTTCAAGCGAGGCCAATGTCCTGATTACCGGTGAGACCGGAACGGGAAAGGAAGTCTTCGCCCGCGCCATTCACGAGAACAGTTTCCGGTCCAGAAATAATTTCGTGGTCGTTGATTGCACGGCTCTGCCCGAATCACTGGTGGAAAGTATTCTCTTTGGGCACGCCAAGGGGGCCTATACCAGCGCGGACAAGACCCATGAAGGGCTCATTTTAGGCGCCGATGGCGGGACGCTGTTTTTGGATGAGGTGGGGGAGTTACCTTTAACAATGCAGAAGGCTTTTTTGCGGGTACTTCAGGAACATCGATTTCGTCCCTTAGGTATGACCAAGGAGCTGAAAAGTGATTTCAGATTAGTGGTAGCCACTAATCGCGACCTCGACAAAATGGTCCAGGAGGGAGAATTTCGACAGGACCTCCTTTTTCGCTTGCGCACATTGACTATTGAGTTGCCTCCACTGCGGGAACGGGCCGCCGACATCCAGGACATAGCTCTATATCACATCACTAAATTCTGTGCCCGCTATGGGATAGGAATGAAGGGAGTGCAACCGGAGTTCTTTGAGGCCCTGGAGACATACAACTGGCCGGGGAATGTGCGGGAACTGGTCAACACCCTGGAGACGGCCGTCACTGAAGCGATGCATGATCACACGTTATTTCCCAATCATCTGCCTCTATCCATTCGGATTCAGGCGGCTAGATCGTCTGTCCGCAACGATAACTTAGGTAACCAAGGCTCTGTCGTCTCACCTGAGCCGGCGGCGGTTCTGCCGACCTTGCGGGAAGCCCGGCTGCAGGCGGTAACCGAGGCAGAAGAAAGGTATTTGCGGGATCTGGCGTCGGTAACCCAAAAAGATTTTAGTGAGGCCTGCCGGATCGCCGGATTATCTCGTTCCCAACTATACAATCTCATAAAAAAGCATGGCCTGTCGTTTTCCGGATAAACTTTCATTCTTCTGCTTTAAGTCTTACTAAATAGGACACAGTCTGATCTGATAGGACTATATCCGATTTGATCAGACAAATAGTGCCCGGCCGACCTGATCTGAATCTCCCCTCAATAATTTAACACTATAACATATTAGTGACAAACGGTTTCCATTGGGTATTTGCTTGCTCTTGGTACGATTATTGTATTCTTTACTCCTAGTAGTCCAATATAGGAGTCGATGATGCAAAATGTACTTTTTTACTTACCTCGGGATGGCGGCCTGGAGCTTGAGGTAATGAGTGCCCTAAAGCCCTTTCTTGCCGCCCCGAACAGACAAGTCTACGGCCGGTTGGATGACCTCTTGTCCCGGCTCCAGAAACCTCTGGGCGATATTTCCCTGGCCGTCTTTGTGGCGGCGACCCACCAGGAGTTGATATCTATTTTTATGCTCCGGGAGTTTTTATTAGACTTACGTCTTATCCTTGT
>JADFYN010000404.1 GCA_015233055.1 Deltaproteobacteria bacterium
AATCCGCCGACGGATTCATAATCGCCGTCAGGTAATTTGAGATCATAAAAATCTTCTAGTTCGTCGAGCCCCAGTCGGGCATCGACCAGGATGGTCTGGTCATCGATCTTGACCAACCAGTCTTCTTCGTGATCATGCTCATCTTGGATATCCCCGACAATCTCTTCTAATACGTCCTCAATGGTGATCAAGCCCGATGTCCCCCCGTATTCATCAATGATGATGGCCATATGGAGTTTCTTGCTGCGAAACTCTTTGAGGAGATCTTTGATGGGCTTCGTTTCCGGAATGTAATAGGGAGGTCGCAGGATATTATTTAGGTTGAAGGAATCTTTTGGTTGTCCCCAAAATTGGAACAGGTCTTTAGCAAACACGATACCCACGATGGCGTCTGGTGTCTTCTCATAAACAGGAATTCGAGAGTGTCCTTTAACGACAATCAGATCGATGATCTGGTCGATGGGGGAATCTTGATCAATACAGACCATATCGGTCCGAGGGATCATGATCTCCTTAGCCACAGTATCTCGAAATTCCAAGATACTCTCGATCATGTCCCCTTCGTCTTCAGAAATAAGGCCTCTTTCCTCACCCCGTTCGATTAAATCATGAAATTCCTGGGGAATCTGGCCGCCTTTGACCCGGTCGAGACGCCTCCGAAAAAGCGATGTCAGCCTGGCCATCAGGCCTATATTAAGGTCATCATCCAAGTGTTGGCGTCACCCCCTTCCAAAAAGCAATTCTATTCACAATCAGACACCCTGTCAAGCAAGATCAGGCTGAAGCAGGAAAAACTTGCGTCCTTGAGGCTGAGTCCACATAACGATGGAAAGAAGTTAAGCCCGCGGCTAAAGGGCAAGACCGGGTGCGCAGCTCAAAAAGGCACAAAAACGGATGAATAACGATCAATCACATCATTGATCACCATCTTTACCTGGGCCAGGCATTCTCTGGCCACGCCTCGGGTGATCATCCCGTTTTCTCCCGGCAAGAGTTCTTGGAGACGTACCGGAGCCTGGTGGATGATGGCGTTTCTTATCTCTATGAACCTGGCCAGAGACTTCCAATGGGGGGCAAAGAACTTTTTGCGGCTGAACCCACTCTCCCCCAGGGCCTGACCTAATAGATCCTTCAGAATGTATTCCATGAAATTACGGTCTTTTTGGGTGGATATCAGCCTGTCGATGTCGGCCTCGTCACACTGCCGCGACCTAAGAAGACAGCGGATAAACCGACCGATGAAACCCTCGAAAGCCATCATGGCCGTAATGACCACCTGACCGTAATAGGGTCTTTCAAAAAACGGCCGGTCCCGACCAAATCTCTCATCCGGATCTATATCCATCAGGTTGTGCCCATAGGCCAGAAGGACCGCGTAATTGGCTTCTCCGCTGGAAGCCACCTGAGCCTTCAGTGTTTCGAGATCCTGCGCCTTCGGGATATTCTCCTTTAGCAACAGTCTCTTGGCCTCCTCCAATTCGGCGATAGCGTTCATCAGCCGATATTCCCGGCCCTCCAGCTTAACCATGAGTAGGCCCATCGCCTCGGCTAATCCCCGTATCTCATGGGGATATTCATCCCGGGTCAGGTTCATGATCTCATCGGAGTAGTTTCCGCGGGCGATTTCCTCCGCAATCGTGATCAATTTTTTTACAAATTCGCGCATGGACGGGTGGTGCTCCGAACCGATCCGGTTGATGCCGTTAAAGCGACCTGACTTCAATCATAATTTCGTCCTTAGACCCTAACCTCGTTTTAATTGTTTCATAAAACTGAAGCGGTCCGCGCAAAGACTCATGGATCTGCCGCTTGGAGAATCGGGCCGCCAGGTCGGTGCCTGGGGAGACGTGCCCCCGGACGATCAGCTTAATCGTGGCATCCACAGCAGCTCTTGATTCCCTGATAATCTCCCTGATATGCTCAATCTCTTCGGCTAAAGCCAGATGTTGTTTTTGCAACTCCTCTAATTGTTCAAAAGACTCTGCACTTAACTTGGCCTGTTTGGTCAACACTCCGATGGTCCGGGTCAACTTATCCCGTCTGTCGGCGGCCTCATGATAGAGCTTTTCCTGCTGATAGATAGCGATGTCCACTTTTTCCAGTTTTTCCTGATCCGACAGGGTTTCCTTGGCTTTGACCAGTTTTTTGATGTGGATATGGAGATTATCAAGGGCCGTTCCAACTTCCTCCAGGGCACACTTATATTTTGGTATTTTATCAAGGTTTTTTTTGATCGGGGACAGCTCATTTTCCAGAGCCTCGATCTTCGTGTCCAGCCCACCCTGTTCGGCCAGGAGCCGCCGCAGTTCCATCTCGTGGATCGGATCATTCCCACAGGAGACACTGGACTTTTTTTCTTCATGGCCCAGATTCACAAAATACAACACGTTGGCGCAGATAATAGTCCCGCCTCTGATGGCGGCATCGGATTTGGTCATACCTAACCGGCCGCCGCACAGGACTTCGGAGGTGTGGATGGTGTTCTTGACCAAAATGTCGCCGGTGACGATCACCCGAGAAGCCAATATATAGTCGGCCGACAGGGTGCCGCCCACTTCCACTCGGGCATTGATTATTCCTTTGGCCACGACCATATCGCCGCTGACTTTAACCACGGCGCCCTTATCCACCATGTCGACGACCAGAGACTCAGCCGTTACTTTAAAGCCCGGGGCAATGGTTCCCGTCACTTTGACCAGGCCGTTGAAGTTGATATTCCCCACGGACAAATTGACATCACCAGATATCTGTCGAATGTTCAAAACTTTTATTTTGCCACTGATCAAAACCGCGCCCCCGGAGCAGGTGGCGAAAACCTTATCATCCGCTAAGGTCGCTCCCTGACCGACCTTGACCGTGGCGTTCTTCGTCGGGGGTCCCTTAAACTTTCTCCCCCGGATATCAATTCCGTCCTTGCTCTCCACCCTGGGGAACTTTCGGGCCAGCAAATCATCCTTATTGACCATGGGGAGTTAACCCCGCTCCCGAAAGTCTATGCGGCCGGTCTCGTCCACCTTTCCCACCTTCACCGGTTCGGTTTCAAAATAGTCTTTGACATAGCCGTCTTTACCGGGAACCGGCTCCACCCCCATGGCGCGATCAACCGCCAGGGGTACTTTTTCGTTCTTGGCCCGG
>JADFYN010000405.1 GCA_015233055.1 Deltaproteobacteria bacterium
TCTTCTGCACATCTTCCGGCGAACAGTGATCAAAATGCTCATGGGAGATGAAAATAATGTCGGCCGTGGGACCAGAGGTGATCTGGTATGGATCAAAGTAGATATTCTTTTTGCCGGCGATCAAAAAACAATCATGTCCCAGCCAGGAAATGCCCTTCAAGACTTGTTCCAGCATAGCGCCCTCCTTTGTCATTGGCACAGTTGGTTTCTCTGCAGAGGCCATGAGGACCGGCCCCGTCTGGTGTTGATTATCACTTCGCCACACCTCCCCCGTGACTAGCCCGCCGGCAGGTTCCAGGGCCTTCTCGGCTGTCCGGTCTGCCACCGCTGGAGACGGCGTGATTACAAGTTGTAAAGCTGCGATAATGAACAAACAGCGAGTAACATCCGCATAATCATTCTTCTTCCGCCCGCTGGAGACTCTCACGAACCCGGCTTCTGACTATCCGTAATCAGCCTTTTGAGGGCCCTGGGATCACTGGCCCAGTTCTTGGCCACTTTAACGTGCAGACCCAGATAGACCCGGCTGCCTAACAAGGTTTCGATGCCCTTTCTGGCGGCCTGACCGATAGTCTTTAGCTTTTGGCCTTGTTTGCCGATAACGATGCCCTTTTGGGATTCCCGTTCCACCTGGATTACGGCTTCGATGAAAATCATGCCTTTTTGTTCATCTTCTCGAAAGGACTCGATCACCACCGCTGCGGAATAGGGAATTTCATCAAAAGTTTTGAGAAAGACCTGTTCCCGGATTAGTTCCGAGACGATAAATCGCTCCGTCTGGTCCGTGTCCATGTCTTCCGGGTAATACTGGGGGCCTTCCGGAAGCAACCCGGCCACCTCTTGGAGCAAGTCATCCACCTGGAGACCGGTCAGGGCGGAAATGGGCACCACTGCCTCCCAGGGACGCCGGGTGGCCAGGTCTTCGAGCATGGGCAGGAGTTCTTGTTTTTTGACCAGGTCGACCTTATTGAGGGCCAGGATGACCGGCGTATTGACCTTCTTCAGGTTGGCGATGACTGCTTCTAAGGCATCACCCCGATGATAAAACACATCCATGACGACTACGGCCAAGTCCACCTCGGCCAAGGCTTCCACCGCCACAGTCACCAGGGCCTGGTTTAAAGGATTATTGGACCGGTGCATACCAGGAGTATCCAAGAAAATAGCCTGGTATTCAGGTGTCGTCCTCACCCCTAAAATACGATTCCGGGTGGTCTGCGGCTTGGGCGAGGTGATGGCCAGTTTCCAGCCCAAGATGTTATTCAGGAGTGTCGATTTGCCTGAATTGGGCGGGCCGATAAGGGCTACGAACCCTGACTTAAATGACATGAGGATACCCCACGGGAACTTCTTCGGTCGGCTTCAGCGTCACCTTGCCGGCGTTCAGGGCAAGTTGCACCCGGCCCAATCCTCGCCGCTGATGACCGGTCAATAATGACAAGTCACGCGGATGGGCCATGACGGATACTTCTACGTCCCGATCAACCCGGCCGGCTGCGTCGGCGATGATCCGGTCGGTTAGTAATTGCGATTTGACCAGATCACCGAAGGCCGGGTGCCAGGGTCCGGCCAGTATTGCGCCCGAACTCATCATGTCTTCAGTGATCATCAATCCCACTCGGGCCACGGCAATACCGGCGGATTCAAACCCGGCCACCATCTCCGCAGCCAGGTCAACGGCCTCGTCCAGCGACTGGGGTTGATATCGACCCTGTTTATAGAGGCGGGCCAGAGGCGTGTCTTTTATGACCAGGGTGGGATAGATGCGGACCAAATCCGGCCCGAGCGAGATAACCACAGCCATAGTCCGCCGGACACTGTCCCGATCCTGCCCTGGTAAACCCGTCATCAACTGGATGCCCAGATTAAATCCGAAATGTTTGATCAATTTCGCCGCTTCAACTGCGGTGGCCGCCGGGTGCCCCCGGCCGGATAAGCCCAGCACCTTGTCGTCGAGCGACTGCACGCCCAATTCAATCGTCTTGACCCCCCGTTCCTTTAAAAAGGCCAATCGGGGCGAGTCGATAGAGTCGGGTCGCGTGGATATGCGGATGTAATCCACCACCCCGTTCTGCCGGAAAGGTTGGACCTCCCGCAACAGTTGCTCTTGCCGGCCCAGCGGCAGCCCGGAAAAATTGCCTCCGTAGAAGGCCACGACCACCTCTAGTCCAGGTTTTATCCGGTTGGAGGCCAGGCCCCGCTCAATAGTTTCCCGAATCCAGCCCGTGTCCCGTGGTTCTTCTTTCTGTCCGGTGATTCTTGACTGATCGCAAAAAATGCACTGGTGAGGACATCCGGATTGGGGGATAAAGATGGGGATAATAAATAATTTCAAACTATTATACCCAAAGCCTGGAGTGCTTCTTGGGCCGCGGCTTGTTCGGCCGTTTTCTTAGACCGTCCCTGGCCCCGAGCCAAGATTTTACCCTGGACGCTCAAAGTGACAAAAAAAGTCTTATTGTGATCCGGCCCGATCTCCCTTTCCACGTTGTAATCAGGGGTTTCCTTATACACTTCTTGACAGTGTTCCTGCAACATAGTTTTAAAATCTTTAACCAATTCCTGCGGGCGAGCCCGGTCCAACAACGGGGTAAAAAAATTCTCGATCATCTCCCATCCTGGTAAACCGCCCCACTCACCGCCTCAAAACAATCAGCGAGTAGGGAATCCTTTTCCCGGCCGTGGGTCAGTTCCTCCCCGCGGCCCAACTTAAGATATTTTCCCAGATTTAAATCCCTGGCCAGCATGGCGAGCGACGCTTCATTGACCAGGGAAGATTTGATCTTAGTCAATTCACCCTCTTTGGCCATCGGAAAAGAACTCATCAAAAGACTTCTAATGGCCAATTCCAAAACCGCGTCGCCTAGAAATTCCAGCAGCTCGTTATCTCTAAGCCCCATTCCGGGGTTCTCATTGACAAACGAGCGATGGCACAATGACTGATCTAGAAGCTGAAGGTCTCTAAAGTGATACTCAAGAGTAAATTCCAGCCCCTGAAGACTGACTTCATCCATAATTTGCCGCAGAGGTATTTATTTAACCAATTGATTTAGTTTAAAGATGAGACGGCACCTGGTATCCGGCGTCGGCTCATCGCCTGATTGCTAATCCGATTCGCTTGATACTG
>JADFYN010000406.1 GCA_015233055.1 Deltaproteobacteria bacterium
GATTGAGGAAGGTTATGATACTGTGGGCGGCTGGCGGGGAGAGATTTTCCATAAACCGGAACTGGGCGTATAGAGCAGTGACGATGTAGCCGATACTCAGCAGCGGGTAGGCGTAGCTTACCTCCACCTTGGACAATGCCGCCAACCAGACCAGGACGCTGATGACGTAGCAGGCCAAGGCCACCAAGACATAAGGGCTGGTAAAGGTCTTGATTCCCACAGGAACCAGATTGGCCATGGAGAACTCAAAGTGACCTATCTTGATCATCCCCGCCTTCATCAGAATTTGGGCCACGGCGTTGAGTAAGACACCTAATAGAATCAGCGGTACATAACGAATAGCCATTGTTATCCTCTTCGGTTGCTGAACAACACCTTGTCCCCGCTCCTGGCCAGGATATGTAGGGGCAAAGGTGACAGCTTCTGCATTCGGTCAAATCGGCCCTTTTCGGCCACCATGAAAACCCGGACGGGAGACCGGACCAGTTGGTCAAAGGCTTCCGCTCCTTCCAGGAAGTATTTATCCGCTTGAGCATCTCGATGCCGGCCGAAATCAAGTTCTCCCCAGTTTTGAAAGACGATGATCCGCCGTTTAGTATAGAAAGGCAGGCCCTGATAATAATCATCACAACTGACCACGAGATCCGTCGGTGTCGCCCGGCGGTTGATCTCCGCAGCCAGGCTTTTCACTGTTCGGTAAGGGTCAGTCTGATTCATGGCCAAGACACCGAAGATGAGCATCAAAGAGGCCATCGCGGCCAGGGTGGCAAAGGCGGCCGGGCCTCTATTTCGGCCAAGTAAGAAATATGACCCGGTCACCCCGCCGACCAAGATGACGGCCAAGATCGTCAGCGGCGCCATAATCATCCGGTAGGTGACCTCAGGATCAAACCGGGGATAAACCACACCCGTGATTATCAGCCCCGCCGTGACCAGGGCCAGGATGCCATAGGACAGCTTGACCGGTTGGGTCACCCGAGGCGTCCCGCCGCCAAAGAACCAGGCTGCCACCAGTCGGCCGGTCAGGATAGCCAAAGGGGGATACAGGGGCAGGATGTAGTGCATCATCTTAGACCGGGCCAGGCTGAAAAAGACAAACTCGAAAACTACCCATACAATCAGAAAGGTCAACCCCTCGTCCTGTTTCCAGGCCGACCGACGCCATCCCGGCCAGAGAGTTTTTAACGCGGCGGGCAAAAAGGCCGTCCAGGGAAAGAACCCCGCGGCCAATATCCCCAAATAGTAATAGGCCGGTTCGTATCGTTGATGAGCCGTAGTCAGGTACCGGCCCAGGTTCTGGTCCAGAAAGAAGAATGCTGGAAATTCCGGGTTTCTTAGGGAGATCAGGAGATACCAGGGGGTCGTCACGGCCAGAAAAACAAGCGCGGATAGAAAAATCGTCGTCGGCTTGAAGGTCCGCCAGCCGCCCACCAGGGTCAGAAAGACAACGGCCACGGCCCCAGGTAAGGCCACCCCCATAGGTCCCTTGGCCAGCGTGGCCAGTCCGGCCGCCACCGCGGCCAGTCCGAGTAAGCTTGATTTCCCATTCTGTTTATAGGACAAGTAGAATAAAGTCAAGGCGGCGGTCATAAAAAAGGTCAGAGTCATGTCAATAATCACCACCCTGGCCAAAATCGCATACTCCACCGACACCGTCAGAATCACGCCGGAGATCCACCCGGTCCGGTGACCCGAGATACGGCGGCCCAGGCCGAAAGTCAATACCACGCCCAGTAATCCGAACAATGCCGGAACCAACCGGGCCGCCCCCTCGGTTTGGCCGAAGAGACTGAAAGAGGCCGCGGTGAGCCAGTCATACAGGGGCGGTTTTTCAAAGTATTTGACATAGTTCAAGCGCGGGGTGACCCAATCCCCCGATTCCAGCATCTCCCGGGCGATCTCGGCATAGCGTCCTTCATCTGTTTCCCACAGTCCCCGCCCGCCCAGATCGAAGCTAAACAAGAAACAACTTAACAAAATCAAGAATAAGACGGCATACCGGCCGCTTTTGTCTATTTGAGGCATTATCATGGTTTAACCCGGTAGATCGAAACGCCGGGATTCATGTAGACTAAATCCCAGTAGCGGCCCAGGTAGGTCTCGAACTTATTTAGACCGGGGCCGGGATAATACTGACGTTCCAACTGACCCACATAAATATAATCGATCTGGTAGCGTTTGAGCAGAGGAATAACCAACCTTGGGTCCGGGGACCGGTAAATGACGGCCACATCATTGATACGCTCACCTATCTGGTTATCAGGCAGGGATGCCAGTTGCATGCCGACATGACTGTCCCAGCCGATGAGGGTGGGCAACCCGGTATAAATGCTGACGCGGGAGGCCCAGGAAAAGCGCGGGGCGCTTCCCTCCAACATGACCGGGCTGCCGGGAATATTCTCTTGAATCCAGCGGATGGCCCGGTAATCCAGACTCAGGTCGTAGATTCGGTTCTCCTGGCTGTGGAAGGCCCGGGACATGTAGTACATTCCATCCAGGGTGGCCGGTATCGGAGGATCGGTCACGAACCTATCCCGGCATTTGGCGCTGGTGGCAGGATAGGATAACATAAACCGCCGACCAGCAGTAGAATGGAAGCGTTAACCCATAGCTCGCGGATGACTGTCCCGCAAAAGTTGGGTCTCCGCCTGGGCCGGTTCAGCCACTGCCGAACAATGGCGGATAATCCCGTGGCTGCAGCCAACGCCCATAATATCCAGGCCTGGAGGTAGAACTTGAACACGGTATTCATCCGGTCGGCGTCGCCTTTAAGGGCAATAATCTCTACTAATACGGTCAGACCCACTCCGGCCAGGATGAAAGTCAGGCTGAGGCGCAAGGCGGGGCTGATGCCTTGGGAAAAAAATAAGATGGCCGCGAGCATGCCGATCCCTATAGCCAGGACGATGGCAGCTTGATGGGTGACCACCGCGATCAAGGCCAGGGTTAGGGCGGCGGCCAGGAGAGACATGATGACATAATAGGAAGGCTGTTCCCAAATCAGCCGGGCCATCAGCCTGTTGAGACGCCGCGGTCTGGTCCACACATAGCTCAGATAAAGCCGGATATACCGGACGATAAAATTCAATCGGGGCGTATAAAAAAACGTTACCAGTAGAAAA
>JADFYN010000407.1 GCA_015233055.1 Deltaproteobacteria bacterium
GTGGTCAAGGACATGTCGCCGATTTCGTCTAGAAAAATGCTGCCGCCGTCGGCGGTTTCAAATCGGCCTTTGCGGCGGGACACGGCCCCGGTAAAAGCCCCCCGTTCATGACCAAACAACTCGCTTTCCAGCAAAGTCTCCGGCAGAGCGGCACAGTTGACTTTGACAAACGGCCGGTCGCGGCGGGGACTGTTCTGGTGAATGACATTGGCCGCCACCTCCTTGCCTGTCCCGCTTTCGCCCAGCAACAAGACGGTGGATGGAGTGGCCGCCACCAGAAGCATGGTCTCCAGGGCCTGCATCATGGACGGACTGGACCCGACCAGGTTTTTGAGATTGAATTTATTCTCTAATTGTTCCCGGTGGAGTCGATTTTCTTCTTTTAGCCCTCGGTATTCCAAAGCTTTCTTGATTTTAATGAGGACTTCTTCCATGTCCAGCGGCTTTTGGATGTAGTCAAACGCGCCCATCTTCAAACATTCCACCGCGGACTCGATGCTCCCATAGGCCGTCATCATCATCACCTGTTGGGCCGGGTCCTGGCTCATGATCTTCTGCAAGCCGGTGATCCCGTCCATCTGGGGCATCCGGATGTCGGACAAGACCAGGTCGCAATGTTCCTTGCCCAGGACATCCAGGGCCTCTTGGGCGGTCCCGGCTTCCCGGACCTGATATCCTTCCGCCTCCAGATGGGCCCGGATCATGGCGCGATGGCTGCTTTCATCATCGACCACTAAGATTGTCCATTTCATCAACCTGGCTCCTGCATTGCGGCCTGATATTTCCAAAAAAAATACCCCGGTGTTTCATATCATCGGAACCGGGGCTGTCCGAACGAGTCCATTATATCATCTACCGGAAAAACGGCAAGCAGATTAAAGAAAAAGGGGGACGGCATCAATCTGGCGGAGTATGGACAAAACCAGGTTCTTATCAAACATAGCGTCCATCTCTTTCTATCCGTTCTTTGAGGAAAGGGTTCATCTTTTCACGCACTCGAACTATATCGACCTGCTTCCGGATCAACCCTTCAATATCTTCCTTGATATGCACCAGCGTGAACGGATTGGGCGTCTTGGTCTTGATACAGATGTCCACATCGCTGTCTTCCCCGGCCTCATCGCGCGCCGTCGACCCGAATACCCCAAGCTCCAGGATACCGTATTTCTCAGCGTAATCCCGTTTAAATTCTCTTAAGATGGCGAGGACGTCGTCTCTTTTCATGACCTGACTCCAACAGGGCCGGCCCCGATGACGGTTGGCATAACGTCACCTCTTTGAGCCACTCTTGCTCGGCTTGTTCTCTGCTGGAACCTTCGTCGTCGGTTTCAACGCGGGAGCCTTCATTGGCGGCTTCAACCCGATTAGAGATAGAAAGCTGCCTTCCGAACTTCCGACAATGATTCGCCCAGGAACTCCGCCGGCCCGCCCGGATACAGAGGGGTTGATGAATCTGAGCATTTTCAGGTCACAAGACACTGCGAGAAACTGGGGGGGATTGAAGGTGCCGTCTCCCCGATTAGTCAAGACGGCGACCACGCCGCCTGATCCGGATACGACCAGATCCGCATGGCCCTGACCGGTAACGTCCGTGATTAAGACCTCACCAGGGGCAAAGCCCAGGAAGTAATCGACCGGTTTCTTGAATCCGCCTCGGCCGTCGGCCAGGAAAACCGTTAAACCGGCATCGGCCTGGTGACAGCAGACGATATCGAGGTGCCCGGTATTGTTTAAATCGCCAACTGCCAGCGCGGTCGGGATGCTGCCTGGATTAAGCCAGGTGGTGGCGGTGATCCGGTGATTTGAGGCAAACGATATTACCGCCAATTTGGCTTGTTTTTCATCAGCTAAGATGGCCACGGAGCCCCGATGACCGGCTAATTTAGCCGTGGCCGCCGCGGTCATGGAGCTGCCTTTAAGCTCTATTTCCTGCGGTTCAAATGCCCCGTCACCTTTGCCCCAGAACAGGTGAACAACCGCTGCGCGGTTCACGACCACCGCATCGGTCTTACCGTCACCATTCAGGTCTCCAGTGGCGATCGCCACCGGATTTAGTCCGGCAGGATAGGATTTAGTCAACTGGGGCAGTCCATCCGGACGAGGCAGATGTACGGTCATAGTCCCGGCCAGCTTATTCACGACCATCAGGCCGGCCCGTTTATCGCCTTTGATGTTCAACACACCTATTTCCGTTGTCCCCGCTTCGGCCGGCAAAGAGGCCAGATACTCGAAGCTGCCGTCGTCCCGACCCCGGTAGTAAGATAACCCGGACTGGGTATAGTCGGCTGTAACTAAAGAAAGCGTTCCTTTTCCATCCAGATCGATCACGGCTGCGGACTGTGGTTTGTATTTGGTGGGCAACCTGGTTGGAGCCTGGAACCGACCTGGAGCGAGTCCGGGGAATAGATTAATGGAATCCGACCCGTGACTGGCCGTGAGCAAGTCCATAATCCCATCGCCGTTGGTATCGGCCACTGTGGCGTACACCGGTCTTCTGGATACCAGAACAGAGGTCTGCCGTGGGAATTTGCCTCGACCGTCTCCGAATAAGATGGTTACCTGATCATTCTCTTGAGCCATAACCAGGTCCAGGTGACCATCCCGGTCAACGTCGACGATATCCACGGAATAGACGGATTTCAGTGCCGGCACATTCGGAAAGGATTTAAATTTTCCACCGTCCAGGTTTTTCAGTACCGACAATTCGCCGGAATACATGTTGACCAGGGCCAGGTCGGGACGCCCATCACCGTCTAAATCACCGGCGGAAATCATATTGCATCCTTTTGCTACCGGCGTATTCCCTAATAACTTCAGCCCCCCGCCTTTTTGGCCTTCGTATATGGACAGGTGTCCTTCAAAAGGATTGGTGGTAACCACTCCGGTCAAACCATCACCATTAATGTCCAGGGCCACCACCCCACTGGTTCCCGGCTTATCCGGGAATTCAGGGCCGGGCTTGAAACCACCGTGGCCGTCTCCAACCAACACCAGCAATCCGCCGGCGGACTTGGTGACCAGTATGTCTTTATGCTGGTTGCCTGAGACGTCACCCACGGCCAGGCCCTTAGGCGGGCCGGATTTAATCGCGGCTGTCTGGCTGAATCCTCCCTGGCCA
>JADFYN010000408.1 GCA_015233055.1 Deltaproteobacteria bacterium
GCCTTAAAACAGTGCGCCGGGGCCTTGCTATTGGTTCTCTTGGCCGCATGGCTCACCTTACTCTCCCTTCGCCGGTTAAAAGAACTGGAAACAGCCACCATCCGAATTTCCTCTCAAGAACAGACCCTCCGCCTGACTCACGATGATCTGTTGGCTCATCAACGTTTGTTCGAAGACGCTATTGAGAGCCTGGAGAACGGCTTCGCCATCTGGGACAGCCACGACAAGTTGGCCATTTGCAACCAACGCTTTATAGATACCTATCCCTCTCTGAAAGAGCTACCGGAGCTAAAAGGGGTCAGCTTTCAGACAATTGTTAGGGAATGCCTGGTTAAGCATATCAAAGATCCACTGATTACGACCGACCTGGAGGTCTGGTTGACCAAACGGATCGAGACCCACCTGAATCCCGGCAAACACTTTATAGAACAAAAGCTTAATGACGGCCGTTGGATGATGATTTGCGAGCAAACCACCCGGGATGGCGGTATCGTCGGTATCTATATCGATATCACTGACCGGAAACAGGCCGAAGAGGAAGTATGGAACGCTAAAAAGGCGGCCGAACAGGCCAACCAGGCCAAGAGTGACTTTCTGGCCAACATGAGTCACGAGATTCGGACCCCCATGAACGCCATCGTCGGCTTAAGCCACCTGGCGCTAAAGACAAATTTGAGCCCCAAGCAATTAGATTACCTTAATAAAATACATTCTTCGGCCTATGCCCTGCTTGGTTTGATCAATGATATCCTGGATCTTTCCAAAATTGAGGCCGGTAAGTTGGAAATTGAGACTATCGGTTTCCAACTCGACGAAGTGATCGATAATATGTCGAATATGATGTCGTTAAAGGCTGAAGAAAAAGGATTGAGCCTGAGCTTCAGGACCAGCCCTGATGTTCCCCAATATTTGACCGGCGACCCGCTCCGCCTGGGGCAGGTCCTGATCAACTTGATCGGTAATGCGGTTAAGTTTACCCAAACCGGGGCTGTCATCATGTCGACCACCCTGGCCGCCCAAAGAGAAGACCAAGTCATCCTGAAGTTTTCGGTTCAAGACTCGGGAATAGGACTTACCGATGAGCAAATGTTGACTTTGTTCCAGCCGTTTAGTCAAGCTGACGGATCTATGACCAGGAAGTATGGAGGGACCGGTCTGGGCCTGGTCATCAGCAAAAAATTGGTGGAACTGATGGGTGGTGAAGTTTTTGTGGATAGCCGGCCGAATGAAGGCAGCACTTTCTCCTTTACCGTGGACTTGGGAACAGCCAAACCAGGATTGGCCCACTCCTTTCCGAACCTGGTTGATCTGCTGGGATTACGTGTGTTGGTGGTGGATGACAGCGAGACATCCCGGGAGATACTTGAACAGAGTTTGAAGGCCATGTCCTTTGAGGCTCTCTCCGTCGACTCAGGTTGGGCGGCCCTCATCGAACTCGAAAGAGCGGCTGAGGAAAGAAACCAATCATACGACCTGGTTATCCTGGATTGGAAGATGCCGGGGCTGGACGGCATTGAGACGGCCCGAAGAATCAAAAACAATTCCCGCTTGCCCAATACCCCGGTGATCATCATGGTCACGGCCTACGACCGGGAAGAAGTGATCCGTCAGGTCGAAGAGCTGGGCTTAGACGGTTTATTGGAGAAACCGGTCAGCGGTTCGATTCTATTTGACTCGATTATGGGCGTTTTCGCCCGCCGGACCTCCGACTCGCCCGAAGGCGGACTATTATCGCCGGTTCAAGAAAATATCCCTGAATCGGTTAAAGGGGCCCGGATATTATTGGTGGAGGATAATGAAATTAACCAGCAGGTGGCGACCGAGATATTGGAAGGGACCGGCTTTGTGGTGTCGGTGGCCGCAAACGGCCGAGAGGCTCTGGAGATGGTGGCCGGATCCGATGGTCTATTCGACGCCGTCCTGATGGACCTGCAGATGCCGGAGATGGATGGTTATACCGCCACTTCCATGATCAGGCATGACCTCAACCTGCCTGACCTGCCCATCATCGCCATGACGGCCCATGCCCTACACTCCGAACGGCAGAAATGCCTGGATGCCGGGATGAACGATCACGTGGCCAAACCCGTGGATCCGGCTAACCTTATCTCCACCCTGGTCAAGTGGCTCAAACCGGGTCAAGCCCGGCCTGGCCGCTCCGACGATCATCCGGCCTCCTCCCGCGCCGAGGGGTCCTCAGCCTTGCCTGATACCATTCCCGGCCTCGGCATTTCATCAGCCTTGAAGCGGCTGGGAGGCAACCGGCGCTTGCTCAATAAACTCCTGGGAGAGTTCCATCATGATTGTCTAGATGTGATTGACCGCATTAACCAGGCCATGGTAACCGGAGATGAAGAAACCGCCCGGCGGACGACCCATACACTTAAAGGAATGGCCGGTAATCTCTCGGCCAAAGACCTGTTCGATGCCGCCCAGGCGTTGGAGTCGGCCATTCGGCAGGGAAAAAAGACCCAGTACGATGTCCTGGTCGCAAATCTGAGCAGGACGATAAGACCGTTGCTTCAAGCCCTGTTCCTTTTCTTTCGGAAACATGGGGATCAGCAATTGGAAAAGACCGGGCCTGCGGGAAACGCTTCCCCTTTAGACCTCGTTCGTCTGGCCCCGATGTTGGTGGAGTTTGATCGGCTACTGAAAAAGAATAATATGGCGGCCCGGAAGCAGCTCGAACTGATCAAGGAACAAATGGCCGGAGGAGAGTACTCGGAGCAATTGCAGGATATTGAAGCCTATATGTCCCGGTTGGACTTTAAGGGCGCCGTACAACCCCTGGCCTCCATCGCCCAGGCGCTTAAGGTGGACTTGTCTTAACCTGTTATCAAACCTGAGTTCGACGAGTAGGCTAACCGATTAGCATTAATAACCATAATTACATCCGCTGGTTGCGCAGATTCCGGCCCAAATAGGTCGGTAGGTCCCTTCCATCTGTGTTCATCTGATAAATCGGTGGATATATTGCTGATACTTAATTAACCTGAGTTCGACGAGTTTAATTAATTTATGAGCTAGTATAGGCAAGTTAAAATAAATGGATATACTAATTCCTTCGTAAAGGTAAATCGCAACTTCGATGCCCTAATCCATGGAGGAAGAG
>JADFYN010000409.1:0-654 GCA_015233055.1 Deltaproteobacteria bacterium
CGCTGAACAGGTAATGGGATGTATTAGTTAATAACCTCAACATCTGTTTAGGTTGCGGCCTGGTCTATCAACAGGCGTCCATCACAGGGTGAAACCGATGCGAATAGTCAAGTACAAATTTTGGGGGTCAGGCGAGTCGAAATGGAAATTTTCCGAGGGGGAGTTGGGAAAGATTAACCTCCTGGTTGGCGACTCCGGCAGTGGGAAGTCGATGTTTTTAAACACGATTTACAAATTGGCCCGGATCGCGATCGGCCAGGAGATAGCTGAAGATACGTGCTGGTCGGTCCAGGTGGCGCAAGATGGAGTTACCTATGGGTGGGAGGTAGAAACCGGTGATGGGGCAACAGAGCCACCGGTGATCGTGAAGGAACGGCTTTGGCGCAGGTCAGGGGAAGAAACCGTAACTATAGTGGACCGGAATGGAAGGGATTTTATCTTTCAAGACAAGGAGCTACCAAAGCTATCCCGTGATAAGTCCAGTATCGCCTTGCTTCAAGATGAGGAGTCAATCAAACCTTTGTACATGGGTTTCAGGAACATCCTCCACCGGGATTTTTCCACGGGGGAACTAGCCGAGAGCATGAAATATAGGGCAATCGATCCTAAATTGGGTAGTCAGGAAGTTGAATTCACCGATCTATTCCATCTAAA
>JADFYN010000409.1:689-3082 GCA_015233055.1 Deltaproteobacteria bacterium
AACTATATTACCTATCCAAGAAATTTTCCGATGTCTTTCGGCTTATTTGTCAGGATTTTTTTGATATTTTTGCCTTTGTCAAAGATGCCAGAGTCAAAGATCTCAGCAAGGTAGCCCTGAAATTCAGAGGACCGCTGCCCGTCCCGGTGTTTTGCATAAAAGAAGCCGGGGTTAGCGAGTGGATTCCTGCGGGTAAGCTGTCATCCGGGATGCAGAAGGTGTTGCTTATCTTAACCGATATCCATACCCTGTCAGACGGTTGTATTTATCTGATCGATGAATATGAGAACTCTTTGGGCATCAGCGCCATAGATTTTCTTCCCGAGATACTGTCCAGAATTGACAAGAAAGTTCAGTATATTATCACCAGCCACCATCCATATATTATAAATGACATCGTGGCGGACAATTGGCTTGTTTTTCATCGCCAGGGATCTGAAGTGACCATCAGGTATGGCGAAGAAAACATCAAATGGTTTGGCAAATCAAAACAGCAACGTTTCGTTCAGTTAATCAATGACCCTTTCTACAACATGAGTCGGCATGAACGTGTACAAAATAGATTTGAAGAAACAGGCCATATTCATAGCTTTACAACTTTATTGAATGCCTTCCGGGTGGGCTGATAAAAAAAAGACATTGAATTGCTTTCAGCTTTCGGCCTTGCAGGCATATCCCACCACCTTAGTGGATACTTATCAACATGGATCTATATAATACTATTCAACAAATTGCGATCATGGCCGTTCCGGGAGTTTTGGCCATTACCCTGCACGAATCGGCTCATGGGTATGTCGCCTATAGGCAAGGGGACCCGACCGCCAGGGATCTGGGGCGGCTGACCATCAATCCGCTGAAGCACCTGGACCTGCTCGGAACCTTGATGGTGCCCATTTCCTATTTCTTGAGCGGCGGTCACGCGGCCATTGGCTGGCCCAAGCCCGTGCCCATCAATCCGAACTATTTTGTAAATCCCCGGCGGGGTATGCTCTGGGTCGCCCTGGCCGGACCGACCTGCAATTTTTCGCTGGCTTTCTTGAGCAGCCTGCTATTCCATTTCTTGGCCTTCATTTACCCCATGGCCCCGACATTCCTGGTTGTCGGCTTGATCCGGCCGGTGGCGGAGATGTGCCAGATCTCGGTCGTGATTAATATCAGTCTGGCCATATTCAACCTCATTCCGCTGCCGCCGCTGGATGGAGGCCGGATCATCACCGGCATCTTGCCCTATGAGTTGGCCCGGACCTATTCCAAGATTGAGCCGTTGGGCCTAGTCATCATCGTCGGATTGGTCATGTTCACGAATGTTATCGGCAATACTATTTTTCCTTTGGTAGATTTTTTGAGCACTCTGTTGCTCAGGTAACCCGAACCTGAAGCGGGGGGCGCTGTAGAGGCAACTTTTTCGGATCTGCAAAACCAGACATAAGCCTTTAACCAGCGGCTCACCCTTTAGTTGAAACTTTTCAAGGAGCAGTTTAATGACCAAACAGAAGAAAATCGTCAGCGGGATGCGTCCCACCGGCAAATTACACCTGGGCCACCTGGCCGGCGCCCTTGACAATTGGAGGCAATTGCAGGAAGATTATGAATGCTTCTATTTTGCCGCGGATTGGCACGCCTTGACGACGGAATACGAAAACACAAAGATCATCAATGAGTCCATTCGGGATATGTTTATCGATTGGCTGGCCGCGGGACTGAAACCGGACCAGATGACCATTTTTGTCCAATCCAAGATAACCGTCCATGCCGAACTGGCCTTGATTTTTGGGATGATTACCCCGCTCGGCTGGTTGGAGAGGAATCCAACCTATAAAGAACAATTAAAGGAACTGACCACGCGCGATATCCAGACCTTCGGCTTCTTGGGCTACCCCGTGCTCCAGGCCGCGGATATTCTGATGTATAAAGCCGATGGCGTACCGGTGGGCATTGATCAGGCGCCCCACGTGGAATTGACCAGGGAGATCGCCCGGCGGTTCAATTTTCTCTATGGTAATGTCTTTCCCGAGCCGGCCACTCTGCTGACGGAAATCCCCAAGCTGCTGGGGACTGACGGCCGGAAAATGAGCAAGAGTTACGGCAACGCCATTTTGATGGCCGACCCGGAAGACGAGATCAGACGGAAAACAGCCACCATGGTCACCGACCCCCAGCGGGCCCGAACCGGACTGGGGTCTATCCGCTCCGTGGTCAGCCTGGGGCCGACTGCGATCGGAATTGGACCGAGGTCGGGTCTCGCCGGGTGCAGATCGCGTTCTCGGCCGGGAAGATGACGTCTCACGGGAAGAGGTGTCTGAATCCGGTCTATATCTTGATGCCGCGGCCTGGGGTCTATCGGCTCCGGGGCGTTGGTTATATCTCCCCGAACTGGACTGGGGTCTATCGGC
>JADFYN010000040.1 GCA_015233055.1 Deltaproteobacteria bacterium
ACTTCGTTTAGAGTTTTTGAAAAACTCTGCGGTTTGTATGGCGACACCTTGGTTTTTGCCACTAGAGACAAGTGATAATATAGAGGCCACCAGCCTGGGAAAGGGGAGTTTGCGTTTTCTAGTGAAATTTTTTGGGGTTGAGTAATACTTTGTGGCGGAGATGGTGGGGACGATACTAAAGAATTTATTAATGATATCAGCATGTTGGGCAAACTCTCACATTCATAACATTTATCATGACAAATTCCTTTCTGAGCAAAATAGGTTATAAATACAGTGTTATTTGACACTTCATGTATATATTTATGCCATAAAAATAGCATATTGTCAATTAAATCGTGCTCAAATGTTGATTGATTTGACATGATAAAAATTCTCCATTATACGGCGGTTGGAACCTCGTAACTCGGTCCGCCGGACGCCCAGCCGAAATGTGACGCGGACCTCAAAACCTTAATTCAACAGCATTGGGGCAACGCCCTGGGCTAACCAGATGGTTACATATCAGCATGATGGTCAGGTGGTAAGCCAACCCCGAAACCATTTCCGTTGAAGGAGATATATAACTACGGCTGAAATGATGGATGCCCGGCATTTTATGTTGATGTTACATGGTATTTTATATATATATCGCCCTTACCCAGGGCGCTGCCCCAATGTTGTTGAATTAGCGGCACGCCTGACCTTCTTTGGATGAGAGAAGATTCCTCGCTTCGCTCGGAATGACAAATTTGCATCGTCATTTCGGATGGTCCACCCCACTGTCATTTCGAGCGAAGCGAGAAATCTTAACGTCGCAACCTTAATTCAACAACATTGGGGCGCTGCCCTGGGCTAACCTAGAGCGCCCCAGAGGGGCTTAATCGGAATTAGCCATTTATTAAAATCAGATCCGATTGCCCTGCTTAAGTCAATGACATTGCCCTAAACCTGACAAGGAGGATGACGATGAAGAAGTTCGGGACAACCATGCTTGCGGCCAGTGCTATTTTGTTATTCCTGCTGGGCAACTCCTTTGCCGGACCCACCGATGACCCGGTCATTAAGTGGAGAGAGAAAAACCAGGAGAAAAGAATTGACCAGGGAGTAAAAAGTGGTGAGTTGACGCCCAAAGAAGCCGGCAAATTGGAAAGAGAACAGGCCCGGATCAAGCAAACCGAGTCCAGAATGAAGGCCGACGGGAAACTGACCAACAAAGAACGGGCCAAACTTCGACGTGAACAAAACAGGGCAAGTAATCGTATTTACAATAAAAAACACAACCAGAAGAAGGCAAAGGTCAACTAGTCGGACGAGAATTGAGCCGAACGTCTTCACGGCCAATCTGAGGGGTCGGTGTTTCAATATAATTAATTAATCATACTCACATTTTTAAAGTATCGGTGAAAAATGGATCAAGAACGGTTGGTGGAACCGGAGAAACAGGACGAAGAAGCAAGCCTCGAACCCGGACTGCGCCCGTCCAGACTGGATGAATACATCGGACAGGATGAGGTCAAGACCAACCTGAGCGTTTTTATTCAAGCCGCCAAGATGCGGTCCGAACCCCTGGATCATGTCTTGTTTCACGGCCATCCTGGGTTGGGCAAAACCACGTTGGCCTATATCATGGCCAATGAACTGGGTGTGGACATTCGATCGACCTCCGGCCCGGTGCTGGAACGGCCCGGTGATCTGGCCGCCATCCTGACCAATCTCAAAGCTCACGACATTTTGTTCATTGATGAAATTCACCGCCTCAACCACGTGGTGGAAGAGATCATGTATCCCGCCATGGAGGACTTCAAGTTAGATATTATCATCGGCCAGGGACCGGCGGCCAGGTCAATCCGGATCGACCTCCCCCGGTTTACTCTGGTCGGGGCCACCACCCGGGCCGGAATGCTCACTGCGCCTTTACGGGACCGGTTCGGGGTAGTGCTGCGGGTGGAGTTTTATAAACCCGGCGAGCTGAAAACGATCTTACTCCGGTCGGCCCAGGTTCTTAAGATTAAGTTGACCGACGACGGAGCCGAAGAAATCGCCCGCAGATCCCGCGGCACCCCTCGGATCGCCAACCGCCTGTTGCGCCGGGTGCGTGACTTCGCCGAGGTCATGGCCGATGGGATCATCACTCAAAAAACGGCGGCCGGCGGGTTGACCATGCTCGAGGTGGACGAGTCGGGTTTCGACAAAATGGACCGGCACATCCTCTTAACGATCATGGACAAGTTCGAAGGCGGCCCGGTCGGACTGGACACGGTGGCCACCGCGGTCAGCGAAGACCGTGACACTATCGAGGAAGTCTATGAACCGTTCTTGATCCAGTGCGGCTTTATCAAAAGAACCCCCAGGGGCCGGGTCCTGACTCAAATCGCCTATAAATACTTTGGCCGGACCGCGCCGTGTTCATACCAGAACAGCCTTTTCGGGCCGGGATGATTTCCACTGGATCCAACGCCTCGCTCCTGTTCGGTTGTCCACCCACCATTGCAAGCGCCGCACGATATCCCAACCTAACGTCGTATCCGTTCCTATAACATACAAAAATGTCTTTTTTAGGAATCTTTCCTATTTTATCCGTATGATTTAGTGGTTTATCCTCTATATTATTTGTCCTGTACAAAATTTTCGCATGACATTATAGGGAATATGTGATACACGTCCTCGTTATTTATGATTGTCGTCATTAAACATCGTTATGGCCTCAAACTGTCATTTGTGCGGCCAAGGCCATACCCGTTATCCATGACGGATAGAGAACATTATATTCCCCGCAAGCAGTATATGAACATTCCATTGTAAACCGAATTGATTCATGAGATTATGCGGATGCCCCGCAGCCACTGAAACTTTGCACTGATTGGTTTCATCTTTGGCCCCCGGGCCTATAACCGGATAGGAGAAAGGAATATACATGACAGCACGATTTACAAAGTTGAGGAACATGAGTCTCTGGATAAAGATCGTGATTCCGATTGTGGCTATAACATCCGTTGGGATGATCATTTCTTCCGTTATACTCTATTCTTCGTTTCTGGGACTACTTAAAGAAAAAGAGAGAAGCAAGATCGTCCAAATCTCCCACCTCGGCGCTGGTCAACTTCGGGAATGGAACAATAGAATGCTACAGCAGGTGGAAGATTGGAGTCGTTCCGACCGAATACGGGAGGCCATACAGAAAAAAGAAAATACCCTAGACGGCAACAAGATGCTGGCTGAACTCGCCGCCGGGACGGCCCAAAAAGGCAAGAGTCAATATGCCCGGATTGATCTTATCAAAGACGACAAACTTCTTGCAACGTCTGCTACATCCAAGAATGATTCCCTCAGCTTTCAAAACGACAGCATGCGAGGTTACTACAAAACGGCTCTCGATGGAAAAGTAGCCGTATCCCCTATTTTAAAAGGCGATGGGGATGAACCCGTATTCGTCATTGCCTGTCCGGTCCAAGTGGAGAGTACCCGTGAAGCGGTGCTCTGGGCCGTCGTCCGATTTCAATACGGCGAGTATCTGGACGCCTTCAAGGTCGGCAACACGGGATATGCGTATATCGTCAATAAAAACGGATTAATCGTTTCTCACCCTGATCAAAAACATATCATGAAAACTACCATAGCCGATTTTGACTTTGGCAAAACGATAGTGCGGATAAAAGGAAGTGAGTTTGTGGAGTATACCTTTGAAGGCGTCAATAAGATTGCGGCTGCTGAACGCATGACATTCCCGTCCGATTCGCCATTACAAGCGATTGAATCCATCTTTGTCGTGACAGCCCCAACCGTTGAAGTCTACACCGGTGTTGACAAACTTATCACGGCGATTATTGTCATGACAGCCGGAAACTGTTTTGTCCTTATTTTTGTCACCTGGATGGTCATCATGCTGCTCGTGAACCGTCGGGTCAAGAAGGTCATGAACGCATTAAAAGATATTGCTGAAGGTGAAGGGAATTTAATGGCCCGATTAGAGGTACCCAATCGTGATGAAATGGGACTCCTGTCGAATTATTTCAACCTCTTTGCCGCAAAGCAGGAACTCATGATACGCAAAATTGGCGCCAATGCCGATACCATCGGGGAATTCTCTATTTCTCTCGCGTCATTGTCCGACGAAAACCTCAAAGCCGCCCAAAATACTCTTGAACATACGGTTCATGTAACTCAATTGACGGAAAAAGGCCGTCACAATATTGAAGCCGTGGCCGAAGAGATCAGAAGAGTGACCGAAAATGTCAATACCATCGCGGCCGGCATGGAGGAGATGGATGCTACGGTTCGTGAAATTGCCCAAAATACTGAACAAGGAAGGACGATCACCGAACAAGCAACCAAGAATGTGGAAAGTGTGCACCAGGAAACAGATGTGCTCAAAAAAGCATCGGAAGAAATTGGGTCTGTCCTTGTGGCCATTAACGAAATTGCGGAACAAACGAAACTTTTGGCCCTCAATGCCACCATCGAAGCCGCCCGGGCCGGAGATGCAGGGAAAGGGTTCGCCGTGGTGGCCAATGAGGTGAAAGAACTGGCCCGGCAATCATCAACGTCGACAGACGTAATCCGAAACAAGGTGGAGCAGCTTCAACAGGCCACCGGCCGTGTGATTGAACGGGTTGCCGATATCCAAAAAGTAATCCAACATGTTATGGACATGGTCGCGACCATTGCCACCGCGGTAGAGGAGCAAACGGTAACAACGAGTGAAATGTCTCAAAATGTGAGCAACGTGGCCACAAATGCAAACAGTATTCTGGACAATATTCATGGAAGTGTCGTCATGCTCCAGGAAATTGAAGGTGCCAGTTCGAGGGTAAAAGAAAATATGTTTACCGTTACCTTCGGCGGGCATAGGACAAAACGCCAATCCGGTGAAATCCGTCTTTTATCAGGAGAAGAAGGCTTATCCGGACAGTTATCCAGCTTCAAGGTCACTCCGCTGCGGTTTAGAATAGAGAAAGTGAAAACCGCTCATTTGGATTGGGTTTCCAAGTTGGAAGCATTCATGGACGGATATATCGATTTACGTCCGGAAGAGGTCCCTTCCCATCTCAACTGCGCCTTTGGCCAACATTTTCATGGTGAAATGAAGAGACTCGCGGATTATCCGGCCTATCAAAAAGTCAACGAGTATCATCAAAAAGCCCATGAGGCCTTCGTTACCATTATCACGCTCAAAAATAGTGAGAAAAAGAATGAGGCCCAGATGAAATTCAATGACCTGGAAAACAACATAAAGCCACAGTTGTTCAACTGGCTGGACAAACTTTGCTGCGATTAACAGATGGCGGATAACAGTACTGCGATTGTCTGACGTGGATAGATCAACAGGGCAGTAAAAAAATCAGATCTTCCCGAATCCTTAGTATTTGCTTCGGGCATAAACAAGCCGCTTGGATTCAGTCGCAGATTATGGTACGGAGAACTGACGGCAACTTATTATTCCGTAACATTCTCCTTCAAACCGGACCAGTGCACGGGGATGACATCTCAAGCCAATAACAGACCTGTTGATACCGAATTCATCAAACAAGCAATCTTGTTTTGTCTGATGTCGGCCGGGTTTTATTTTATTGACCAGACGGCCTGGTTCGACCGGCATGTTCTGGGTCATCTGGCCGAAGGGACAGCCTGGGCCACCCACGTTCTGCTGTCTTTGGCGGGCGTTCCGACCGTCTTGACGGGCAGCACCATCGCCACGGCCACGGCCTATTTCGAGGTGGCCGGGTCCTGTGCCGGGTCCATGGTTATTTTCTTGTATGCTGCAGCCGCCCTGGCTTTTTTACCGGCCTGGACCATCCGCCTCTATGGCCTGGTCTCCGGCATCGGGCTAATCTTCTGCCTCAACATCCTGCGCTCTTCCATGATTGTCCTGGCCTCGTCCCGGATTACCGACAGCCTGTGGTTCTGGCATACGCTGGCCGGTCAGGCCCTGATTATTACCGGGGCCTTGGGGTTGTTTTTATACTGGGCCGGGTGGGGCAAGAGGGGGACCGGTCCGGCCATGGCGGCCCCGAGACGGCGTCTGATTGAGATTCTGGTGCTGTTCTGCGCCGGGTTCATTTTGAGCAGCCTGGCTTACAGATTATTCGGGGAGAGCGACTTAGGCGCCTGGTTTCATCAGGTGATCGTTAACCATGCTGCCTGGCTGCTGTCCTTTGTGGCCGAGACGTCAGCGAAAGACTTGACACTGCGGGTGGCCTCCCTGTCCATCGAGTTGAATCAGAAGTGCCTGTCGGGTCCGGTGGTGATCCTCATCATGGCCGCGATCTTTGCCTGGCCGGCCAGGTGGCGGTTCAAATGGGTGTGGCTGGTAGTGGGTTTTTTTGGGGTGTATTATGCTCATTTCCTGAGTCGGACAGTTGTCATTGCCCTCTCTTTTCACCACACCGGCACCGACCAGGGCATCTTCCGCCATTTCTTTGGGACCTGCGTCCTGATGGCCGGGTTACTGGCTCTAGTTACATACAAAAGATGTTCCCTAAGTTGTGTCACTAGTTACCGGAGGCAAATCCCGCGGTTGCTCCTGGCCGGGGTGGCTGCCTGCGGGGTGGCCTGGTTAAGCAGATGGGTCACCCTTCACACAGTCATTCCGCTACTGATGTCGAGAATCAACGGGACCGCGGGCCTGACCTATGACCCCTATTCCTGCGTCTCCCGGATGGTCGAATTTCACACCTTTTTCTGGCTGACCCTGTGGTGGTCCTCACCCCGGTTCTCCTGGAGGGATAAGATATGGGGCAGCCTGATCGGGATGTTCCTCATCTTCACCCATTTCGCGGCCCTCATCGCCCTGACCGAGATATGGCACCTGACGCCCCCCGTATGGCTGCTGAAATCCCTCATGGTCGCCCTGCCCTTCTCGGCCCTGGTCTTGATGGAATGGCCAGCCGGAAGAATGGGCCGGATCGAGCCGACATCGGTTCGACTAAAACATACCGGAACGTTGCGACTCCTACACCGACGCCCACTCAGACACCAATCAACACCTCGACGGCCTATCCGACGCCGACGAATACGTCCTATCCGACACCGACGCCAACCCTATACACCTTGAGCTTCTTGCAAAACTAATCTGCGTGATATAAAAAGAAGGAATGCCATGGATATTTTGTCCAAAGTCCGGTCGGAAATTTCGGCCAAATTAACGGTCCTGGCTTTAATCACAGCGATGAGGAATTGCGTCAAAAAGCTAATTCTTTGCGCTTGCCAACCAAGGCAGTCCTTAAAGGTAGATTCTAACCTCTTAATCTCTTTCATAGCGCTACCTTCATGATATAGAGTGATAGCACACAACAGGATGATTTTATTATAAAGTATAGCCTATATATTTAGATAATATATAAAAAATACATAACGTGAAGACGCTTGTAATCGATAACTAGCTAATCAGCAAAACTTATCCATGCCAACTCTCACCTTTTGTCCCGGACAGAGATCATCATTCCACTTTTTATCCCGTACAGAAAAAAACTGTTGACATTTTTTTCAACAACATGGCATAAAAAGTCAAAAATCTAAGAAACCAATGCTGGCTTCCTAACAGTAAGGCCGACTCATACGATTTAGGTAAAGCAAATTTTGTTATAAACTGCAACGTGTTATAAACTGCAACGTGTTATAAACTGCAACGACATCCTGACGCCCCAGCGGCGGAATCGGCGACGGGCTGAAAGGGCGTGCTTCCGGAACATTATTATCATGCATGTAAGATATGTCATATCTTTATTATTTTTTGACTCCGCGCAGTTCTGTGGTGTCAAGCAACTTAAATGTAGTGTAAACCGAAAGAGGGGACATAATGAAAAGAAGACGATTATTGATTCTTGCCTCGATGTTGGCTCTGATCGTTACGACCGGCTTTATTGAATCTTATGCCGATGCGGACAACCGCCTCACTCCCCGTGGGGTTACGAGCAATCCAGGCGACCCTCTTTTTTGTCAGCCTCAAGAAGGGGTAGGCTTTTTGATTGTTAATGGGGGAGCCGGAGTATTCACGGCCGACGCGGATTGTTACAACAATAATCCTGCCAACGATACCAGTTTGAACATCCCCACCCAGGAAGGTGGAACCTTAACCGGCACTGTGAGTGGGTCAAGTATCAATTACGTCTACACACCCCCAACGCCAAATTTTACGGGCACCGATGCATTCACCATTCATGTGACGACATGTTGGAATTCGGCCGGCGGAGCTGGTTCAGCTGGTGGCACAGCCAGACCGGGCGGCCCGACTGACCTGATCGTCTCGCTCAACGTGATTTCGGCCACGACGACTATGACAGCTACGGGAAATACCCCGACCCTGGTGACTGTTCCGACGGGCAGCATCACTGGGTGTTCCACCGGTGACAATGCTGGGAGGGGTCCGAGAGCAGGCGCTGTGTATGGCTGCGTAACTGGAATTATCAGAGGTTCCGTCGCTCCTTCTCACGGCACCTTGACGACCAGCGGCAATACGTTAAGATACACTCCCACGACTGGTTACGTGGGCCCGGACACATTCACTTACCAGGCGGTAGGCGTCAATGTTGACGGAAACAGCGCTTTAAATTCAGGTGACGTGACAGTCAATGTCACCGTCACTACTCCGCCGACTCCTACTCCGACCAACACCCCGACACCGACGAATACGCCCACTCCAACACCGACACCGACGAATACGCCGACGCCCACACCGACGCCCACACCGACGCCCACACCGACGCCGACGAATACGCCGACTCCGACTCCGACGCCGACTCCGACGCCGACGAATACACCAACTCCGACTCCGACGCCGGTCATATACACCTTGTCGGTGGTTAATTCTCCCGCTAATGCTGGAACCGTATCAGGGAACGGCATCACTTGCCCCAGCACATGCTCCAAAACATATGCGGCAGGTACTTCAGTAACGTTAACCGCGGCCGGAGGATCCGGATATGTATTCCAAAACTGGACTTTGCCCACAGGTAACTCTACTGCTAACCCGTTGACCCTGACAGTCAACTCTAACCAAACTGTAACCGCTGTTTACGTTCCCAGCCCGTCTATTCCCACCTTAAACGAGTGGGGCATGATCATCTTTGTCCTATTAGCTGTCACTGCAGGGTATTATCTCCGCCGCCGCCAACGCGGAGAAGCATAACAGCTCAAATATGAAGGCTGATTAACAATTGCAGAATCACCCGGCCCTGTGGTAACCAAAACCACGGGGCCTTTTATTTGGCTGAGATGGAGACGAGGGGCGGCCTGATCGGGATGTTCCTCATCTTCGCCCATTTTATTGCCTTAATTACCCTGATCGAGATATTTCGTCTGACCCCCCCATATGGCTGTTAAAATTCCCCATGGTCGCCCTGCCCTTCTCGGCCCTGGTCTTGATGGAATGGAAAACTGGAAGAATAGGCCGGAGATAGGCCGAACCAGGCGCCACAGCTACCCCCGCGCCGTCGAACTAGACATCAAAGAGAGGTTGACCAATACATCTCAGGACATCTTTGAATCTATTCTAAGTTCATCCATCTTTTTCTCCTCGGAAACAAGTTAATTACATTGCATCATCCTATTTTTTCAAAAAAAATGGGGCCGTCTTGTATTTAATAAAAAATCATTAAAATACAGGATGATACATATTGGGCACCACGCACATAACACATCCAAATCAAAATTACGATTGCTGAAATTGATACCCTGTGCTTGATTTTTTAGATACAGCTTTTATGATGGAAATTAATGGAGGACTGGTTGAGTGGGAAACTTTTTTTCCGGTAAGCAGAGGTTAGGTCGGCTTTAGTCCGGGGTTAATGAAAAGTTAGAACGACGCTCATGTACACGGCTTTGGCCGTTTTGGGGTCTGAAAAACGCAGACATTTTCGCCTCCTCTCAGGTAGAGCGAAAGGGTCTTGAGCTAATTCTTTATGATGGACAGATAATTACAAGGAGGATCCAATGAAAATGAGAAGGTTGTTCCTGATCCTGGCCTGGGTTTGTGTCTTTGCCGCGGTTCAGATTAGTACGGCAAATGCCGACAGCGAAAAGATGCTTACCAGTAAGACAGCAGCTCAATTGCCGGTAAACCTTGGTTCGGCTGGCAGTTATGCGATTTTAGCTGAATCAGGAATCTCAACCACGGGAGCCACTCTGATTACGGGAGATATTGGAGTTAGCCCAATTACCGGGACAGCCATAACCGGATTTGGATTAACACTTGATGCTTCGAATCAATTTGCGACATCACCACAGGTGGTTGGCAAGGTATACGCAGCCGACTATGCGCCTCCAACTCCTGCTAACCTAACTACGGCAGTTAGCGACATGGAAACTGCATACACTGACGCTGCGGGACGAACATTGCCGGATGCTACCGAGTTGGGCACGGGACAAATAGGAGGAATGACTATTGCTCCCGGCCTCTATAAATGGAGTTCTAACGTTTTGATATCGTCGGATGTTACTCTAAATGGTGGTCCTAATAGTGTCTGGATTTTTCAGATAGCTGGAAATCTCATCGTGGCCACCGCCAAGAACGTCATCTTAACTGGTGGCGCACAGGCCAAAAATATTATCTGGCAGGTTGCCGGAGGTGTTGGTGTAGCAATCCAAGCGACCGCACATGTGGAAGGAATTATACTTGCTAAAAATGCGATAACTATGAATACCGGTGCATCATTGAATGGTAGAGCGTTATCACAGAAAGCGGTAACATTGATTGCCAATTCAATTAACCCTCCCGTGACACCAACGCCGACGCCCACTCCGACGCCCACTCCAACACCGACTCCGGGTCCTGGGACTCCAACACCGACGCCCACTCCGACACCGACTCCCACTCCGACGCCGGGTCCTGGAACTCCAACGGCGACTCCAGTGCCTCCGACTCCGACGCCGACTCCGACGCCGGTTAATTATACTTTGACGGTGGTTAATTCTCCCACCAATGCCGGAACCGTATACGGAAGCGGTATTAGCTGCCCCGGCACATGTTCCAAACAATATACGGCAGGTACACGAGTATGGTTATCTGCAACCGGAGCGGCCGGATATGTCTTCAAATCCTGGACGTTGCCGACAGGAACCTCTACGGCCAACCCGCTGATCCTGACAGTCAACTCAGATCAAACTGTAACAGCGGTTTTCATTGTCAATCCGTCTATTCCCACCTTAAACGAGTGGGGCATGATCATATTTGTCTTATTGGCTGTCACTGCCGGTTATTATCTTCGCCGCCGCCAACGAGGGGAAGCATAACGGCTCGAATATGAAGGCTGATTAACAATTGCAGAATCACCCGGCCCTGTGGTAGACTATGACCACGGGGCCATTTATTTGGCTGAGACGGAGACCAGGCAGTCCGCGACTATTTTCCTGGTTAGCCACCTGGTTATCTTGACTTGAGTAACAAGAACGACATAGAAGCAACCAGCAATATCTACTGCAAATCAAAATGGAGGTCGGGTATGCCTAAAGATTACCGCCTATCCTTGGGTGACATCGTCCAGTGTATTGTCAAACGGTTTGGGCCGGAAAAGATAATTCTATTCGGGTCGGCAGCGCGAGGCACCGCGACTTTTGACAGCGATATTGATCTGATGGTCGTCATGCCAGTGGAGGGGTCCTTGCGCCAAAAGGCCAACGAAATAGACCTGGCGTTGGCTGACCGCTCTATACCGTTAGATCTGGTCGTGGTGACCCCGGAACAATATGAGCGCCAAAAGAGATTGTTCGGGACGATTGTGCGCCAGGCAGAAAGGGAAGGAAAGGTGGTTTATGAGCGGGCGGCCTGAAATTATCGCCGAAGTCCGACGTTGGGTCTGGAAAGCTGAGAACGATTTCCGGAACGCCTGTTTCGTTTTGACTATGAAAGAAGATTGCCCTTTTGACACCGTATGCTTTCACTCTCAACAGTGCGTTGAGAAATACATTAAATCCCTTTTGGTTTTTCAAGAGCTGGATTTTCCAAGGACCCATGATCTCGTGCTGCTGTTCAATCTATTGAAACGGAATCCGACATCAGGTTTACGAGTCATCGACGTGCAACCGCTCAACCGCTATTCCATCGAGGCCCGTTATCCGGGGGATTGGGAACCCATTGATGAGACGGAAGCCAGAGCAGCCTTGGAAGTGGCCCGAAACGTCCGAAATACTGTCCGGCGTTTTCTGCAACTTGATATATCGCCCAAGGAAAATGAATAAGGGACAAAGATGAGTTGGGCCGGAAGGTGCTCGGTTGGGGTAACCTGATCCGGGAGCTCTATCCTCAGGAGCAATCTCCCACCCAGATTAACCTCCTGGCTTTAATTTTGCTCAATAGATTTCGTCACCTGTCTATAGAGGAGGTTACAGCCATGTTAAATCTTGACATAACTGATACTGTTGCGGGGCAACAACTGATTAACTTGGGCGACCAGCGTGGATCGTTACGAATCGCCCGCGAAGACATCATCGAAATTCTGGAAGCCCGTTTTGGGCAGGTCCCCCAGGAAGTCATCGATGCCACCGGCGAGTTGGATGACTTAACCGGGCTGAAGGCCTTGCTCAAAGCCAGCGCCCTGGTCAATGATCTGGACGAATTCATCCAAACACTAAGAAGATCCAAGAACTGACCGGGTCCAGCGGCAGCCGTGTGTGAGGGGGCCGGCCATCTGTAATCATGCTCCCGTAATGCCATTGAGTTAGGCGACTTAGCGTATCGGGGGTCTTACCTCGGTATGACGCGGCATTGAACTTCTCGGACCGGCGAGTTTGGCCAGGATATCGCCTAACGCCACAAGCAGCCACATATAACCCATGAAACTGGGAAAGGTATAATGGGTGCCGAAGAATGAGGTGACCAGGCCTGAAACCAGGCCCAGCATCGTGGCCGCGGCCAGGGACCTGGCCAGGGGTGAGTCGGTGTCCTTAAACACCCGGTACGCGTTGTGCAAGGTCAACCACATCACCGCCAGGTAGAGGGCCAGGGTCAGGACACCGCCTTCAAAAAGCAGACTGAGGCAGGTATTATGTGAGGTATGTTTGAGCACCAGAGGAACGTTCATCTCTGGGATTCGGTCTTCGCCCAGCAGCAAAGACTTGTATTGATCCGCCCCAAAACCGTGGCCCCAGGGGCGGTGGAGACATTGTTTTAAGTAAGGTTTCCAGACGATCAGCCGTCCCCCGCCTTGAAATTCCAGGTTTGGTTTGGCCTGAAACAAGTTCAGCCTGGACGGAAGCAAATAGCCACCGATGGCTATCAAGGGTATCAAGATCAGCCAGAGGTGCTTTTTCCTCAGGCCCTTCTGTGATGAAGACAGCCGTAACCAGCCCAAAGTCAGGATGGCGGCCAGGATGGACAGGACGGCCGCCCGGGCGCTCATAATCACACAGATCACCACCCCAAAGATGATTAGAGGCATCAGCCACCGCGGTCTGAATCCGTTGAGTGTAACGAAGCCCAGGCCGAAAGAGGTGATCAGAGCTACGATGGCCGCGATGGTGTTTACGTTCCCGACCGACTCTAGGAGAATCCGCTTGAACAGGCTATCTGGGATGCCGATAACCTGATAAACATCCGCCAGGCTCTTGACCATCCCATCGGCCCATCCTGAATAGATAACTGAAGGTATATATACTAGATAAAACACCAACGCAACCGCCATGGCCCAAACCACCCAGCGCAGATCGGCCACAGACCGGATGATCAATGCCGGCAGATAGTAAAGAGCCGACCCGGTCAGGAAGACCAACCAGAGCTTGATGATCATGGCCACCTGGCCGGGGTCTTTTACCGTTGACCAGAGATGATAAACCGAAAAGATAAGATAACCACAGGTCACCAGCACAAAAACAGAAACGCACCAACCAACCGGGGTCAAGATCGGCTTGATAAAACCTGCCAACCAGCGGTTCTCTTCCTTGTTCCGGCGGGCCTTCAACCAGGAGTAGAGAAGAATACCGAAACCGGTTATGGCGGCCATCAAATTACTGTTGGCGACCAGGGGCAAAGGGATCAATTTCGGGAGGGGAAAAAGGCAGATGGTCAGCGCCAACAGGAGCAACGGAAAGTAGTGCTTTTGGGGCTCTGTCGCCATAAGAACCATGTTTGAATTTTAGAAAAAGTCCGTATCCATCCGCTGAACAACGGACTCGAGTGGAAACGATTACATGTCAGTATGGCCGATTGTCTGACAATGTCGGCCTGCCGTAATTATCGGCCGGCAAAAAACCGCTCGGGGACTCCCACCGGGCTATTCCCCCAACTTGGCCTTGACCGAGGCCACTTTGGCCTGAGCCGAAGATTTTTTGTCCCGCCGGTCGTCGATATTTATGTTCGTCATGACCCGATGCGCCCCTTCGGAGAAAGGGACTTCGTGAATCTTCTGAACCACCGCCAGGATATCGGCCAACTCGCCTTCGATGATAGTCCCCATTCCGGTCAAAGTGGTGGTGACCGAGGTCTCTTTGTTCAACACGCTGGTCACCTTGGCCACATAATGACTCAAACTGGTCGACTCAGTGCCCAATGGCACGACACTCACAAATGCAATAGCCATGATTAATTTCCTTACCGTATGTCGGGTTGCGGGTTTATCGTTACCGACCATGAATATGGTTCTGGTCCGTAACTCGAAAAAAGCCTTCAGCCCATTAATCCTTCCTTGATCCATTTGTCCAGGTCGGCCAGGGCCCGCCGGGCATAGGCGGCCCCCCGTTCTTTCTTGGCGACACGGCCTTCCAGAGGCGGAAAAAGGCCGAAGTTGACGTTCATCGGTTGAAAATCCCGACTGGCTGAGGCCGTAATGTGGGCGACAAGAGAACCCAGCGCCGTGGTCCGGGGCGGAGCGGCTAATGCTTGACCATGGGCCAGCCGGGCGGCATTAATCCCACATAACAACCCCATGGCCGCAGACTCCACATATCCTTCCACACCGCTGATCTGACCGGCCACAAAAACATGTTCCGCCCGCGCGAATTGGACATAAGGAGTCAGCACCCGCGGCCCATTGATAAAGGTATTGCGATGAATGCTGCCCAGCCGGACAAATTCGGCCTGCCGCAAGCCCGGGATCAATCTAAAAACCCGCTCTTGCTCTCCATAGGCCAGCTTGGTCTGGAATCCGACCATATTGTAGATGGTGCCCTCAGTATTATCCTTCCGCAATTGAACTACGGCGAAGGGCCTCTGTCCCGTAGTCGGGTCAATCAGCCCCACCGGTTTCATGGGGCCAAAGAGAAGAGTCTGAAACCCCCGTTCGGCCATCACCTCCACGGGCAAACAACCTTCAAAAAACCTGGGTGTTTCAAATGGCTTTAGCGGTACCTGCTGGGCCGTGGTCAAAGCCTGAAAAAAGACTTCATATTCTTCCCTGGTCATGGGGCAGTTGATGTAATCCCCTTCCTCCGGTTCATAGCGCGAAGCATAAAATGCCCGGCTAAAATCAATAGATTCCAAGGTAACCAGAGGAGCGATGGCATCGTAGAAGTGGAGGTGCTCTTCGCCCAACAGCCTTTCCATGTCTTCAGCCAGGGCATCTGAAGTGAGCGGCCCGGTAGCCAGAACGGTAGTACCCTCTTGGGGCAGGTGGCGAACCTCTTGGCTGATTACCTGAATATTTTTATGCCGAGAGATTCGGCCGGTCACCTCAGCCGCAAATCTTTCCCGGTCCACGGCCAAAGACCGCCCCGCGGGCACAGCCGTCTCCAGCGCCACGGCCATGATGATAGAGTTGAGACACCGCATTTCTTCTTTCAACAAGCCTACGGCATTCTCCACATTACCGGCCCGAAAGGAATTACTGCAAACCAGTTCGGCCAATAACGGCGAATGGTGGGCGGGTGAATATTGGTGAGGCTTCATTTCGACCAGAGTCACCCTGGTATCGGCCTCGGCTGCCCGCCAGGCCGCTTCACACCCGGCCAGTCCGCCTCCGATCACGGTGATCTCCGGCAAATTATCATTCATAGATTAGACACCATTCCAAGGATTAAACGTCTCGGTTATCGAGTGATCCAGCCGGGTTTACGGCCGGCCGACCAGGGATACATTTTGCTTCGATTTGATCAACCAATGCCGGACTGGGTGATTAGCCCCTACTCTTTCGGATCATACCTCGTTTTTCCAATTCCCGCAAAGGATATTTGTTTATCAGGTCACGGCAGTCGTGGCCAAAGTCAGGTGCGCCCTTTATCCGGAGGCCCCAAAATGAATGAAGGACCGAGCCAGGCCGGCCCAAGTCCTTCTTCGCTCGCTCTGATGGGCGCACAATAAAAAAGGAGTCAACCGGTCTGGTCAACTCCTGATATTTGCGCGAATATGGAGGCGGCAACCGGATTCGAACCGGTGGATAACGGTTTTGCAGAGTGACAGGAATCATTAACAAAGTAGACCGTAACGAACTATCCTACAAGAATATAAAGAACTTTTGCCGTTGACGTTTTATCTTGGTGTTTGACTTTTTACCGTGTTTTTTGCTATCATGGTAGCAATTTGGTAGCAGAAACGTCGCACCTAACTTATTGATTATTTGTTCGGAGTAAGCGATTTTTTTTCACGATGGTAGCAAAATTTTCGGGGATAGGGCGGCCACCCGGCAAGACACCTTCCCTAGGGTGTCTTCCCCGAAATTCAACTTTTCCAGGGGCCACATTCAGGGGGTGGTGATTATGACCGATTCAGGTGACCAGGTACAATCTGTCAACGGAAAAGCCCAGGCTCTAAAAACTCTTGGTTAATACCGGCCTGGACGAAGCCCAGGGAGGCCCGGTCCGAGAATTCTATCTGGGCATCACATCTCGAGCATTGACGACGGCACCAGACGAGATCAGGGTGGAGCTACACCAGAAGATTGATGAGCTGTGGCCCGGACTACAGTCAATGACATGTAAGGCTATGACATCGAGACGAATGAACCGGTCTACGATCTGGATGCCACCTGTCATGCTCTTGGAGTTGACAGGGTTGAGGCGATCAGGGTCTTGGATAGATGGGGTCATTTAAGAGAAGTCGGCAGCAGTAATCTACACGCGATCCATTGACCACAACATCATGGAAGGCGACAGTGGCCGGGACATCCTCCGGCCGTTTTTATTCTTGCCCGGTGGCCCGCATCATCATTTTTTTAGGGATGATCGTTTTTATAGATCGGTCGTAATGCTCGCTCTTATAGAAATCACAATCCAGACAAGTTGTCATTTCGGTGGCGAATGTTCCTTGAACCTTCCCCCCGCACAATGTTCCGGCCACACGGGCACAGCATTTCCCGTAGTCTGGGTACGCCGGGCAAACTCCAATCTCTTTAACCTTATCGCCACCGGCCTGACGGCCACACTTTTTGAACTCCCAACAGTTCATTATGCCTATCCTTTTCAGATGACTGTCTGTCCTTTGGAATGAATTGATTGAGGCGACAAAAGGCCGGGGCTCTCCTGGCCGTTGTCTGTTTATTAAGCCTATGCCTTGGCCGGGGTCAATTCAGGCACTACCAAGTAAATTGGCATTAATTGGTTGTTCAAGTTGAAGGGGATTATACTCGTATACCGACGGTATACCCGTCTCCTTGGTCTTCTATGGTGCCGATGGTGCCTCCGTCTCTCTGACCAATATGCTCTATGGTGCCTGTAATGCCTGTGATGCCTGTGGTTCCACGTCTGATGATGATATTCATAGCTATACCCTTGGGCGAAACAATCTTGCGGACCAGAAAAAAACAAGAATAACGCAAGAATAATTGGAAATAAGACCAATAGACTTAGCTTTCCGATTCTCTGACTCATATCAAACCTCCGTTAAGGTTAGAAAACTAAACGCTATAGCAAGGTCCGGGCTATCCTGGCCTTTTCTTTTTCTACTCAAAGTTTCTCAAAACCAGGGGAGCGCCCCCCTCTGACCCGATACCATCCAAATGACTATGAACATGGTAATTAATAGAACCATGCTCACTATTTTTATGCCCCAACGGCTATTTTTTTTCTTCATGACGAATCGTATCCCTCTGCTCTTTATAAAAGGTTGGCCCGCTTACAAACTGAAGATGAATCAAGAAGGCGGCCACCAAGGTTGAACTGGCCGGGATCAACCACCGCTGAAATCCAGTTAATCGAGTTTAAACAGCCTGCCAGCACCATGAGTTTGAATGTTTTCTTTGACGCTGGGGGCACAGTGTGAGAGGACGATTTCGGTATTATTAGCGATAGCCTTCGCCCGTAGCACCAAAAGCATACCTAAAGCTGACGCGTCCATGCACTCCACCTTGGCTAATTCCACCACCACTTGCGATGGTAATTTCAGGCTGTCCTTATAAGCCTGGACGAAACTGGAATAAATCGTGTAATCAAACCTGCCGGTTAGGCTTATCGTCAAGGTCTTACCATCATCTGATTGATTTGTTTTCACAGTCATGATGTGTACCTCCGTGTTGAGAGCAAAACAGATTGTGGGCCTATACTTTCGCTAATACAAGCTTTCCGTTTACACTCAATGATCACAAGTATTATCGCCGGTGAAAAAGTAAGCCATTTTGGCCGGTGAAAAAATACACCACCCCGGCCGGTCAAAAGTACCCCACCTTGCCTTTTTTCTTCCTGCCTCTCGATCTTTTTTGACTTCCTTTTTGAT
>JADFYN010000410.1 GCA_015233055.1 Deltaproteobacteria bacterium
CTGTGACTCTTTTCCATCTGCGTTTATCTGCGAAATCTGCGGATACATTTCTGGTACTTAATTAAACCACCTCGCCGAACTCATGTATTTCTAAACCCGCAGTGTGTCTGTTTCATTCTGACCAGGTTATAAGGAGCCAACCGAATGGAAAAACGAATATCGCCGTCCGTCCCCATCCAGGCGGCCAAACCGCTCAAGAAAATCATGGCTGATCATTTTTACGAACTGGACCGGGCGGTCAAAGTCGGGGCGCCGAAGGTGGCCTGGTGTACCAGCGTAGGACCGGCTGAATTACTTCAATCATTTGGCTTTCTAGTCTATTATCCGGAGAACCACGGGGCCATGTTGGGGGCCACCCGGATGGCCATGGACATGATTCCGGTGGCCAACGCCATAGGTTATTCCCCGGATATCTGTTCCTACCTGACTTCGGATATCGGCTCTTTCCTCAAGCAGGAAACGCCGCTGAAAAAAGCCTACAATATCGACGCCGTCCCCAAACCCGATGTCCTGGTCTATAATACAAATCAATGCCGCGATGTTAAGGATTGGTTTTCCTGGTATGGCCGTCATTTCAACGTCCCGGCTATCGGCATCCACACTCATCGGGAGATCGGCCGGGTTGAAAAGCACCATATAGACGATATCGCCACCCAAATGAAGGGGCTGATTCCAACCTTGGAAGAAGTCAGCGGCCGAAAGTTTGATATCGACCGACTCAGGGAATCGGTCCGGTTATCGCGGGAATGCACGGATCTCTGGAAAGCCTGCTTAGACCGGGCAGCCGTGATCTCGGCTCCCTGGAATTTCTTTGATGCCACCATCCATATGGGTCCGGCGGTGGTTATGCGCGGCCGCCAGGAGGCGGTGGATTATTACCAAATTCTGCTAAAAGAACTCGATGAGCGGGTCGCCGCCGGGATCAGTTCGGTGCCGAATGAAAAACACCGCCTGTACTGGGACGGGATGCCCGTCTGGGGAAAGCTTAGGAGCATGGCGGAATTATTCACCGGCCTGGCCGCTTGCGTGGTCGCCTCCACCTACTGCAACAGTTGGATCTTCACCGCCTTCGATCCGGCGGAACCATTTGACAGTATGGCCCGGGCCTATACCGAGCTGTTTATCGTCAGGGATGAGCCGTACAAAGAGGCGTATATCAAGAAGTGCCATGAGTTCTTTAAATTTGAGGGCATCATTTTCCACGATGCCAAGACCTGCCCCAACAACTCCAATAACCGTTACGGCATGCCCCAGCGGCTGACTGAAAAGCTAGGCATTCCCTGCTTGAGTATCAATGGAGATCTAAATGACCTGCGTTGCTTCTCGGAGGAGCAGACCAAGACCAATATTGAGGCGTTCATCGAACAACTGGAAGATTAATTATGGGCAAGTCCTTTTATGGCGGCATTGAGGTGGGCGCGTCCACGGCTAAGGCGGTCATCATCGATGCCGAGAAGAACCTTTTGGGAATGGACATGTGCCGTTCCGGATACGATTTTTCCGCCTCCGCCTCTCAGGTCTGGCGAGCCGCCCTGGACCAGGCCGGAATAGATGAAGCGGACGTCAAGAATATCATCTCCACCGGATATGGCCGGCGGAATATCGAGTTTGTCCACCAGACCAAGACTGAAATCAGTTGCCATGCCCGGGGCTGCCGGCACCATTTCCCCTTTGCCATCACGGTCATTGATATCGGGGGCCAGGACAACAAAATTATTAAGCTGGATCAAGCCGGCCGAAGGTTGGGATTCAAGATGAATCGCAAGTGCGCCGCGGGGACGGGAGCCTTTTTAGAGGAAATTGCCTATCGACTGAACATCGACATAGCCTCGTTCGATGGTTTGGCCAGGCGCTCTACGGAAAAGGTCACCCTGGGGAGTTACTGCACGGTTTTTTCCGCCACCGAGGTTTTGGAGAAGATCCGGGCCGGCAAAAAGATAGAGGACATCGTGAGCGGCCTGTTCACGTCGGTCATCAACCGCGTCTTGGAAATGGATTCATTAACGGACCAGGTGGTCTTAACCGGCGGCGTGGTGGCTCACAACCCCTTCATCGCCGAATTGCTGAGCAGCCAAATCGACCGGCCGGTGCTGGTTCCTCCCCATCCCCAAATGACCGGGGCCTTGGGTGCGGCCTTGCTGAGCCTGGACGAAAACAGCAAGAGTCAGATCTAATGGAGAGACGCTCTAACCGCGGCCGGTCCATGTTTCCCCAAAGTAGTTTTGACGGCTTTGTCCGTGGCCCTGGTCAAGTCAAGGCTTCTAACTGACATTGGCTATGATATATTTTCAGGCAGGTGAAAAACATGTTCAATAGACGCCCCCTAAAGGAAATCATGCGGACAATTAGAAGCAAACTGGCGCACCTGTCAGATTCCGGTTTTTTCTCTCCCCATTTCCTTGATCTGGACAAGTTGACTTACCAGCGTTTTAACGAAATTCAGTTATCCGAAAAGGAGTATGAACTCACCGAAGGACGAACGGAGATATTGGAGCCAATCATCAAAGAGTTGGGCGAAATTGCGGAACTCCTGTATATCCCCGAAAATGCCGCCGGCGATCTTCCAACGGATGAGGTCCGCATCCGGAACATGCTGGCCGCGAAACTGACCTACAAACGGGCCCTATACATGGTCAGGGTTGACCGATTTTGCGACGCCGCCCTAACTGCTATCTATGCCGTTGATTATCTAAGAGATACTCTGCCGGAGGGGCCGGAGCGGCCTACGTGGATGGTCCAATCGGCCAAAACAGTTTCTGTCGGACTGCTGGAGGAAACCTTGAACTCCTATATGGATCCGGGGAAATACGTTTCTTCCGACTGCCATTCGTCCTGTGGTTACTGTCAGGACCCCCTGTCCACCGTGGCCAAGTATTGCGCCGATGCCTTAGAGGATATGGGCGCGCCGGATACGGTAGTCCGGGAGATCTGGACCACCGCGGCCGCCATGCTGGGGGCTTATGCCAAAAACCTGGGAGCGGACATAGAGACCATGGATTTTAAGGACAAAGTGCCCAGAAAAGCCATGATCGCGTATAAAATTATTCTGGTTAAC
>JADFYN010000411.1:0-2300 GCA_015233055.1 Deltaproteobacteria bacterium
ATGGCATATTTTTTTTAATACCGACTTAATACCCCATTAATCGGACGGCGATCATCCCGCACAAAGGATCTAATCAGAATCTGATTTGCGCAGGAGCATCACGCCGCAGTGTAACCAGGAGTATTTGCCGTCCGGGACTGCACAGTTGAACTCGGCGGTTGTCCAACATCCACTTGACTTTATCGTTGGGCACCTGTAAAAGTGATCCGTCTCCATTTTTTTGATCGATGTGTGACTCATGCGGCGCCAATGGTGTTATAATAGAGGTGCTCTTGAAACTTACGGGCTCTGCCCTGGTACCGCTGTGCCTGCCTGAACAAAAGGAACCTTTTGAAGAGATTGTCAGAATGAGCTGTAACCACCAATCCCATTTGGTTTTACAAAAGGTCAGGGACCAGGAGGACGCCACGATATCTAACTTAAAAAAATTTCATTGAACCGCAAATCGGGATGAGAAAAAAACTGAGTATTGGTCGGAGGTGTACCGGGAAAGGAAGACCTGAACGAACCGGATGCCCGTTCGTACGCAAAAGAGGAGGACCGAGGCAATGACCACATATTTGGAACCGATTGAAGGACAATTGTTATTAAGCAACCCGTATCAAGCTGCCTGCATGGGAGTTACGACTCTTTCATTGCATGAAATAGTGGGTAATCCACTGTGTGTGGCTTCGGACGACGGCCGGAAGGTTTATAATCAAATCGTGGCCGCTCTAAGGGTGGGGAGGAAGATAGTTGTTTCTTTTCGTAATGTTACCTTTCTGGCTGCAGCTTTTTTGCATACGGCTTTCGGTCAACTCTATGGTTCGTTCCCTGAGGAAGACATCCGGGCCAATATTCAACTGACTGATATAGAACCGGATGATTTGATTCTACTGGAACGTGTAGTCGATTCCGCTAAGGCCTGCTTAGAAGATCCGGGGCGGTTCAAGGAGACGATAAGGAATGTATTGGAGGAGGATGATGATTTTTAGGGCGATTCAAATTAATCATTATCCTTTTTCCGCGAACGATGAGGTTTTCATAGACGCTAATGTCTGGCTCTACGTATTCTGCCCGCGTTGTGTTAGTGGATGGAAAACAAGGGTATATTCTGAAGCATTGGCCAAGATTCTCACCGCGGGCAGTAAAGTCTTTGTAGATGTGCTCGTTATTTCTGAATTCATGAATAGGTATTCGCGGATGGAATTTGAATCCCTGAAAAACATATCAGGAATAACGGAGTTTAAGCCTTTTCGTAATAATAGTATATACTTCGACATAGCTAAAGTCATAGCCAATGATGTACGGCGGATTCTTAGTTATTGCCGGGTCACGAGCAGCGGCTTGGAAGAAATGGATATGGGTTTGCTTGAAAAAAGGCGTCCCTATTTTAATGACATGGTACTAGCTGAACTGTGTCGGGTTAGAGGGTTGAAAATGATTACCCACGACGGCGACTTCAAGAAATACGGCATCACGGTGTTGACTGCCAATAAAACTTTGCTGAGTTGAGAGCCATACTTTTATCTTTTTGACTCCTTCAGCATAGTATTCCAGTGTCATCAGTGCAGGCGTAAGAATCATTCTACATCATAAGCATGGAGGTGCGATATGAAAAATGTTGAAATGACCGTGGTAGACAATATCTTGACCATTAAGGTGGACTTGACCCAGGAATTCGGACCCTCGTCATCGGGCAAGACCATTATCATTGCCTCGACTGAAGGTAATGCCGTTATCCCCGACCGGGAAGAGAAGGTCGGTTTGAACGTATTCAAAAAACCGGGAAAGATGCCGTCTAAAACCTGATATGCCCCGACATCCATTTATAGTCAAGACAACCGAGACTATCGAATTCTTCCGAATGCTCCGGCCAGGTGAGAAAGTCATCGTCGGAGTCTCCGGCGGACCTGACTCTACGGCCATGCTCCACGCCCTAAACGAACTTAAGTCGGCCTATGAAATCAGCCTGGTCGTCTGTCACCTGCATCATGGGCTGCGTTATGAGGCCGAGGCGGAAATGATGATGGTGCGGGATATGGCCGAAGAACTGGGGCTTCTTTTTTTCGGTAAACGGGTGGATGTGGCTGCCACGGCTAAACATAGGAACCTGGGCGTTCAAGAGGCCGCCCGGCAGGTCAGGTATGAGTTCTATGAAGAAATCAGACAATCCCAGGGCGGACACAAGATCGCGGTAGGGCACACGGCTGATGACCAGGCGGAGGAAGTGCTTATGCGGCTCATCCGCGGCTCCGGTCCGGCCGGCCTGGCCGGTATCCCTCCGGTGCGGGACGGGACGGTGGTCAGGCCGATCATCG
>JADFYN010000411.1:2373-3008 GCA_015233055.1 Deltaproteobacteria bacterium
ATATCTCCGGGCCAGGGTCCGGGCGCGGTTGTTGCCCTTGTTGAAGGACCGCTTCAATCCCGACATGACGGCCACCCTGGTCCGCACCGCCGGGATCATGGCCGAGGCCCACGACTTCCTTGCCCAAGAGGCGCTTAAAAGAATCCCTGACCTGGCCGTTTCAGTAGCCCACGGAGCCGGCATCCGGTTGGATGTGCCGCGCCTTTTGAAAGAGCACCCGGCGATTCAAACTGAGATTATCCGTCAATCCCTGAAGTCGGTCAAAGGAGATCTCCGCCGTCTGGGCTATGTTCACGTCCAGGCCGTCCGAGGACTTCTGGACAAATCACCAGGAGAAAAGAAGCTGTGTTTGCCCGCCGGGGTGATGGTGATAAAATCATATGATCATCTTTTTATTCGGGCGGATTCAGGCGAGGCCATACAGGACTTTGCCTATCCGGCGGTTATCCCAGGTCGGGTGGAGATCCCCGTCTCCGGCGCGGCTCTGTCTTTTGTTGTGTCTGCCGGTCGTCCCCGAGATCCTCTGACGGAAAGGTCGAACCAGGTGGTGCTGGATTATGATCGGCTGCCCTCTACTCTGGAGGTTCGAAATTTCCGGCCGGGAGACCGAATCAGTCCTATGGGCATGGGCGGGA
>JADFYN010000412.1:0-619 GCA_015233055.1 Deltaproteobacteria bacterium
CCACCGGGGGGGCCGCGGATTCGGCGCCGCCACAGGTAGGAGTCCCGACCCAAGAGTCAGCCGACCCTTCCATAACAGCCTCGGCGGACACCCCTGGAACAAGGGCCGGGCGGGTGGATAAGTACAAGCAACTGGACGGTTTTCTCGACAAAAAAATGGCTGAAATGATTTCCCGGGTAGAGCTGGCCACGGCCCGGGACCGGATTCTGGACAGGCAACCCTGGCCGGCGCGATTAGACAAAAAACAACTGGTCAAGACCATGACCGGCGCCATCTGGGCCGAATGGGCCCTGCCGGCTGAACGGATCACCCAGGAGCGGGGATTGGCCGGGATATATCAAATTCAAAATTCCATCAGGACATGCCGGGATGGTCTCATGGGGCTAATAGACCTGACCGACGAACTGACCCAGATGATTCAGGGCCTGGTCTGGAAATCCTTCCCGTCGCTTTACACCTTGACGACCCGGGATGAAGCCAAAATTCACCTGCTCATGGGCGCGGCAGAGGGTCTTCAGGCCTGCGGGGAAAATGGATATCCCCTGGAATTGACCGAAGGAGACAAACTGGGCATGGTCACGGTGGGCCACGAGCAAGTGATGATCTTTCGTGATGGCAA
>JADFYN010000412.1:629-3007 GCA_015233055.1 Deltaproteobacteria bacterium
GAATTCGTGCCTTATGATGACCAGGGGACGAAGCTGCGCCTGAGTTCTAACCCGCTCCACCTGGATGTTTTGAGTAATACCGCCACTGGACAAAGACGGGAAGTGTTTAGTCAGGGCTGGTGTCTGAATAAAGATGGGAAAATGGTTCCGCTCAGCGCCCAGGAGAAAAAGGAGCTTTTTCATGGAACCGAGGCTGGACCGGCCGCCCCCGGGGTGAGACCGGCCAAACCGTGCCTGTCCATGTCCGTGCCCAGTGACCGGGGTTTGTTTTCGGTTTATGTCTGGCCGAATGATAGATTTGACACTCAGGAAGTCCCGGCTCAATTGTTTAACGTTACCATTGGCCGGAACATCTATCGAGGGTTGATGGTGGCGGGGATTCTGGACCAGGTGAATGATGCCGACGGCAACTATTTAGTCCCGGCCCCCGACATGGCGGTCAAGGTCATCCAGGCTGCCGCGGCCACGAAGAAAGACACCCTGATGGTGCAAATTGAGGATATTGCACTAAGCCGGAAGATGTCCAAGAATGACGGCCGGGTGGTTTTCAGCCTCATCAAGCGAACCCAGGATGTCGGTCAGTTGCGTCATGTGATTGACGGCCGGCGGCAATTTCACAACGTCTCGACCATGGACCTGTATGTCCTGAATGCCTCATTAGAGAAAGACAGAGAGGACACGGAACAAAGAACCATTCTGACCGTTCCGGCCGCCGCCGGCAAAAAGCTCCAGGTTATCGTCAAACCCGGAACCATGCGCCGGGAAGTGACCAAAGCCCAGTTGCTTCCGGTCAAGGCCTTGAGTGAGCTGGGCGCCAAGAATCCCGATGACCGAATTATCTGCCGGGCCGTGGTCAATTTCACTTCGGGCAAGCCCCAGATTCTCTGGATTCTGGATGGAAAAGGGCATCTGGTCGTCATTACCAAACGTAAATACATGGAAAGCAACCAGGGCAAAATCACCAACGCGACTACCGCGGATGGCCGCCGGTTCAAGGTGGTGATGAAAGACGGCGCGGCCACCTGCAAAGTGACGATTGAGAAGAAAGATATCTTCCGAGCCAAGAACCCCTTTGACGGCAGGAAGCCCAATGCCGATGGAAATGGCACGGAATATGTCAACGTAGACATCGAACACGTCGAGTTGCATAAGTTCAGCGCCGAAGACGGCCAGTGGCTCTTTACGGCCATCTTCAAGGGACATCAGGCCATTAAGGTCATCACCAAAAACGGCCAGGCCCTGGATGTGTCCACGCCGCACCTCCAAGCCATGATTGAGGCCATGAATACCGGCAAGCCAAGCGCCCAGGTGACGGCCGGTGAAGCAGCCGTGTGGGACGTGCCCATAGGGGTGAGCAAAGAGGGCACGGGATTACTCAAATCACCGGTGATTATCGACCAACACCAAGAGATGCCTCAGGAACTACTCTCCGAAGATACCACGGCCTCGACGGTGCCGCTCTGGCAAGCAGCCACAGAAAAGGCCTGGATGCTGTCCATTGAATCGGCCCAGGACCTGGTTATCCGGCTGCTGGTCAGGCGAGGTGAGATTGTCACGCCTATTGTTTCGCGGGACCGAGAGACACCCAAGCTAACCCGCGGTCAAGTTTTTACACTGGAGCCGGGACTGCAATTGATCATGGCCGATGGCCGGGCCGTGACCGTCCGAGTGCGCGAATTGCTTACCACCAAAGACATGATCCCGGCCATCGATACCAAAAAGGAGCCCGTCGAGATAAGAAAAGACGCCTTTCCGGCCCTGGTCGCCGAAGCCAGGTCGATTCGCAGGACGATCAGAAAAACACGACTGTTAAAATGGCAATTGCTGGATGTCACCTCAGACGACGGCTGGCACAAGGTGGGTCAGACACGATTGGAGACGATGCTGCTCGACCAGGCCCAGGTGCAGTTGGTAACCGTGGATAATGAAAGACTTCTGATCAATCGGGAGCAAGCCGAGACATTGCTGAACCGGGGCTGGGTCAGCCTGGCCGCGGATAACGGCGAACCCTTTGATGTGGAACGAGAGCAGGTGTTCAACATTATCCTGGCCGACGAGATCAATCAAAACCTGGCCGGGATGGACCAGGCCCGGCTGATTAAGCGGATCGCCGGACTCACCGGACCAACCCCGGACCTGGTTCAGGTGATTATGGATGACCAGGGCGAAGTCTGGGACATCCGGCCCGATCCGGAGCAGATCAGCCGGGTGACCCAGGACTCTCTCATAAACATAATCGCTGAGAACGCCTGGGTCCTAAACACCAACCGGACCTTGTCCAGCCTGCTCGACCAGGGCCGGACGGACCGCCACCGGATTATCCCTTTCTTGAGAAAACTGCGAACCATCAGCCTGTGTATCCTTGAACCGGACAAGCG
>JADFYN010000413.1:0-447 GCA_015233055.1 Deltaproteobacteria bacterium
CTCCCCGGTCGTCATGAGCACCTCCAGCTCTCGGGGGTCCGGGTCTTCCCCTGCGCTCTGGGCCAGGTTGATCAACCTGTCCGTCTCCCCGGCCATGGCTGAAAGGATGACCACCACGTCATGGCCTTCTTTTTTGGCTTTGATTACCCGGCGGGCCACATTCCTGATCCGGTCAATACTTCCGACGGATGTGCCGCCATATTTTTGAACGATAATGCCCATTGCCTTCTCCACAAATTGAGTCGATAACAACAAAGGCTCTAAGGACTAACCTCAGCGCCTTTAATCAGCACCAGGGATGCTGGATTTTTTTTATTACCATATCGCGGGATATTTGCCAATACAATATCTGGGTCGAAGCCGATTCACAGCCTGGTTTTTATGGTTCCGGCGATGATCCCGGCCCTGACCACGTCCAGTTCCAACTTGAGATCACTGGGCACAAGG
>JADFYN010000413.1:649-3005 GCA_015233055.1 Deltaproteobacteria bacterium
CACCCGGCGGCTCTCCAGGGCTGCGGCCGCGGCGCCGGTACCGACCGCTCCGGCTACGGGCAAGATGATGTCCACCCCGAGGTCGATCAATTTGTCGCCCATGGCCCGGCCTTCATCGACATTAACGAAGTCTCCCGTGAACAGACCGGTCTGGGTGACGGGATCCCAGCCGATGGTCTGGACGCTGGTTTGGTGGCGCATATTGTATTGCTTCACCCCCAGGGCAAAGCCATCCATGAACAGGGTCACGGAAGGAAGCTGCATCCCCCCAAACGTCCCGACTTTGCCTGTTCTGGTGATTCCCGCGGCCAAATAGCCGGCCAGGAAGGCGGCCTGATCCGCGGCAAAGGTCAGCCCCAGGACATTGCTCAGGGGTGGATCATCGGCCAGGTCAACGATGGCGAACTTATTTTCGGGGTGAAGTCCGGCCTCGGCGGAAGTAGCCTCCCCCATGTTGAATCCCACGGTGATGATCAGGTCGGTGCCTGTCTTAACGAATGCTTCTATATTCTTGGCGTAATCATCCGGTTGTCCGGACACCAGATAGCTTCCGGATACACCCAGCCGGGACACGGCGTTTTGCACCCCTGTCCAGGCCGCGCTGTTAAATGTCCGGTCTGCAATCCCGGCTTCATCCACCACCAGGCCGACTTTGGTCGCCGCCTTATCGCTGCTGCAACTGATCCAGACTAAGGTACCTAGAACCAGCCACAGCAAAATGCAGATTTTTTTTGCCATGGTCTCCCCCCGGAATAGAACCAGGCTCCCCGGAAATATACTTGACACGCCTATAAGCGGCACATCTGAGCACATCTGTGGCCGGCCACCACGTCTCCTCGAAAAGGGATAATTATGACCGTTCGAGGAATAGCTTAACAGAGAAGGTTGATACCACGTAGATTGATTTCGATCAACGAAAAGCATTAACGGCTCTTCGCAATTTCAGGTGGGTGACTCCGGGGGGTGAGCCAAATCACTCTCAGCGGCCTGATGTGATTTGAGATTACAGGTTGTGGAAGACCATGTGGATTCCAGCTAAAGACAGGCCGTAAATGAATACTTCTTTGAGGGTCTGATCGCTAATCTTACCGGCCAGCCGGGGCCCGACTTGCCCTCCAATAAGAACTCCGGGGATGGCCCACAGAATCAATGTCCCGGCAAACTTTTCACCGAGTAACACATGCAGGCCGGCGGCCAGGGCGGCATTTATGGCCATGACGACCAGACAGGCGGACATGGCCGACTCCATGGTCAGGCGAAGCCGGTTGCGGAGTATGGGGACCAGGAAATCCCCCACACCCATGGACAGAATCCCCGTCAGGATGGAAAAAAGTGTGGCTAACCACAAATAAGGCGCGGTTTGGCGGAAAGACACCCGGCTTACTCGCGAGCTGCTGAAATCATCCTGGGTATAAACGAAGATTAAGGACATAATCAGACAGACCACCCCCAAGATAAACACCAGCGAGTTCGCCGGAACTAACCTGGATATCCAGACTCCGATGGGAACGCCCACGAATGAGCCGGTAATCAGATAGAAGGACAGGCGCAAGTCGGTCTTTTTGGCTCTAATCACGGCCAGGCTCCCCGACCCCATCCCCCCCACCTGAATGATCAAAGAGGTCACGACCGCCTGGGCGGGGTCCAAACCGGCCGCGTAGATTAAGTAGGGCATCCAGAGTATGCCGCCGCCGAACCCGGCCAGTGTGACTATTGTCGAAATCAGAAGCCCGGCCGGCAGGGCCATCCATTCTACACCCATGGCCGCTAGTCCTCCTCAGTTTTTTGGGGGATATGAAATTTGATAGGTCATAACATCTTTTATTGAACTTTGCATTCAAAATGTCGAGGTGAGGCATCAACATGCCGGTGATGTATGAATTATGGAATAAAATCGGGATAGATTACGGCTGACGTTATCGATTCGATACTCGCTTCAGCGGGCGGCTTGGTAATCCCGTCTTCCAGTTCGGATCTATTTCGGCTGACGCGGTCTCTTCGATAAACTGCGGTTTGCAGATTTGGGGTGTGAATCCCGGACTCGACATACACAGGGGTAGACTGAGGATATAAAAGGACTTGCGCCATATCGACCGGTGATGTATAGTGTATCCTATGGATACAGACAAAAACAAGAGGTCCATCAGCCTCCTTAAAATCATTCAAGAGATTAAGACTGCCCCCTATCAAACAGTCAGTCAACTGGCTGCATCGCTGGGTATCAGCCGGGCTCAATTCTACAAGGACAAAGCGGAATTGATTTCTCTCGGCTTTGAATTCTCCTACGATCGCTCTAAGGGCCGGTTCATTATCACCCAGGATCCCTATAACCAACCCCATGGAACCGAATAATCTC
>JADFYN010000414.1 GCA_015233055.1 Deltaproteobacteria bacterium
GAGGATTCCATTTCTCTCATCAAGTCCGCCGGCGGGCGGGCCTGCCTGGGGCATCCTTTCACTTTATTCATTAAAGACAATGTCATGCTGGATCAAATGGTAGCCGGGTTGAAAGCCAGGGGGCTGGAGGCCATCGAGGTCTATTACCCGGATCATAAGCCCGAGCAAACAGCCACTTTCCTTCATTTGACCAAGAAATACGACTTGTTCCCCACCGGTGGCTCGGATTTCCACGGCCGGGCTAAACCTCGGGTTGATCTGGGGATAGGTTATGGCGCGTTGCGGGTTCCTTACGAACTTCTCGACCATATGAGGAGTTGATTTTCTCTGTTGCACGTTGCATGTTACCCGTTGCAGGTTGCAGGTTACTGGTTACATGTTTAAGTCATCGGCTTGAGAATACGGACTTCTTGTCGGTTGTCCTGTGCTCTCAGGTTAATCTTTCCCAAATGCGAATCATTCTCCCTCGATAATGAAAGGACCCGACTGATTCCATGTAATGATATTAACATGCAACCAGTAACCTGCAACCTGCAACGGGTAACATGCAACCAGAAACAGGGACGATTTATGGCCATCACCTTGACCATCTTGGGGTCGGGCACCGCTATCCCCAGGCCGGACCGAACCGCCTCGTCCAACCTGGTCAGGGTCAATGATGAGACCATAATCATCGACCTGGGACCGGGGGCATTACACCGCCTGGCCCAGGCCGGATCGAGCCTGAACCAGGTGAGTCACATTTTAATCACTCATTTTCACAATGACCATACCAGTGACTTGCCGGCCTTCCTCCCCCCTGGTGTTGGCCCAAAGAACACCGTTGAATCTGATCGGGCCGGTGGGGCTGGAGAAGTTTTACCTGGGATTGCAGGCGGCTTGGGGGAAATGGGTCACTCTGCCCGAACATCTGTTGCATATCTTGGAACTGGCTAACGACAAACCAAGTACCACAACATTCAAGAATTTTACGTTGACCAGTGCGCCCGTGGACCATACCCCCGCGTCGCTGGCTTACCGGATTGAAGACCACCAGGGGACTGCAGTCATCTTTTCCGGTGATACATCTTATGACCCACGGTTAGTAGAATTGTCTCGACATGGCGATGTGCTGGTGTGTGAGTGTTCCTTCCCTGAGGGCCTGGCGGGAGAGGGGCATATGACGCCGTCCCTGGCCGGTCGGGTAGCCGCTGAAGCTGGGGTAAAGACATTGATTCTCAACCGCTTTTACCCTGAGTGTGATGGTCATGATCTGCTCACCCCGGCGCGCCGGGCATTTTCCGGAGAAATCATCCTGGCCCATGACCTTATGGAACTGTCGGTCTAATTAGACAAAATAGTTCCTGGTTCACCCACCTTGAGGTTAGGCCGTATTATTCTTATAACCCACCACGAGGACAGACATGATCAGCACCATCGGTGGATTTTTATTTTTAGCTTTGGGCATTATTGTCGCCTGGTTAATGTTGGAGGTAATCGGCCGCAAAGACAAAGTGGCAAATCCAGCCGGATACCGCCTTTGGCACAAGAGATTGGGCTGGGCGTTTATCTTGCTTTACTTGCTCTTTTTGAGTGGCATGGTTCTTAGATTGAGCGGTATGTCCGACGAACTGGACGTCAGGCCCTTTGCTCACGCTTTGTTGGGTCTTCTCCTGTTTCCGTTGCTGACCATAAAAGTTCTGTTCGCCAGAAGATACAAATCATTTATGGGCAACTTGCCGACGCTGGGGTTAATCATAGTCGCCACGTCGTTTCTATTGATTATGTTAACTGCCGGGTATGATCTGATTGCGGTCGGTCAGGGCCCGGGCACCCCCGCCGCCGCCCAGTCCGCCGGAGAAGACCAGGTGGCCGAAGGCAAATCGCTGGTTCCCATTAAGTGCACCCATTGCCATAGCCTGGATCGCGTCTGGGCCGCGGATAAAACTCCAGCCAGGTGGCAATCCACCGTCAAAACCATGGCCTCCAAACAACCAGGCTGGATAAACGATGACCAGGCTAATGCAATTATATCGTTTTTGTCTCAAAGGAAGAAATGACGGTCGACGATTTTCTTATATTATTTCAAGTTATTTTCATCCTGAGGCCATGTCGCCGCGGCTGACTAAGATTAGCCGGCCGATGATTGCCCTGGCCATTCTGATGAGCCTCTGCCTGAGCCGGTCTCCAGACAATCTTTGGGCCGGACAACCCCAGGAATCCCCAGGAAGAGTCGGTGCTGCGGCGCCTCCGTCCTCTCTTGTCCCGGCTGAAAAAGACCAGGCTGGTCCGGCGGTCCGCGGCCTGACGGCCTCAATCCGGGCCTTCCGAAAATATGCGTCACCCCTGGGTTACACCCATTGCCCCATGTATCCCAGTTGTAGTCATTTTGGAGAAGAGGCCCTGAAAATTCACGGGGCCTGGTGGGGAACTCTCTTAATCGCTGACCGGTTCATCAGAGAAAGCCAGGACATGCGGGATCATCCGGAAATTAAGGTAGATGGCCAATACCGGGCCTATGATCCCCTGAAACAAAACGATTTCTGGCTCCGGGACCGGCCGCCCCGGCCGCTGCCGATGGTGCCCCATGCCTTTTGGGAGGGCAATGCCCATGGCCGCTAAACGCCTCATTCACCTTCTGCAGATCCTGGTCATTGTCCCGATGCTTTTTCTCGGCGAGGCCACGTTGGTCCCTCTGACCTCTGGTTTTTGTCTGGATACTCCGGTAACCGGGCCGCCGGATAAGCTCTTCGATTTTGCTCAAAGCCTCTTAAACAGAGAGGAATGGGACACCGCCCAGGTAGAATTCAAAAGGTTTATCTTCCTTTTTCCAGACCATGCCCGAGTTGGGGAAGCTCGTTTTAGAATCTCTATATGTGATTTTCGGATGAAACGATTCGACCAGGCCCTGACCGGTTTCACGGAACTGGCCGGCCAAAAACCGGCGGATCAGTGGACGGTGGAGTCCATATTCTTTGTGGCCGCCTGTTACGAAGCCAATGCCGAATGGTCGAAAGCAG
>JADFYN010000415.1 GCA_015233055.1 Deltaproteobacteria bacterium
AAGTAGTCACGGCAAAAGGGGTTTTGGCGTCATCCGCGACCGGGTAGGCCACCCCGTCCGATTTTATCTGATAGACCCGGCCGTCGAGCAGGATCATTTCCCCATCCGCGGCGTTAAAGATGCCCAACCCCATGTCACCATGCTCTTTTAGGTCCCGGATAGTTACTTCTCCATCATATACCCCGGCCATCAAGGAGCTGATGGTGGCTGTTTGCCAGACGGTCCCGCGAGGGGCCTGTCTTTCCGCGCAGGCGGACAACAGCAGAGTTAGAACAAGATAGGCAAATAAGAAACGAACAAATTTTGACATAGCCGTCCCTGAAATAAGGTTGTCGGTAAATATACCTGGCCGGTCTTGGAAAAACTCTCCCGGAATAGCGACGAAGGCCGGAAAAGGGCCTGAACATCCGGAAAAGCTATCCTAAGTACCAGGTAGTTTATCTTAATTCCGCCGATTTGGCAAGATATTTCAAAGCCGGCCGACCCCTCCCGGTCTATTTACTTGACACTCTGGCGGCCCATATGATCTTCTAAATCATAGAAAACGGACTTCTCCCCGGACCATTGAATACTTGTCTCCCGTCCAGATGCCCGGAGAAACTTATGTACTATGACAAGAGTTCAAAGATACTGATAGAAAAATGCCGAGAAGCAATTCTCCGGCGGTTGGTGGGTATCCCTGTCGCGGAAAGTGATCTTCTGGAGGAAGTGCCCACGGAAACAGTCAGCTCCAGGCACACCGATGCCGCCATCAGGGTCACGGATGAGAACGGGAAACAAGAAATAATCATTCTGGAGGTCCAGAGCCGCTGGGACAATGATGTTCCTCTCAGATTACTTGAATATCGATGTCGATATATGCTAAAATATCATCAAGAGACTACGGCCTGTGTCTTGCTTTTTCGACCGTCCGCCAGTGTCTCGGATCAATATGAAGATAAGGACGTCCTATTCCGATTCCGACTGATTCCTGTCTACGAATTCGATGCCAGGGAGATTTTCCAGGAGGGAATACTCTGTCTGATGCCGTTGCTGCCGCTCATGCGCCACGGAGAAGAATTCCTGGACCAGGCGGATAAATTCATCGGCCAAAGTTCCTTACCAAGAAAAGACAAAGCTGATTTGCTGACGATTATGGCCATTCTGGCCGGCCTGGTGTCTAAAGACATGACCAAAGCGATTATTTCCAAGAGGAGGGATATTATGCTCGAATCTGCAGCCTACGAAGTTATCAGGGAAATAGAATACAACGAGGGCAGACTGGCAGGCATACTAGAGGGAGAGCTGAAGGGTGAGCTGAAGGGTGAGCTGCTGAACTCGCGCCGGATGTTGATTGAGACGCTCAAGCTGCGCTTCAGCCCGGTACCGCCCTCGATTATACCTGCTATTGAGAAAATAACCGATCAGGATACCCTGGATAGTCTGTTCAAAACCGCGGTAACGGCCGGTTCCCTCGATGATTTTTTGCGAGAGATGGGCCGGGAGGTGAAGAAATAAGCCTGGTTACACGCCAGGCCCCACCTGAGGCCGAGTAGAGTCCGCTGGTGGGGCCGGAGGTTGAACCAAATCATTTAGTGCGCCCGAATCACGAACACAACCTTGTTATTAAATTTTGTTACTCCTGCCTGACCATCGTCAGCCCAGGGCCGTCGACCGTCGGCCGGACCAGGACACTGTCCCCGTCTTTGATGGTCCCCTGCAGGATATCCACGGCCAGTTTATCCTGAAGGTGTTTCTGGATGGCCCGTTTCAGGGGCCGGGCTCCGTAAACCGGGTCAAATCCTTCCCGAGCCAGGAACTCCCTGGCCTCATCGGACAAGATCAAGGTAATCTTCCGGTCGGCCAGACGCTTAGTCAACCTGGACATCTGAATGGTGACGATCTTCTTAATGTCTTCCAGCGTCAGGGCATGGAAAATTATGATATCGTCAATTCGATTGAGGAATTCCGGCTTAAACTGATGCCTCAAACCCTCCATGACCAGGGTCTCGACGCGGACATGGTCTTCCGGCCGGGTGAGTTCCTGGATATACTGGCTGCCAATATTGGAAGTCATGGCGATAATGGTATTCTTGAAATCCACTGTCCGGCCGTGGCCGTCGGTTAACCGGCCAACGACTAAGATCTGGAGCAACGCATTGAATACCTCGGGGTGGGCCTTTTCGATCTCGTCAAACAAGACCACCGAATAAGGACGACGGCGCACCGATTCGGTCAGATAACCCCCTTCTTCATAACCCACGTAGCCCGGAGGGGCCCCAATCAGCCTGGCCACGGTATGTTTCTCCATGTATTCCGACATTTCGATCCGGATCATGGCTTGTTCATCATCAAACATGAATTCAGCCAGGGCCCGGGCCAGTTCGGTTTTGCCCACTCCCGTCGGACCCAGGAAGATGAAGGAGCCAATCGGTCTGGCTTCATCCTGCAGGCCGGAGCGGGCCCGGCGGACGGCATTGGACACGGCGATCACCGCCTCATCCTGGCCAATCACCCGGTCGTGCAGACGGTCCTCCATCCGGAGCAGCTTTTCCCGCTCCCCTTCCATCATCCTCGATACCGGGATACCGGTCCACCTGGCCACAATTTCGGCCACGTCTTCGGCGTCCACTTCTTCCTTAAGCATCCGGTCTTGCGGCTGGTCACTGCTTATTTTATCCGTCTGCTCGCGTAATTCTTTTTCTAAGGCCATCAGCCGGCCGTACTTAAGCTCCGCCGCTTTGGCTTAGTCGCCAGTCCTTTCCGCATTCTGAGCCGCAATCTTGGCCTGTTCAATCTGTTCCTTAATGGTGGCGATGTGGCTGATGGATTCTTTTTCCGCGGACCATCTGGCCTTGAGGAGATGGGATTGGTCCTTTAGTTCGGCCAGGTCATGTTCAATCCGGTCCCGACGCTCCACCGAGGCCTTATCTTGCTCCTTCTTAAGGGCCTCCACTTCGATTTGCATCTGGATGATTTTGCGCTCCACCTCATCTATTTCCTG
>JADFYN010000416.1:0-1604 GCA_015233055.1 Deltaproteobacteria bacterium
AGATGGTGGCCCCATGACGCTTACAGGTGTTTTGGTTGGTTATGGGCTGGTTAAGCTGGCCTGGAATCTACGAATAGGCGCACCGGCAGCACCACCACCGGCCGACTCGGAGTCAATGGATGATTCAAGAGCAGCGGCGGCGTCACCCAAACCAGAGCCGGTTTTCCTGAAACCTCTCTGGTTAGCCTGTTCGGTTGGTGTTTTGCTTCTGAATCTGGCCGTGCCTCAGATGCTTTTGGTGCCGATTTTAATCTTCCTGTTTTTGTTCGCCTGGCGAGCCTATCGCCGGATGGCCGGGATTGAGATGGCCTGGGAGAAGACCATCAGGCAGGTTATCCTGGGTCTTATTCCGGTGGCTATCGCTCTCGCGGTATTTGGTTGGGGCAAGTTTGCCATAGACATAGTCACCGTTTTCCTGATCATTTGTCTGATCTGGCAACTCAGTTTTGGGATCAGTACGGCTTTGAAGAAGTTGGAATTGATTCCGACCGAGATTCCGGCCTGGTTGTGGTTTCGCCATGTGTGTCAGCAACTAGGCCCGTTGGTTATCTTTACCATGCTTTTCTTATTCTTTATCCCAATTTTTCTGATTTATTTAGGCGGCCATAGATTCCTGCATGAGGTGATGAACCTTCAAATCGGGATGCCGCCTGTTACTTTCAATGTCTACCATCTCTTATGGATGCTGATCGCCTTGATCATGACCAGACTGGCCACGGTTGTCACGGATGAAGGCATTTCGTTCATCGCGGTGCGGCACCCCGACCTGGAGAAAGGGGCCATAAACTCCCTAAAAACTATAGCCACCTATCTGTGGTGGTTTATCTTCGGCATGGTTTTGCTTTATTTGATCGGTTTTTCCTTAAGCAACCTGGCCGTGATCACCGGCGGCCTGTCCGTTGGGATCGGTTTCGGTCTCCAGAATATCATTAACAATTTTGTCAGCGGCCTGATTTTGCTTTTCGGGCGCACCGTCCAGGCCGGTGATTTGGTGGAGTTTCAAGAAAAACTGTGCATAGTCAAAAAGGTATCCATTCGGACTACGGTCCTCAGGACTTATTCCGGCAAGACTATTTTTGTCCCCAACTCTCTGGTGGTATCTAAAGAATTCTCCAACTGGAGTCACCAGGACAAACGGATCCGGATGAAGGTGGAGGTCGGGGTGGCCTACGATTCAGACCCTAAAATGGTCACGGATCTGCTGCTCGAGATTGCCATGTCCAACCCCAAAGTCTTAGACAAACCGAAACCCCTGGTCTTGTTTGAAGGATTTGGGCCTTCTTCCCTGATGTTTCAACTCAAATTTTGGATTAAGAATCCTAACTCCTTGCGCGCCGGTTCGGAAATCCGGTACGAGATCTTCCGTATTTTTAAAGAAAAGGGGATCAACATTCCCTTGCCGCAAATGGACCTGCATCTCCGCTCGGCTGATGGATTGGGGAAGATAGGCTTAACGCCAAACTCGGCAGAAGCATTGGAAGACTTAACCAAAAATCCGGAACCGGCTTAATAAATAATAACTTAAGGATACGACAAAGATCATGCCTGAACAAGTCTACATTACCGGTGTCGGGATGACCCGTTTCGGCCGGTCGGACCAATCT
>JADFYN010000416.1:1835-2980 GCA_015233055.1 Deltaproteobacteria bacterium
CGGATATATGCGCCATGTCCTGGTCCTGGCCGGGGAAAAAATGACCCACCTGCCGACCAAGGTGACCACCAGAATCTTGGCGGAGGTGATAGACCGCAACGAAAGGCGATACGGGGCCTCCATGCCGGCCCTGGCGGCGATGATCACCCAGAAATATCGCCACGACCATGCCCTGACCAAACGCCATATGCAAGATATTCTAGCCGCCGTGGCCATGAAGAACCACGGTAACGGCGCCTTAAACCCCTATGCCCAGTTTCAAAAACCCATCACCAAAGAGAAGTACCTGGAAAGCAAGCTGGTGGCCGACCCCTTACGGGTTTATGACTGCGCTCCGATTACCGACGGAGCCGCGGCCTTGATCCTGTCCGCCGATCCCGGGCCGGTTAAGGTCATCGGCATGGGCCAGGCCACCGATACCATTGCGGTGGGGCGGCGGGGAAGTTTAACCTCATTTAACTCCACCAAAAAAGCGGCCAAACGAGCCTATCAAATGGCCGGCATCGGGCCGGGAGAGATCGATTTCGCCGAAGTCCATGACGCCTTTACCACCTTTGAGATCATCGGCACTGAAGACCTGGGTTTTTTTAAACCCGGCAAAGGTTGGCGGGCCTTGCTGGAGGGAAAAACAGCCCTGCACGGCCCTAAACCGATCAATCCTTCGGGCGGACTCAAGGCCCGGGGGCATCCGGTGGGGGCCTCCGGGTTAGCCCAGATCGTGGAGATCTACTGGCAACTCAAGGGCGATTTACCAGCCGAGCGCCGGGTCCCGCAAGCCCGAATCGGCCTGGCTCAAAGTATCGGTGGACTGGCCAATAATAATTTTGTGACCATCCTGGAACGGGCCGATAACCGGCGCGCCGGCCCCGAGTCTGTTGCCGCGGTCTATCAACCGACCATTACCGATCCGGGAAAGATGGCCTTGAAGCGCGAATTCCCAGGGCATCAAGGCCGGCTGATCACGTACACCACTCTGTATGCCACCCCGGAAGGGTTTCCTACTCCGCTGACCATGGGGTTTGTCAAGACCGACCGGGGGAAGGTCGTCTTAGCCCATCATTCCGGGCATCATTATCCCACGATCGGCCAGCGGGTGGTCCTGACTAATCCTAATGGATTATTATTATTTAAAAAATTTACCATCA
>JADFYN010000417.1 GCA_015233055.1 Deltaproteobacteria bacterium
ATGACAATCAGGCCCAAAAGGGCGAAGGAAGCCTGACGTTTCAAGAAGAAATAGGCGTCGCCGTATCTTTTTTCCGCCAAAATTGAACTGGCGCTGAAGACCAGGACAATCCCCAAGGCGGTCAGACTCATAACCACAACCAGCATGATATAATCATACGAGGAAGACCCGGTTGTGGCGGAGGCATTATTTCTGGTGGTTATTTTAGCTAAGTTCATATACTAGTTTCTTAAACACGTCGCCCCGATGCTCAAAACTCTGAAACTGATCGAAGGAGGCGCAGCCTGGGGATAGAAGAACTGTTTCGCCCGCGTCGGCCTCGGCAAAGGCGGCCTTAACCGCTTGGGACAAATTAGCCGTCAGGCTGGTCTTAACTTGCCCGGCGAATACCGAATGCAACATCGGGCCGGCTTCTCCATCTAATATAAGGAGCCTGACCTTGTCCTTAATCGGCGATATCAGAGGAGAGAAGTCTCCACCCTTATCATGACCACCTAAAATCAAAATTATGCCGCCGTCGAAACCCTCCAAGGCCCGCACCACGGCGTCCACATTGGTCGCTTTGGAATCATTAATAAAGGTGACTCCATTGACCTTGGCCACCAATTCCATGCGGTGGTCCAATCCTTTGAAGCTCCTAACCGCCGGCCAGGCTTTTTCCACGGCACATCCGGCCGCACCGACGGTTCCCAGGGCCGCCATGACATTCTCCAGGTTGTGCACCCCCGGCAAGGGGATCTCGGTCAGGTCAAATTGTCCCTGCCCTGACCCTGGAAAGGAATAATGAATTTTCCCCTGGTCCGACCAGCAACCAAAGTCCACCGGGCCCGAGGCATTAAACCAGCATACCGGGGGAGCCAACCGGGCCCCGGTTTTGACCAATCGGGCGTCACCGGCATTCAGCACGGCCACGCTGTTGTTATCTTTATTTTTAAAAATCATTTCCTTGGCTGAAATATAGTCTTCATACCGAGGGTAGCGGTCGAGATGATCGGGGGCCAGGTTTAGGATCGCGGCCACCCGTGGTTTGAATTTGACCACCCGCTCCAGTTGAAAGCTACTGACTTCAGCCACTATAAAATCATACGACTCGCCGGATAAAAGACAATCAACCAGCGGGTTACCGATATTACCGCCGACAAATACCCGGTGTCCTGCGGCCCGGACCATATCTCCCGTCAGGCTGACCGTGGTGCTCTTTCCATTTGTCCCTGTGATAGCCAGCAACGGAGCGGATAAATTAGCGAAAGTTAGCTCCATCTCGCCGATGACCGGAATTCCGTGGGCTTCGGCCTGCTGCACCTGAGCGATCTCCGGCGGTGCCCCGGGACTCAAAACAATCAGATCCGCCTTAAGGAAAATCTCTTCCGGATGACTGCCCAGCCGGTAGTCAACTTCAATCTGGCCGACCTGGGCTAAGAATGGAGCCAAAGCCTGCCTGTCCCGGAGATCCGTTACCGTGATTTTGGCTCCGGCCGCGGCCAGATACCTGATCACCCCCACGCCGGTGCGGGCCAGTCCGACCACCGTTACAGCGGCTCCTTTAAGATTTTCTTTTGACCAGTTGTTCATTTGCCTTCCGGGTTGCTGGTTGCTCGTTACACGTTACAAGTTACAGGTTACACGTTGCTCGTTAGGTTTTTTCCTGACTGCGTTTTCTTTAACCGACAACTGATAACAAGTAACATGTATCCTGTAACTTTCAACCTGCAACGTGTAACATGTAACAAGTAACCTGTAACCTGCAACGGTTGTCGCCTACCTCAACTTCAACGTAGCGATGGACAACAAACTGAGGACAAAGGCGATTATCCAAAATCTAACGCTGACTTTAGGCTCGGCCCAACCCTTTAGCTCGAAATGATGATGCAGCGGGGCCATCCTGAAGATGCGTTTGCCATGAGTCAGCTTGAAAAAACCGACCTGGGCAATAACCGACAGGGCTTCGATGACGAAGATGCCTCCGACCAGGACCAGGAGTAACTCTTGCTTGGTCACCGTGGCCACGATCCCCAGCGCCCCCCCCAGGCCCAATGACCCTACATCACCCATAAAAACCTGGGCCGGATAGGAATTGAACCACAGGAAACCGACCCCCGCGCCAATAATTGCGCCGCAAAACACAACCAGTTCTCCGGCCCCGGTGATACTGGGGAGCTGGAGGTAATTGGCAATCTTCACATGCCCGGCCAGATATGAGAATATCAGGTAGGTCAGTGAGGCCACGATGACCGGGCCAATGGCCAACCCATCGAGGCCATCGGATAGATTAACCGCATTGGACGCCCCAATCACCACCAGCATGGAAAAGGGGATGTAGAATACTCCAAGATACGGCGACCAGCCTTTAATAAAAGGTATACTCAAATACAACGGATACTTTGGATAAATAACCAGCATCAGCCCGGCCAGGAAGGTGATAACTATTTGATAAATAAATTTCTCCTTGGCCGTTAGCCCCTGATTTTGCTTTTTGATCAGCTTCCGGTAGTCATCCAAGAACCCGACTGACCCAAGACCCAGCATAACGAACAAGCACACCCAAATATAGTAGATCTCCAGGTTGGCCCAAAGTAAAGTCGAGACGGCCACGGCGAATAGAATGATGACCCCGCCCATCGTCGGCGTGCCTGCCTTGGATAATCGCCGAACTGAGCTCTTTTTCGGCCACATATTGGACATTCTTATCAATTGTCAGGTGAATATTATTGCCGTTCCGGCACTCTAACCCCTGAGAACCTTTATTGTAAATCATCCGGCCCAAGGCGTCGCGGGTGGTTTTCCGCCATCCGGAATCTCCACTGATCTCCTTCTCGTACAACAATTCCAATCCACTCAACCCCTGGTTATCCACGCCGGTAAAGCCCAAAATGTGGCTGGCAAGTTCCATATTGGGATAAAATCTCTTGGATTCCCTGATCAAATCAATGCCTGGAATGTCCAGTTCCTTAACTTGAGCCGCCACATTGGGG
>JADFYN010000418.1:0-654 GCA_015233055.1 Deltaproteobacteria bacterium
CCACACTGAGGACATTTCTTTTCCCAGAGTGAGAATATCCGAGAAAAAGCCGTCTGGTCGGGCTCAAATACCGGTCCCAGCGGGGGGCCGGCCTTCCCCTGATGTTTCTCCAACACCATATCCCGCTGCGGCTGACACTTTTGCGGGGTATTGCTGCAGCGGAAGGGGGCCTTGGAAAAATGGAATTCCTTGAAGCAAAACGGGCAGAGTATCTTGGTAAAAGGAGAAGTAAAAGGCATAAGTTACCTCTACAAAGTTGATTTATCCGCCGCGGGGTGGTTAATCTGCAGCCAGTTGGAATCAGACTGATTTTGGGGAAAAAGACGGAGATTGATCCCGGCGTTAAGGCCATTGACTGGAGGTAAGGAAATAATCATTGGGTGCACACTGTCTAATGCTCCAGGGGAAATCCGATGCATCACCCGGGTGCCGGAGTCGTTTGGCCCCAGGGGTACACGCCCTTTGGCCCCGAGGACAACCAGGGACGGGAGCAAGACCGGATCCGCGGCCATAATCTCCACTTGGGCCGGTTTCCCACTCCGTGATTTCTTGACGTTATAGAAAATTTGCTGAACTAAACGGATCTTCAGCTCCAGCCGCCGGCCACCTGTAATCAGTGTGTCGGACACATAAGCCGCCGGCCAGATGGAGATA
>JADFYN010000418.1:767-2934 GCA_015233055.1 Deltaproteobacteria bacterium
CCGGAAACGGCCAGGAAGCACAACCCTAATCCACCCGGCCACTTCCCGCGGATAGACAGGTTGTTTCCCGTTCTTTTCCCGATGGCCAGGGGCAAAGGCTCTAAAACCACGGCCTCAAGAACATGCCGTCTAAAGGCCTGGCGGATGCGGTCATGGAAAGGTCCCATCCGGGTCAGGCGGCCGCAGGCTTGTTCATCCCAGGCCGAGCAAATGGCCGCGTTATTATTAGTATCCAGAGCCTGCTTGATCTGAATAAATTTTTGATTCCGGTTGAAAATGTCATCAATGGCGAGCGAAATAAATTGTTCCAGGCAAGCTACTTTTCGCCGGGCCTCGTCGACTTGAGGCAGGAATGCTCGGGCGGGCTCAAAATTGTCCAGCAACCCATTTGCGCCCCAGGCTGCGACCAACTGTCTTTCGTCGCTCGATGCGGCGCCGACTACGGTCTGGAACTGCTTCCAGGCGGTTAACCGCCGGCGGGCTTCTTCGACGCGGGGGAGATAGCTGGTCCTGGCCTTTCGGCTCCCAGCCACGATCTGGCTATGGCGATCATAAGTCGACACAATTTCTTTTTCTCCGGCTTCATTCAGCATCCCGCGGGTTTGATAAGCCAGGGCCTGATCCAGTATTCGGTAAGCCGCCAACCGGTTCTTGAGCAGGCTCATTAATTGAAATATGGACATCCCGCCTAGCTGCTCTGAGTGGGCCGTCCGGCATTGGGCCAGGTTGGGGTTGCCGTCCCACAGAAGAACAACTTTTTCTTCGTCATCGGCGTTACGCCGGTATACCGCCGTAATCTGGTCAAGGTCGGCCAGGGTCTTGGCCAGATTATCGAGTTGTTGAGCCTGCCCGCTCAGTTGCCGGCTTTTTTGAAGCAGCTTATGCCGTTGCCACAACAAGACGGCCTTCCGTTCTTCGCCGCCGGTCAGGCATTGATGGAGTTGTTGGGTTAAGACAATAATATTGCTACCGGCATTGGGACCGGCCGGAAAGATGTCGGTTTTTAATTGACTATATCTTTCGCACCAATAACATTTTTTGGCGCCTTTCAAGTACCAATGGCCGGCAGAGTGGGCGCAGTCATTCAAATCCAGGATGGCTGCCCGGAGGGCCAGTCGCCATTCATCAGCGGTGGGACGGGCCTTGGGATGGGCATGGCCATCGGCAAAACACCGCCGAAAACATTTCTGCAAGTCTTGATGGACGGTATCGATAGGGATGGATAAAGGGCCTGGGACGAGTTTCGAGGCAGGGGCATAGGGCCAATGGCCTTTGGCGATAAGCTCGTTCTGATCCGGAGGTTCCCCACGGCCTTTCCATTGGCCGAAAAAGGGATGATACCCAAATAACAGCAGATGGATCAGGACCCCTAACCCAAACCGGTCATGCACCTCGGTCCGGGTAACCTTGGCAAAGTCTTTCCCTAATAACTCAGGTGGGGTATATCCATCTGAACCGACGGGGCAAACAAATGTCCGCCGGCTTTGCGGATCGGTCACTTGAAATGAGTCGGTGTCAATGATCGTCATCAGGGCCTGGTCGTTGATTAGAAGATTGTCCTGTTTTATGTCTCCGATGACATACCCCATCTCATGGACGGATTTCATGATAATGGCCACGTTCAACGCCGCGGTATGAAGATAGTACCAATCAAACCCCGGCGCTTTGACCTTGCGGAGTTTGGGGTTATAGACACTGACCAGGCTCAACCCCTTGGGCACGCCCGGCATCAAGAACCCTTCAAATCGTTTCCGGTGGTCATTGAGCAAGGTGACGGGCCAGGCGATGGAGATGTGATTTTGCCCCGCGGTAGGATCATCCGGCCGGTTCTTTAGCATAATCTCCAGCTTCTTGTGGCAGTCCCGGTCAAAGCTATGGTACACCTTGGCTACACATCCCGGCCTATCCGTAGTCCAGATGGAGCCTTGTCCGCCGCTGCTTATTTTCCGGCGGAGTTCAATCTGCCGTCCGTCCGCGGCATCAATGAGATAAGCCATATTTTTTCATGACCATAAATGGTTTGCTTCTGAGGTGCCGGTGACCGCCCCGGGGGCGAATGTGTCACTCAAATTTCGTTAAAGCGCCCAAGATCATGGTCTTGTCATCATCGGTCTTGGCGTTTAGCCTGTCTGAATCAAGGAAATCTAAGAAATCAATGTTAGCCTGA
>JADFYN010000419.1 GCA_015233055.1 Deltaproteobacteria bacterium
CGGCGCCGCCACGACCTTATCAAGACTTGTAATCCCCGGCCCGGTCGAGAGCTTGTTAACATTGTAACAATACGCGCCCGCGAGAATCAAGACCAAAACGTTGATCACAATCAACAACGGTCTATTCAACAAGGCGACCAGAAGTTTCTTCAGGCCCTTTGGTTGTTCCTCATCTTGGTTTTCCACATGTTCTACTGTGTCGCTCATTTATTTCCTCCTTGTTCAAATATCTCGGTAGCAATTTTGTCAACTTGAACTGATCCAGAGGCTGCCGCTCTTGCTCCGGAGGAGTTTATTCAGAGGAGCTTAATAGACCAGCCCAGAGTTAGCGAAGCGCCATGCCGGATATGGTCCTCAAAACTTACCCGTCTGCGCCGGGGTGAATAAGCGCGAATGGAGCAAGCCATTGGCCATTAGACGATATGACCGGACCAGAGTTGGGTCTGATACATCCGATACTAAAGGTATGGTGCCTGGCTAATCCTGAGCTGGACTAGATAACCCATCGGGGTCTTATTTATACTTGTCGTAGATCTGGTGTAAGGTGCCGTCTCCTCTCATTTGTCTGATGGTTTGATCAACTTGGGGAAGAATGTGACTATAGGTGGAATTCCTCCCGGTGCCTAGACTGAACGGGGCGGATGACAGAACATTCGGCAACTCCACGATCCGGTTCTGATATCCGGTTTTTTTGATATTGTACCGGCAGACGTCGGCCGATCTCCTGAACTCTTTCCCAGGGCGATTGGCCGGCTTTATGGGCTGTCGAACCAGGTCATTAAAAAAGCGGTCAGGTCGCGGTGTTGGAGATGAGCCCATATCTCCAGATCTAGTCTCTTAGCAGAAACGTCAGGTCAGGTCAAGGAAAATGCCGCTATATCGGCAATAGCTCTAATAGCGGCAAAACATAAAGTCCGAACGAGGCTTAACCGAGGCATAATATCCTGATAATCATTGAATTGTATCTCAAATCAAATATTGGCATCTTTGTTGCAATTCTTTCGTTCTAAAAGATGGGTCAATGCCATGTTCAAAATAACTATAACTAAACGCACTCACAAACAGATTTTTATCAGGGTCGATGGTCCTCTAATTGGGCCGACGGTGGCTGGCCTGAAAAAGATCTGCTTTGAATGTATTGAAAAAAAACGACGTCCCAACCTCGACTTGCGGGGTGTGACGCAGTGCAGCCAGTCCGGTGTCGCTTTGCTGAAGCAACTGCAGGACCGGGTCGACTATTCCGGGTGTCCCCTCTTCATCCACTCGTTGGTCACGGCCGGCACTGACGCCGAAGACCCCGCTCCCAATCAAGATCATTAGCTCAAAAAACAAAAATGCAAAACCTTGTAAACGCAATGAGCCACCCGACTTTTTTTGTCTAACCTGGTCAACGATAACTCATTTTGTGCCCTAAGGAGGTCCTAATCATGGCAATTTCAGATGTAAAATCGGGAATTGAAGGTATGAAGAGTGTTTTTAACAAAGACTGCGCCATCGGAGTAGATGCAGTTTTTCAGTATGTCATCACCGGTGATGAGGGCGGCAACTGGTCAGTCACGGTTAAAGATCAGATCTGCACCGTTAACGAAGGGATGGCGGATAGTCCCAATGTCACTCTAACCATGGCCGCCCCGGACTACCTGGATCTGATCAATGGGCGGCTTAACGGCATGACGGCCTATATGACCGGGAAGCTCAAGATAGGTGGAGATTTGATGCTTTCTCAAAAATTAATGACCATGTTCCCGGCCAATTGATGGGCCTGCCGAAATTTATTAATTGCTTTAATGCGTGCGCCGCGCCCCAACCATGACATATGATTTAATATGGATCAACACCCACATTAATCCCTCTTGCCGGTCGCTGTTCTATGACGGCCGGTGGCGGGGAACAAAAAAATCGGATCATAAATTGCCTATGCCGAGACAAGGGACTCCTGCGCCCGTCCTACATTCCATGATCGTAAGAGAGGATGATAGCCATGGGAATTAACTATTTCAAACGGAACGAACGAGAATTCCGGTTCATCTTGCACGAATATATCGACACCGCCAAACTGTTGTCCCTGGATGCTTATAAGGACTTTTCCATGGATGACTTCGACATGATTCTGGACCAGGCCATGAAGGTCTGCCGGGAAGTGATCGGCCCGACCAATACCGACGGAGACCGGGAGGGTGTCAAATTTGAAGACGGCAAAGTGACCGTGCCCAAATCATTCCATGAGTGTTGGCGGGTCATGGCCGAAAACGGCTGGATGTCCTTAACCAACAGTCCCGAATATGGCGGCCAGGGGTTGCCGCTGGTGGTCGGCGGCGCGGCCAGTGAATTCTTTATCGGGGCCAATATGGCCTATATGTGTTACCCTGGTCTCTCCATAGCCAGTGGCCGGGCGATTGAGATCTTCGGCTCGGACAAAGACAAACAGCTCTTCGTTGAAAAGATGTTCACCGGCGTCTGGGGCGGGACCATGTGCCTGACCGAACCCCATGCCGGGTCGGACGTCGGCTATCTGGCCACCAAGGCGGTTAAGGACGGCGATTACTACAAGATCGAAGGGACCAAGATCTTCATTACGTCCGGTGATCATGACCTGACCGAAAACATCATCCACCTGGTCCTGGCCCGTATCGAAGGCGCCCCTGTCGGAACCAAGGGGATATCGTTGTTTATCGTCCCCAAAATCTGGGTTAACGAGGACGGCAGCTTAGGTGAGTCAAACGATGTAAGCACAGGCAGCGTGGAACACAAGATGGGCGTGGCCGGGTCTGCCACTGCGGTGCTGAACTTTGGGGAAAACGGCAAATGCCGAGGCATCTTGTTGGGCGACCCCCATACCGGGATGTCAAAGATGTTTCAGGTCATGAACGAAGCCCGGTTGGCCGTGGCTTTGCAAGCATTGGGCCTCACCGCCTCCGCCTATCAC
>JADFYN010000041.1 GCA_015233055.1 Deltaproteobacteria bacterium
AGACAAACTGTTTGGCAAATTCGTCCGGTATAAGACGGGACAGGATACAGATCGGATGAGCACCGGTCTGGGTTTATTCATCACCAAAGAGGTTATCACCAAACATGGCGGTACCATCTGGGCGGAATCCGAAGAAGGCAAATGGATCAATTTAATTTTTACTCTACCTTCGGGCCGTTAGATTATGAAGGAGCCGTGGCTGATCATTAGGACGCGGCCACCCGGCCCCCTCCATACGTGATCGGCCAGGTAAATTAATCTGACGAATTGTAAAAGAACCTGACAGTCAACCGGCATCAATTTTGACTCCAATTTTGATTGGCACTACAACTTCCTTAAATTTAAATCCTTATTTCTCAACTTAAGACTGGGTGGTATTGGCTCGAACATTGCCTAAATTATTCTCCCGACTCCTCCATGGAATCACAAGATTGTGAGTAGAGAAGTCCAGACCCGGACAATTGGTAAAGATTGAGCATGATTTTGACATTGAATTATGTTATGATGGGACAAAGGATCAACGGGGCGTGATGACCGATGGACAAACCCGGCACCAGGAGCACCGACGAGGCGTTCTACAAATTCGTCCAGTTAGCTAATGACGCGGTTTTGAAGCTGCTGGGGATCGAAGGCGGACATCTTTACACGGTCCAGGCCGAGACCCTGAAGACGAAAAATATATCCCCGGATATCGTGGCCGCTCCCACTGAAGGCCTGGGCGATGTGGTGATTATGGAATGTCAGGGATACCATGACCCTTTCATCCGTCATCGGCTGGCCGGCGCCGTCTCCATGTATTGCGACCGCAAGAAGTACGCCGGGCCCATCTTGCCGGTCATCTTCTATACCGAGCGATGTTATTTTGAGGCCGCGTTACCGATGAAGATAGCGGATAGTACCAATGGCTACACTATTCAGGGTCGGTTCAAAGAAATCATATTAGAGGAACTTCAAGAAGAGGACCTTCTGGCCGTTGATCCGCGACTGGTGGCGCTGGCCCCATTCACTGTCTCAAAAAAAATGCCAATAAAAGAACTGATCGGCATAGCCCAACATTGGGGAGAACTGGTCAGCCGGGCTTATCCCGATGATGTATCAACAGAATTATTTGATGTTATCGCACTGTTCGTGTTAAGCAGGTTTCATGACGTCACTCGAGAGGAGGTCATCGCCATGTTGAATATTGATTTAGCCGAGACCAGGGCCGGACAGGATATCTTTAAGATGGGGGAACTAAAAGACGCACGGGAGATGCTTATCGAGGCACTGGAAGCCAGATTTGGATGGGTGCCCGGTGACCTTTGTGATAAGGTCAACCAAATCCAGATGCGGGCTAGCCTCAAGGAATTGCATCGATTGGCTATCAAAGCTCAAAATTTGGAGACATTCGAAACCGAATTTGAGAAGGTCTTAACTCGGAGTGATAGCCAGGTGAATTGAGATAGATTCCCTTGACCTCGAAGATTTATTAAAACGTGACGGTTTTGCCGTTTTTATTGTGTATGAATTTTAACCCAGGCAAACAAACTGGGCGAGAACGTGGTAAGAATTTTTATGACTGATAGATCGGATGCACTTGACGTCAAGCTGGAAGAGGCTCTTCGGGTCCCATTAGACAAGATAACCGGATTGATAGGGGAGGTCCCGTGAACACCATCAGCGAAACCAAAGAATTGACCCAGACGGGCGAAGAAGAATTCAGCCCGGCCCAATGGTCGGCTATTGATGCCATTATCGAGCGCCACAAATTTAAACCCGGCTCACTTATCCCGGTGCTGGAGGAAATCCAAGAAACCGTCGGGTATATCCCCACCTGTATCCAGGAAAGGGCGGCGCTGGGCCTGATCGTTCCTTTAAGTGAGGTCCACGGCGTGGTCACGTTCTATCATTTCTTTACGACCACACCACGCGGCCGTCATACCATCCGTTGCTGCCTGGGCACCGCCTGCTACGTCCGCGGCGGACAGGGCAACCTGAATGAAGTAATTGAAGAATTGCATATTAGTCCTGGAGATACGACGGCGGATAGGAGATTCTCCCTAGAGACCGTCCGCTGTTTAGGCGCCTGTGGGCTGGCACCGGTGATGATGGTGGATGAAGATACCCACCGCCAGGTTAAATCTTCAAAGGTGCAGGAAATCATCAAGGATTACGACTAGCCGGGGAGCGATCTAATGGGTAGGTTAAAAGTTGAACATCTCTATCGCATAAAAGGTGACGTCCTCAGGTCTTCAGTCCTGGAGCCGGATAAGCTCAGAGCCAGGGTCACGGTCCATATGGGCACTTGCGGCATTTCCTCCGGCGCGGACAAGGTCTGGCAGACCCTCCAGGGGGAACTGGCCAATTCCGGTCGGACCGATATCTTGTTGACCACTTCCGGTTGCGCCGGCATGTGTAATCGAGAACCCCTGATCACGGTTGAGCGGCTGGCTGAAGAAGCCATAAAATATGCCAACGTAACTCCGGAACGGGCCAGCGACATCTTTCGTAACCATGTTCTGAATGGCCGGATCATGACGGACTGGACCTTTGCCCGAGGTTGGGAACAGCCGGACCATGCCTTCGAGGGTCCACCGGCCACTGACGCGGCTGCGGTCCCATCGATCAAAGACAACTCGTTTTTCGGGATGCAGGAACTCCGGGTCATGCGGAACCGGGGGCTGATCCGGGCCGAAAGCCTGGAGGAATACATTGCCACAGACGGTTACTTTGCCGCGGCCAAGGCGCTGTATCAAATGTCGCCCCAGGATATCATCCAGGAGATGAAGGCCTCGGGCTTAAGAGGCCGCGGCGGGGCCGGATTCCCCACCGGCATCAAATGGGAATTCGCGTCCAAGTCCCGGAACGACGTCAAATACGTCCTGTGTAATGCCGATGAAGGTGATCCAGGCGCATTTATGGACCGCTGCGTTTTAGAATCCGATCCCCACGCTGTACTGGAGGGGATGATCATTGCAGCCAAGGCCATTAGTTCCCGGCAAGGGGTTATCTATTGCCGGGCTGAATATCCGCTGGCCGTCAAAATGCTCAACCTGGCCATCGACCAGGCCCGCGAACACGGCCTCTTAGGCCAAGATATTCTGGGCTCCGGTTTTGATTTTGATCTGGAAATTTACCGAGGGGCCGGCGCTTTTGTCTGCGGTGAGGAAACGGCCTTGATGACCTCTATTGAAGGTAAACGGGGTGTGCCCCGACCTCGGCCACCCTTCCCGGCCATTCAAGGGTTATGGAAAAAACCGACTATCTTGAATAACGTAGAAACCCTGGCCTCGGTTCCTCAAATCATTCTTAAAGGCGGCAAATGGTTTGCCGGGATCGGGACCCAGCGGAGCCGGGGAACCAAGGTTTTTGCGCTGACCGGAGATGTCCGGAATGTCGGCCTGGTCGAAGTTCCCATGGGCACTCCACTGGGCACCATCATTCATGATATCGGCGGAGGCATCCCTAAAAACAAAAAGTTTAAGGCGGCCCAATTGGGTGGTCCCTCAGGCGGTTGCATTCCGGCCCAGCACCTCAATGCCCCGGTAGACTACGAGTCCATTCTTAAGTTAGGGGCGATCATGGGTTCAGGCGGCATGATCGTCATGGATGAGGACAAGTGCATGGTCGATGTCGCCAGGTTCTTCATGGAATTCTGCGTTGATGAGTCCTGTGGCAAGTGTACGCCGTGCCGGGTGGGGACTCGGCAGATGCTGGGCATCTTGACCCGAATTTGCCAGGGACGGGGCCGCGAAGGCGACATTGAAACTTTAGAGAAATGGGCGTCCATCATTCAAAACACCGCCCTGTGCGGCCTGGGGCAAACCGCGCCGAACCCGGTGCTGTCGACTTTGCGCTATTTCCGATATGAATACGAGGCTCATATCCGTGATAAACGCTGCCCGGCCGTAGCCTGTACCGACCTGTTTAAGGCCCCTTGCCAACATGCTTGCCCGGCCGGGATGGATGTGCCCGCCTACCTGGCCTTGCTCCGAGCCGGACGGTTGGAAGACGCCTATCAGGTTTTACTCAAAACCAACCCCTTCCCCAGCATCTGCGGCCGAGTCTGCGACCATAAATGCGAAGCCAAATGTCGGCGCGCCGGCTTAGATGAAGCCGTCAACATTAAGTATCTGAAACGATTTATCACCGACCAGGCGGTCAGACCCAAACCGACCCCCATCCCGATTAGCCGAATGGAGAAAATCGCCGTCATCGGCGCCGGTCCCTCAGGTTTATCTGCGGCCAGAGAACTGGCCCGGCGGGGTTACAAGGGGACGGTTTTTGAGGAACTGCCGGAACCCGGCGGGATGCTTCGCTATGGTATCCCGGCTTATCGGTTGCCCCGGGAGATTATCAAGAGCGAGATAGAGGCCATCACCGGCCTGGGCGTGGACCTGCGATGTAATACCAGGGTGGGCCGAGACATCTCCTGGGACAAAGTCAAAGAAGACTTTGATGCCGTTTACCTGGCCGTGGGGGCGCACCAAAGCCAAAACTTAGGTGTGGAGGGTGATAACCTTAACGGAGTGGTTGGCGCGGTTGAGTTTCTCAGGCAGGTAAATCTGGACCTGACTCCCCAGGTGGGACGGCAAGTGGCCGTTGTTGGAGGTGGTAATTCCGCCATTGACGCGGCCCGCTCCGCCTTGCGGTTGGGCGCCCAGGAAGTGACTATTTTGTACCGGCGGCTGAGAGAAGATATGCCGGCGCAAGAGCACGAGATCCGGGCCGCTGAAGAGGAAGGCGTCAAGATTGAATACCTGGTGGCGCCCATCAGGCTGGCCGGTCAGGACGGTCAGGTGGAGAAAGTCGTCTGCCAGCGCATGTCATTAGGTGAATTCGACGCGACCGGGCGGAGAAAACCCTTGCCCATTGCCGGAGCCGAATTCTCGGTGGAGGCCGACCAGGTGATCACGGCCATAGGTCAAAAACCGGACTTGCCGTTCCCCGGCCAGGACGAAACGGGCGCCATCAAGCTGTCCCCAGCCGGACTCATTGCGATCAAGGTGAATACCCACACCCGCACAGACGAGGCTATGGTTTTTGCCGGTGGTGATGCCGTCACCGGTCCCAACACCGTGATCTGGGCCATCGCCTCCGGACGGCGGGCGGCGGAAGAAGTTGACGCAGCCATCCGCACCCGCAATAACGAACCGGCTTACGTTGCCCCACCTGAGCCGGAGATCGACATCCCCCGGCAGGTTGATGAAGAAACCTTGGAAAAACCACGTGGTCAAATGCCTGAGATGTCACCGGCGACCAGGCGTTGTGACTTCTGTGAGGTGGAACTTGGTTTTGACCGGGATACGGCCCAGGCCGAGGCTTGCCGGTGTTTGAGGTGCGATATCAAAGAGGCGTCGGCTTGAAATCCGCCGGTCTACATGAACTTGCGCGGCCACGAATGGGCTTTTAGAGAGGATGCTAGATGGATGCTATTGCAAATATCAGCCTGAAGATAGACGGAATTGAGGTGATGGTCCCGGATGGCCTGACCATCTTGGAGGCGGCCCGGCAAAACGGCATTCACATTCCGACCCTGTGCCATCACCCGGCCCTTTCGGCCTGGGGCGGCTGTCGGCTATGCGTGGTGGAGGTGGATGGCGCTCCCCGCCTGGTGGCCGGTTGTGTTACGCCGGTGCGTAAAGGCATGGACGTGGTCACCTCCAATGACCGGATCATCGAGGCGCGCCGGACCATCCTGGAATTCCTTTTCGCAGAACGGAACCACTATTGCATGTTCTGTGCCGTGAGCGGCGATTGCGAACTCCAGGACCTGGCCTATGAGTATCAGATGGACCATCTCACCGTACCGCCGTTGCAGCAGGAATTCCCGGTTGACCCCAGCCAAGATGATATGGTCATGGATCACAACCGTTGTGTTCTGTGCGGGCGCTGTGTCCGGGCCTGCCGGGAGCTGGTCGGCGATTCCGTCCTGGATTTTCAAAACCGGGGCGGTCAATCCCTGGTCACAGTCGACGTATCCGGGCAACTGGGTGGATCAACCTGCGTTTCGTGTGGTGCGTGTCTCCAGGTTTGCCCCACCGGGGCCATCTTTGACCGTTACCGGACACACTATGCGGTTAAGGGGAAATCCAAAGACTGGGTAAGCAAAGAGTCATTCTGCCCGCAATGTGGGCTGCTCTGCCCCACCGTATCGGTAGTGCGACGGAACAGTCTGCTCAGAATAGAAGGGGAAATGCCCGGCCGGGAACCGGATCGGGGACAATTATGCCACAAAGGCCGGTTCGATCCGGTCAAAACCACCGGTCCCAGGCTGACCGAGCCGTTAGTCCGGGGGGATGACGGAACCTGGCAAAAATCCACCTGGACGGCGGCCCTGGACAGGATCGCCGGCGGCCTGGAAGACGTCCGAAAAAACAACGGTGCACAGGCCCTGTTTGCATTGATCTCCAGTTGTTGCTCCAACGAAGAGCTTACCCGGTTTCAGCAATTCATCACCACCTGTTGGCCGGAAGGATACCTGGACACCCTGGATGGCCGACATTTCCGAACGCTGCTCGGGGCCGGGAGCCTCATCCCGGAAGTCCCCTGGGCAACTATGCTTGAGGCGGATTTTATCCTCCAGGTGGGGGTGATTTCTTCGCAGAGCCATCCCATCATTACCTCGCTCACTAGGCGGGCGATTTTGGAAAATAAGACTAAGGTGGCCATTATCGGACCGGAAAACCCCATCGGTCCCTGGGCCAGCTTCCATCTGCCGGCCTCCCACGAGGAGTTGCTTCTGACCGTGAATGCCATTTGCATTAAGATTAATCCGGACCTGGCCACCGACCCGGCCAAGGGAACCTTATCTCATGTGGGAACAAAGGGGTTTGCCGACTTTATCAAGTTAATCGAAGACTCTGAAAAGACGCTCATTATTATAGGTGAGGCGCTGACCGAAATAGGCGACTCGGCCGTGATCAAGCGCCTGGTGGACCTGGCCCAATTTAAGAGCCACGGGGCATCCCAAGCCCCCCGGCTGATCATTCTCAAACCCGCCGGAAACAGCGCCGCAGCCTGGAGCCTGGGCGTAGCGGCCCGGCAAAGCGCCCGGAATCAGTTGAAGGGTGGTCTGATTTGTGCCACCGGTGAAGACGGCTGGGATCCGGTTCTAATCGGCACGCCTGGCAACCTGGATTTTTTGGCTGTGCTGACTCCCTACTTTTCTGAAACGTTAGCCCGCCAGGCCTCGGTCTTGCTGCCCATTCCCACCTGGATGGAAGTTGACGGAACCTATGCCTTCGCCGATGGGTCCGGGAGCCGATTCAAGCGCCGGGTCCTGACCCCACCGCCGGGAGTCGGTTCGGTCGAAGAGACGTTAACCGCTCTGTCCGGCCGAATTTCAACGAACCCCGGCCAGCCGGATTAGATGGAGGATGACCATGGAAAAACCGAAAGTGGCCACAGTCTGGCTGGAAGGATGTTCCGGTTGCCACATGTCGTTTCTGGATCTAGATGAAGGATTGGCCGACATCCTGGCCGCGGTGGATCTGACCGTAACGCCCATCACGGATTTCAAGGACTACGATTTTCCCGAGGCGACTCTGGGCATTATCGAGGGCGCCGTGGGCAATACCGAACAATTGGAGATACTTCATAAGCTGAGGAAAAAGTGTCAACTCTTGATGGCCTGGGGCGACTGTGCCGTATTTGGCGGCGTCAACACTTTGCGCAACCACATTTCCACGGAGGCCCTGCTGACACGAGGCTTCATTCAAACGGAAAGTACCGTTGACGGTGTCTTGCCGGTCCATCAAGAGCTGCCGGCCCTATTACCTCAGGTGTTGGCGGTGAATGAGGTCGTGCCTATCGAAATATATGTCCCGGGCTGCCCGCCTTCTCCGGAGGCCATCGCCCACGCCCTGCAGGAAGTCCTTCAGGGTCGGATACAGCGGATGCCGAGCGGTATCTTACATTTTGACTGATGCCACCCTCTTGTCATTTCGAGCTAAGCGAGAAATCTTAAGATTCCTCACATGCGTTCGGAATGACAAACTTGGAATCGTTGCCTTTTGGCTGCGGCCAGGCCGTATCTACGTTTTTTATCCATGTCCTCTGTGTTGAGCTTTTTAAAACAGGAGATCATCCCATGGACCAACGAAAAATCACCATAAATCCCGTCAGCCGGGTGGAAGGGCATGGGAAAGTAACCATCCACTTAGACGATCAGGGCCAGGTGGCTGATGCCCGTTTTCATGTTGTCCAGTTTCGAGGCTTTGAAGCTTTTTGCCGACACCGGCCCTATGAAGAAATGCCCATTATCACACAACGTATCTGCGGCATCTGCCCGGTCAGCCACCAACTGGCTTCGGCCAAGGCCTGCGATGCCATTTTAGGACAGGAAATCCCCCAAACAGCCCGGTTGCTTCGAGAACTACTGCACATGGGCCAGTATATCCAGTCGCACGCCCTCCATTTCTTTTACCTGGCCAGTCCCGACCTGCTCTTAGGCTGGGACTCGGACCCGGCCAAACGTAATGTGGTGGGAGTCATGGCCGCATTTCCGGAAGCTGCGGCTAAAGGAATCAGGCTGAGAAAGTTTGGCCAGGAGATAATCAAGACCCTGGCTGGAAAAAAGATTCACCCGGCGTATGCCATGCCGGGCGGTGTCTCTGATTCCCTGGCCGAAAGAGACCGGGATCGGCTGCTGACCGGTTTTAAGGAAGCCTACGAAACGGCGCGGCTGGCCTTGGGCCTGCTCACCGGCTGGTTGAACAAAAACCTTGATGAAGTCAAGGTCTATGCCAACTTTGAATCCAATTATGCCGGACTGGTCGATAAAAACGGTTACCTTAACCTTTATGACGGCCAATTTCGGTTGGTGGACGCGCAACGCCGGAAGCTGGACGAGTTCTCCCCCACAAACTACCTTGATTTCATCGGCGAACACGTCGAGCCCTGGTCCTACTTAAAATTTCCATTTTATAAGCCTGCCGGTTTTCCCGACGGATTCTACCGGGTTGGACCGTTGGGGCGCCTTAACGCAGCCACCGGTATTACTACCCCACAGGCAGCAGCAGAATTGCGGACCTTCAGAGAATTGGCTGACACCGGGTTAACCGGAAGCTCGCTGATGTATCACTATGCCCGCCTGGTGGAACTGATTTATGCCCTGGAACGGGCTGAAGAATTGCTCCGGGACGAACGGATTTGCCATGACGACATCCGAATCACGGCCAATCCCAGTCGCCGCGAAGGAGTCGGGGTGGTCGAGGCCCCTCGGGGAACCCTAATCCATCATTATTGGGTGGACCGGAATGGAGCCATCGAAAAGGCCAATTTAATCGTGGCCACGGGACACAATAACGTGGCGATGAATCGGGCTGTGGAGGCCGTAGCAAAACACTACATCCGCGACGGGGTGGTTAAGGAAGGGATGTTGAACCGGGTGGAGGGCGCCATTCGGTGCTACGACCCCTGCTTATCCTGTTCCACCCATGCCCTGGGTCAAATGGACCTGATCGTTCAAGTTATAACCCATTCCGGTGAGTTGTGGCATGAGTTGCGGCGTTAGAGGAGGTTGTGGCCATGTTAAACTTTGACTTAGCCGATACCGTCGCCGGCCAAGAATTATTTCAGGCTGGTTACGAACGCGGCCTCCAGCGGGGTCGCCTACAAGCCAAGCTGATAGGCGAGTTGGAAAAGGCCCGGAAAGAAGTCATGGAAGCCCTGGAAGACCGGTTCGATAAAGTGTATGACATTGGCAAAGATATATTTGAGACGGGCGTCCAGGAAGGCATCAAAGAAGGTGTCTGGAAGGGCATTGTCCAGGGGAAGCCGCAGGGTGAGCTGCAAAGAGCCCAGAAGGATGTGGTAGCAATCCTGGAAATCCGGTTTGGTAAAGTGTCCCCGGATGTCTCCAAGGTCATTCACGAACTGGTTAACCTGAGCCGGATTGACACATTGTTCAAGCAAGCCGTCCTGGTCGGGAGCATGGACGAATTTATAGAGACCTTGCACCAGACCAAAGTTGAATAATCATCCACGGCGGCGCGGCCTTGATCCCGCCAATCATCGATTCATGTCATAACACGTAATCCGAGAGTTATTTTGACACTTGCCGTTGAAGCTAAAAACTTGTCTTATACCTACCAGGAAGGAACCAGGGCCTTAGACCGGGTGGACTTCTTTGCCGCCACCGGAGAATTCGTGGCCATGCTGGCCTCCAACGGCTCCGGCAAGACCACCCTGATTAAGGTGTTGATCGGGTTGTTCAATCCGGACCAGGGCACGGTGCATATTAATGGCCGGAATATCCGGAAGATACCCAAAAAAGAGCTGTATCAGTCGGTCGGCCTGGTCCTCCAAAATCCGGTGGATCAGTTGTTCGCCTCCACGGTTGAAGAAGATGTGGCCTACGGCGTCCGCCATCTGGGCCTGACCGAGGCCGAGGTCCAGCAACGAGTGACGGAAGCTTTAGAATCCGTGGCCGCGTCCGAACTGCGTCACCGGGCCATTCACCATCTCAGTTTCGGCGAGCAAAAGCGGGTCTCGGTGGCGGGAATCATGGCCATGCGTCCGGCCACCCTCATCCTCGACGAACCCACCGCCGGTCTGGATCCGGCCGGGGAAGCCTTGATGATGCGGCTCCTGCACAAGCTCAACAAAGAGCACGGCGTGACCATCATCTTAGCCACCCATTCAGTCGACCTGTTGCCCCTCTTTGCCGACCGCATCTATGTCCTGCGCCACGGCGCGGTGCTGAAACAAGGACCGGCGGAAGAAATTTTCTGCGATCATGAGATGATCAGCCTGGCCGGCTTGCGCCTCCCCTATATCGCCTCCTTGCTCCACAAAATGAAAGAATACGACGGCGTTCCCATTAACGGCCTGCCCCTGACCATCGGAGAAGCCCGCCTGCGCTTGTTGGAACTGATCCCGGAAAGCTTGATCATAAAACCACATTGAGGGTTGCGTGTTACGGGTTCCGTGTTGCTGGTTGCTGGTCGGTGGCTGGTTGCTGGTCGGTGGGTTGACGGGTTGGCGGGTTGGCGGGTTGGCGGGGCACCGGACGAATTTCGTTAAATAGACCATTCCGATTCAGCCCCAACGGAGCGCACCAGGTTAGCCCGGCGGCAACGCCCTGGGAAATGCGGCGGGTTACGGGGTTAAATTTCACCGGCTGCTTTAAGAGTATCTAACCATTCTTTTTCTGTAATATTTTCATCGTTTGCCCGCATAGTTTCCAATATCTTTTTTGCTGAATTGATAAGACCGGCTTGTTTAGCAAGTATAAGCACATCTGTTGATTCTAATATATCTAGCTTGAAATTACGTTGCGCCAGTTTTTTAACAGCTCGCCGATCATCGGTAAGAATGGTTTTTGCTTCAATTTCTATCGCTAAACTCACCACTTCCCGTTCACCCATTCCTATTTGTCCCAAATCAACCAATTCTTTTACTTCCAGTATTTCAAAGGGAGGCCTTTTGATAGCGTTCATGACCGGTTCATCAAGACATTCGTTCTTAACGGCGATTGGGATATAGATTTTCTCAAAAAGACTGATAAGGCAATTGAGAGCGCCCCCTTTATACAAACGCACAAGCGCTGAAGTATCACAGACGATAGTCTCCATATTTCACTCAGTGAGGTTAATATTTAGTCTTTTTGCCACGTTATGTAAACTTTTGTCGGTGATGTCTTTTAACTCCGGCGGCAGCCCTCGCATCGTTGCAATGCCTTGGCCGTGTAACCACTTCTGGGCTATAACATATTTTAAATCCAATAGTTCTGCCACATCACCCATACTCAACATCCCGTGAATGTAAGCCTGGATGATCAATCTTTCCCTAATTGCTTGCCGTGGCTCTTTTTCGATCTCGGGTCGTATTTCATCCTCTTCCCAAGCCTTCCGAAACTCCGGTTCTTTCATTTTTTCCTGAAAACAAATCTCCGCTTCCATCAATAGTTGTTGATTTTCCCAAGGGTCAAAATGGAGATGGGGCAATTTGCCATCCACCAAGTCCTGTATGTTCTTATGAACGCTTTTTTCCAGTTCCGGCGGGAGCTTCCTTAACAAAGGAATATTTCTGTCTTCAAGCCATTTCCTGGTCTCGTCAAAACTCAAGCCCAACGCCTTGGTAACTTCCCCTATATTAAAAGCACCGTTGGGATATCCTCGGAGAATTAACCATTCCTTGATGGCTCGTTCTTTTTCTTCAGAATGGATGCGCTGTAATGCGTCATCAATAGTAACATTCTGGATTGCGGGTTCCATAGGACGCTCCTGGGTTGCAGTAGCCATCGATATACGGGTTATTAAAATGACATCATTATGATATCATAATGAAAATAGAAAAGCAAAACAAATTGGCGGATAAAAAATAGAATTGCCGCGGATAATACTTATAGATTTTTGATGAATAACTGGTTGCTTGTTGCTCGTTGCCTGTTACTCGTTGCTCGTTGGCGAGGCATCGGACGAATTTCTATAAAATAGACCATTCCGCTTAAGCCCCAACGGGGCGCTCTATGTTAGCCCGGCGGCAACGCCCTGGGTAGACAAATCCACGGATTTAATTATGGCCCTTGATGCTAATCACTTAACCTACTCGTCGAACTCAGGTTATATTTAGCCATCATTTCCCCAAACAGAATCGAAAAAAGCGTCTGTTTCTTCTTTGGTGCGGCAGATAGTCCCCTTAGATTTGCCTGCTAAATATTCTCTATCCCGCCGTTCCATTTCCGCGACGAACTCCGGCCGAAAAGCTTCCTCCGGGGGCATATTTTCGTCTTCATCTTCCAGGGTAATGGTAAAAGTTTGATCTGGATAGAAACCAAACTTTTCCAGCAAGCCGGCCGGCAGCTCGCTTCCTTTAACATGCTCAATGGTTCTTGCCGTTGGCATTGTTCCTGTCGCCTCCATAAAATGAAAATTTAAAGTTCCAAAATCGTCTGGACGAAAGCCTTCTACTTCTTAGGCGCCGGCTGATCCAGGCCGAACAGGATATTGCTACCTTGTGGCAGGATGGAGGCCGGCATTCTACCATCCCATTTTTCTGAGGCGGCTTTGAACGCGTTAGCCCGGATTTTTTCTATCTCCAAACCAATTTTTATGGCTTGAGCGTCTTTGGCTTTGGCAAATTCCTCGGCGGCCTCGCGCTCAGCCTTGGCCTTGGACACATTGGTGGCGTTTCGGATAATTTGGGCCTCTTGCTCCCGTTGGGCGACGAGTCGGTCATTCTCGGCCACGAAGGCGGAATTTATGCTTTCTTGAATCTTGGGATCTTTGTACGTTAATCCCTCAGATCCACCCAGGTAATCGATGGTCACGCCCTGTTTGGAGAAGAATTCTTTAGTGCTTTTGAACGTAGCTTCAAATATCTCTCTCTTCTTTCCTTTTCCCTCTGACAGCGATCTGGAACCAAATTCATTCCAAAGACCCGACTGAACGTAGCCCCTGACGTTTTCGTCCATCACGGCCGAGAGGGCTTTCCCGGAAAAGTAATACAAGAACCTGGCCGCGTCCTCTTCTTTGATCGACCCCTGGACGGTCACCCCAGTATAGAAATCGATAGATTCAATTGACTCCACAGAAATTGCCTGATCCTTAACCGATGTTCCCGAGCTCGGGCTCTTGGTCCATTCCCGGGCGATCGGGGTCCGGTTGACCTTGATCAGCTTCATGGTCGGGATCCACTCGTATTGCCAGGAATTGCGTCCGGTTTCTTTCTTGCGGGTTGGAATGGTAATCCTTTTGGTGGCGACTTTGGCCGTCTCCAAATACTCTATGGACATGAATTTGCCTTGCTCGGCTTTGGTTGCTCCCTCCAACGGCACCAGAAAAGCCGTTTCATTGGGGGCGATTTCTTCCGTCACTTCTAATTGCGGCGGCCCCATGCACCCGGATGTGGCTAATCCCATGAATACAAAAAAAATGTACACACTGATGTTTCGGTTTTTCATTCTTCTGATAATCAAGGGCAGCCAGATAAAAGCCAGGGCCAGGAGTATGGCCAGCCCGCCGAGTGTTGGAAACGCACCGAGCACAATCGCCCTGGAGGCGCTATAATCCACAGCGCTATCGGAGAGTTGAGCGATAGCCGCCCGCGACTCAATGGGGCCTTGCACGGCGTTATAGATCGAAAGCCCCCCGAGATAAAGCATAAATAAAGCCACAGACACGTAGATTCTCCATTTCATATTCTGCTCCTCATTTGTCCTGCCTTCAGTTATCTGAAATATATCTTTCAGTTATCGTCATGATTGACGCTTTTGAAAAGACCGCCCTTTATTGCCGGTTATTTGTTGAAAAGAATCGGTAACCGGTGACGAGCAACCGAATCACCGCTAATTAGTCGATATATATCGTATATTATCCTACCCGAAAGTGCAAGAATTTTCTTTTCGCCCGGATTGGCGGGTTACGGGTTACTCGTTGCGGGTTACTCGTTGCGGGTTACTCGTTGCGGGTTACTCGTTGCTCGTTGGCGAGGCATCGGACGAATTTCTATAAACTAGACCAGTCCGATTAAGCCCCAACGGGGCGCACCAGGTTAGCCCGGCGGCAAAGCCCTGGGTAGACGAATCCGCCTGGTCGCCCGTTGCGGTTTTTTTTTATTTCGACCGCAAGTTTTTTGTTTCCTGATTGTTTAACATGATGAAAAAGGGATGATCTATAGACTAGACAGATCGGAGCTGTGGGCCGGGTTTCCGCCAACGTCGGAGATCGCAGGAAACTAAACGGCGAGCGAAAGAGAACCGGCCATGAACGAATTTGAGGTCGCAATTTCAATGGATGACGCCCAAAAACAACTTATGCCGGACGACATTCCGCCGGTTAAGCTCCGACACATCGCCCAGACCTTTCTGGGCATCGGGTTGGCCTCCTTTAGCCTGGCCGCGCTCGGTGAAGCCAAGAACTGGATGACCAAAAAGAGGAAATGGTTCACCGACGATGAATACATGCAAGGGCTCGGTCTGGCCCAGCTCTTACCCGGCGCGCCCACGGTGAATCTCACCTCGTATCTGGGTTTCCGGCTGCGCGGTCTTCCCGGAGCGGCCGCGGCCACGTTTTTCTTTCTGATCCCCTGCTTCCTGTTGATGCTGTTGCTCTCGCACTGTTATTTGAGATATGGCGCGATGCCCGTGGTGTCAGGGCTTTTTCGCGGCCTGGGCGCACTCGTGGTCGGTCTTGTCTTTAACACCATTCTCAACCTCTGGAGATCGGGCGTCAGGACCATTTTCAACCGGGTGACGGCTATCGCCGGCTTTGCCATGGTGTTCTGGTTTAAAATGGGGATCATGAATATCCTGCTCATCACCGGCGGCGCCGGCCTGATCATGGTTCTTCTGACCCGCCGATTCACCGGACTATCCCGCCTGACGGAAACCTGGACCAGTCCGACAAAGAGCAGGACCACATCTGCCGGCCCGGCCAGGGCAAACGGTAAGCAAACACACGGTTCAGTCGAACCGGACTACGTCTCATCCTGCAGCCGGGTGGATTTGCCCCTGCATTGGCGCAAAATGACTCTGCTGATCTTCTGGCTGGCGTTGATACTGGCCGTTGACCTGGCCCTGATCCATATGCGGCCGGAACTGATGCAAATGGGCGGCAGCTTCCTGCGGATCGGCGCACTTACCTTTGGCAGCGGATACGCCATGCTCCCCTTTATCCAGGATAGCGTGGTCACCCAGTTCGGCTGGCTCACCAACCGGGAGTTTGCCGCGGCCCTGGCCCTAAGCCTGATTACTCCCGGCCCGGTGACGATTATCGGCGCCTTTATCGGCTACAAGGTGGCGGGCCTAGCCGGAGCGGCCGCAGGTATGGTGAACATGTATTTTCCGGCCTGGGCCATGACGACGCTGGTGGCCGGACCATACGCCAAAGCCGGTCGGGCGGTCCACGTCAAACAAGTGATAAGCGGGATCGTGGCGGCCTTTATCGGGACTCTCGTGGTGGTCCTGCTCAGGCTCTCCGCGGATACGCTGGTTGATCTGCCCACCATAGCCATGGCCGGAGGGGCCTTCATGGTCCAGCGGTTCGTTAAGATAGACACGGTCTGGATTGTATTTGGCGGCGCTTTGATTTCTATGGCGATTTTTCATTGATCTATTTTTTCTGCCGGGCATGTCCGATTTTCGGGCGTCCCAACGGAGCGGTGAGGAGGTATTTAATGGACGCGAGTGTCGAGGTTATGGAAAGCAAAGTTGTCCAGGCGAAGGCGGCTGAGGGTCCGGCTCAGGGTGCTGCTCAGGTGAAGACAAAGAATCTCTACAACCGGATGGAGTGGGCGGGTGCCTTCGGCGACGTCGGCACGCTGATCCCCTTTGTGGTGGCCTATATCACGATAGTCAAAATAGACCCGCTCGGGCTTCTTTTCATGTTTGGGATTTGTTTACTGGCCGCCGGATTTTATTACCGGACGCCTCTGCCCGTTCAGCCCATGAAAGCCATCGGGGCCGCGGCTATTGCCGGAGGAATAAGCCCGGCCGCTCTGTTCGGATCAGGGATTACCACGGGGATTTTCTGGTTTCTGGCCGGCGCGACCGGGGCGATCAGGCCAATCGCCAGGCTGGCCACCAAACCGGTGGTGCGGGGCATCATGCTGGGGCTGGGTCTCTCGTTTATGGTGGATGGCGTCCACCGGATGATGACAATGCCGATCCTGGCCGGGTTTGCCCTGGTGGTGACCTACCTTCTTTTGACCAACCCTAAAGTCCCGGCCATGTTCATGCTTCTAATCATCGGGGTGGTCTCCGCCGTGATCATGAATCCTCAAATAACGTCGGAGCTGGCCAAGATTCATGTCGCCTTCAGGTTGCCGGTTTTCCATCTGCCCATGATTACCTGGAACGATATCGTCGTGGGCACGTTGCTGTTCACCCTGCCTCAGATCCCATTGACCCTGGGCAATGCCGTGATTGCAATTACCGCGGAAAACAATGAGTTGTTTCCCGACAGGCCGGTCACGGAGAAGAAAATCGCCATTTCGCAAGGGATCATGAATCTGGTCTCGCCCCTTTTCGGCGGGATTCCCATGTGCCATGGAGCCGGCGGGATGGCCGGGCATGTTCGCTTCGGGGCCAAGACGGGCGGGGCACTGGTTATTCTGGGGAGCCTCCTCGTTCTGATCGCTTTGTTCTTCAGCGATTCGGTGGCCATCATCTTCAAGATATTCCCAAATGCCATTTTGGGCGTAATTCTTTTCTTTGCCGGATCTGAACTGGCTATCGTGGTCAAAGACATCGGAAACAAGAAGACGGATTTTTATGTGATGCTCATCGTCGCCGCGGTGGCCATGTGGAACATGGGTGCGGCTTTCCTGGCCGGAGTGCTGCTCGATACGTCATTGCGCAAAGGCTGGATCAAGATATAGAGGGCAAGGATATCGGAGAAGATTGCAATAAACGGCCTGGTCCGAATGGAAACGGATCTGATTCTAATAAATGGCAACTCCGATTAAGCCCCAACGGGGCGCTCTAGGTTAGCCCAGGGCAACGCCCTGGGTAGGGGCGGAGACTATATAAAATACCATGTAATTCTCACATAAAGCCGCCGTCAATTCAGCGGTTCGGCCCCAAATTATGTACCCCTGCCTGTGGATATCCTTTTGGTCTCGCATAGGATGAAATGAATGTCTAACCACCGCCCAAATAATGCATTGCCGATGGTTTTATATTTGGTTATATTGTATTTTATAAGGGCCTCATACCATACCCAGGGCGCTGCCCTGGGCTAACCTAGAGCGCCCCGTTGGGGCTTATTTGGAATGGGCCATTTTATGAATAAAGCGTGCGTGATTTCGCTTAATTCAACAGCATTGGGGCGCTGCCCTGGGCTAACCTAGTGCGCTCCTTCGGAGCTTAATCGGAATTAATCGTTTTAAGAATATTTCATGCGTTTGCCCTGCAATTAAAGTTGCCGGGTGGCGTTTTTTATGTTATACTATTAAAAAGAAAATTGTAGCCCCTAAACGCGACGGACGAGGGGGCCACAGAATTTTCTGAGACTGCTTTTTCTACGCCGGTCGATCCTGGGGCACACCTCATGTACAAATGAAATAGCCTAAGAGCAACTCCCTCACTTTTTGTGAAGTTACAACCACTAGTAGAAGGAGTGTCGATATGCGGACAAAGAAAAAGTTGTGGCGCAGATATCTCTTGATCTTTGGCTTGATCATGATCTCGCTGGGCGTCTCCTGCATGGACCCGTATCACCCAGGCTATTATCAAACACCTGCCTGTGCAGATTCATCGGACAGAGTAGTTGTTGACGATTGTTACGATGAGTGCAACGTATGCAAAAAGCCGTATAGAGATGGGTGTAATCTCTGTTGCAACGAGATTGATAAGAATATCAAAGCTCAGCTCATAGCGTACTATGA
>JADFYN010000420.1:0-2481 GCA_015233055.1 Deltaproteobacteria bacterium
CTCCGTAATGTTGCGATAAATAACTATATCCCCGGCCACACGAGCGTCACGATCCAAAAGAATGGCCGTATTCAATTGAATATCCAGGACCCGGCCGTCCTTGGTCAGTCGTTGAGTTTCCAACAGCACGCTTTCGCCGCGTAAGGTCCGCCTCACGGCTTCTTGCGTCTTGGCCGTCTCGTGGGGAGGAATGAAGTCAATGCCCCGGCCGAGTAGCTCTTCCCCGGACCAGCCAAAAGTCTGCTTAAAGGCCGGATTGACATAGATCACCTCTCCGGCGGCACTATATACCGTGATGGGGTCGGGGGAAGCTTCCATTACCAGGCGGTATCTTTCCTCACTGGCCTGAAGTGCTTCAACGGCCCTTTTTCTCTCCGTTACGTCTATGCCCACCCCAAAGAAAAACTTGAATTGTCCTTCCTCGCGGATAACCCGGCCCCGCCATTCGACATTTAGTTCTCGTCCGTCCTTGGCCAGGACAAGGTTTTCAACCAGCTCAATATAATCCTCTTGCATCAGGGTCTGAAAAACCCTGTCCACGCGGGGGCGGTCCCGTTCCGGGACAAACATGGTCAGGTAGTCTGTTCCCACCACCTCTTTGATGCTGTAGCCCAAGGCCTGAAGCATGGTCGCGTTCATGGTCAAGACGGTGCCGTCTTGATCCAGAGAAATAAAGAAAGCCGGCAAAGCCTCGATCATGCTGTTTCTGAGCTCAACTTCCAGTTGCAACGTCTTTTCAATTTTCTTGTTATAGGTTATGTCACGGCCTTCGGGAATGAGAAAAATGATTTGCCCTTGCTCATCGGTTACCGGCTTCAATGAAAAATCAATGCACCGAAACTGGTTTTGCTTTGATGTATAAGTCACCTCAAACCGGACAAATTCACCCTTCCCCGCGTCGAGCACCGCCTCCCGGACCCGCCGCTGGACCTCGGGTGAATGGCGCCACCAGGATGTCTCCCAGAATAATCGGCCGACCACATCTTCATCGCTGGCTTTGACCACATCCAATCCGGTTTGATTTATCTTGACCACCGTGCCGTCGGGTTTGAGCAATCCCAAATATTGAAAGGCCTGGTTGAACACGCTGTTGAACATCTTTAAGCTGCGGCGGCATTCCACCAGTTCACTGATCAGCTCGTCTTTTGATTTATCTTGGTCTTTCATCCCATCCACCCAGCATTGGAAGAAGGTCGCGACAAGAACGCGGAAAGCACAAAACGGGAAGCCTGAGTTTTTCTTTTAGCGTCAATATCGGCCTTACAAATCACTGCTTCGCTCCTAGACCAGCAAATATTTTCTTCTGATTTCCTCATTGGCCCGAAGTTCTTCGATGCTGCCGTGGTAGCGGATCACGCCGTTATCAATGACATATCCGCGGTCACTTAATCTCAGAGCCACCTTTTGATTCTGCTCGGCCAAGAGCACGGTCAGCCCTTTTTGCTTTAGCCGGGCGATGTGTTCCTCCAACATTTTAACCATGATCGGGGCCAGACCTTCGGTGGGTTCATCAAGTAGCAATAGTTCCGGATTGGTCATTAAGGCCCGGCCGATAGTCAGCATCTGCTGTTCCCCGCCGCTTAGAAAGCCGGCTTTCCGGCGATCCAAGGCCCGAAGAGGCGGAAAAAAATCATAGACACTGTCGATGGTCCAAGCATCATGACCGCCGGTTCGTCTTTCCGATATCTCCAGATTTTCAGCCACGGTTAAATCGGCGAAAACCCTTCGGTCGTCCGGGACGTACCCGATCCCCATCCGGGCCATAAGATAGGGCTTTCGCCCGGTGACATTCTCCCCTTTAAACTTGACCGTCCCCTGGCTGGGGGGAGTCAGACCCATGATGCTCTTCATGGTTGTGCTTTTCCCGGCCCCGTTCCGGCCCAGGAGGCAGACGATCTCGCCCCGGGATACCGTTAGGGATATATCGAACAAGACATGGCTGAGGCCGTAATAGGTGTGGATGCCGGTGACTTCAATCATTCCTCTTCCCCCCCCAGGTAGGCCTCCTGAACCATAGGATTGTTCTTTACCTCATCCGGCGTCCCTTCGACAATGGTCCGGCCCATTTGCATGACCATGATCCGGTGGGAGATGGAAAAGACCATTTCCATGTCGTGCTCACAAAACAAGATGGTCAGACCCAGGTCCGCCGTCATCCGGTGAATCAACTTAATTACGCCGGCTGTTTCTTCGGCTGACATCCCGGCCGTGGGCTCATCTAAAATCAATAATTCCGGTCTGTTCCCCAGGGCAATGGCCATCTCCAAAACCTTCTGGTCGCCATACGAGAGTGATCCGCTGGTCCTATCGGCCTTGTCCATCAAGCCGAAATTGACCAGGATGTCCTTAGTTTCCCGGACGGCCAGATGCTTCACCGGCCGCAACAGGTTTAAGGTCCGTTTGAGATAGGCCAATACGGCCACCTGGACATTCTCAAACACGGTCAATCTGCTAAAAATATTAACTATCTGGAATGAACTC
>JADFYN010000420.1:2519-2915 GCA_015233055.1 Deltaproteobacteria bacterium
CCCGTTAGGCAGGCAAGCCGGCAATGTCTTGCCTCTTAAAGGTAATTCGGCCTTTGTCCGGTTTCAATTGGCCGGTGATCAAGTTGAACAGCGTTGTTTTCCCAGCTCCGTTTGGGCCGATGACGGCGATGATTTCACCCTGGTCCACGGCCAGGTTGGCCTCGGTCACGGCCATAAAGCCGCCAAACGATTTTTGGAGTTCATGCACCCGGAGCATCTAGACCTCCTCCGGACGGGCCGCCGTGTCTTCGGGCCTGAGTTTGTCCAGCAAGAAGCCCAGCAGGCCTTGCGGCAAGAAAAAGATCAGCAGCATCAGAATAATCCCCAAAACCATCGTCCAATATTCCGTATAAATTCCCACCAATGACCGGAGCGTGACCATCACGGCCGCCCCCA
>JADFYN010000421.1 GCA_015233055.1 Deltaproteobacteria bacterium
TCCGGCCTTAAATCAATGACATTGTCTTACAATTAATAAGACTCGTCGAACTCAGGTTATAATTAGTATACCAGCATGATCGGTCGTGCGCCACCTAAAATTCCGGTCTGTTCCGGCCTGGCCCCCAAAAAGCGAATCATCCGGCTAGCACATATAGTCCCCCGAAATCGAGACCCTGCATTAAATGGGATTGACCGGAGGAGTCAGGGGTGTATAATCCGCCCCACGATTAAGACGGGGCAGCGATCCCTTAGGGTGGCCCCTCATTGTTTGAAACTAAACCAACTTTAGGTCTTAGGGGATGGTCTCAATGATTGTCAAAGCCACCATGAACGACGTGCAGAACATTCACGACCTTCTCAGCCAGTTCGCCCGGAAAGAAAGCTTGCTCTCCAGATCGCTAAGTGAACTTTACAGCTACTTGCGGGACTTTTTTGTCTTTCGCAGTGATGATGACAGCCGCATGGTGGGCGTATGTGGATTGCACATTTGTTGGGATAATCTGGCCGAGATCCGCTCCCTGGCCGTCGAGGAAACGGAGCAAGGGCATGGGGTCGGTCGGGCTCTGGTGGAAGCGTGCCTTTCAGACGCCGTCATGCTCGGCATTTATCGCATCTTTGCCCTAACTTATGTCCCGGAATTCTTTGTTAAACAGGGTTTTAAGGTGGTTCCCAAAGACGTCCTCCCGCACAAGGTCTGGGCCGATTGCTTGAAGTGCCCCAAATTTCCCAATTGCGATGAAACCGCCGTCCTGCTGGAGTTGTAATGGCCGATATTCGACCGGAAGACCGACAAGACAGCGTGCTCTCACCTTTTCCCGGCATACTCCTTTTTTAGGAAGCGCCGCAACATGGAAAAACCTTGACGTGAAACCCCAAAAAGGTTTAACATTAACAACAAAGAAGGTATTTTCCAAGATGGCCCGGCCGGGGTCATAACCCATTGTAATAATCCATGACGAGGCATAAGACGACGGGGCATAAGACATGGACAAATGTTACGCCTGCAAAGAAATGCTGGAGTTCTTGGGTGTGGATGAAGAATTCTTAGCCGAGCTGGCCGAAGAAGGTCTCCTGCCGGGGCCGGGCAAAGGGGTCGGCGACGTCTTCACTCGGCCCGAAATTGAAGAGATCCGGGTGATGACCACGCTGGTGAAAGAAATGGGGGTCAACCTCGCCGGAGTAGAGGTTGTTATCCATCTCCGGCGGCAAGTGCTGGACCTGCGGATACAATTCGAAAAGATACTCGAATATGTCTCGGACGAGGTCAAAAAGGAATTCCTGCACCCGGACGATTAGGCTCCCGTTTTAGCGACCCGGCGCACATTGGATCAAGCTGCTGAATCAACCTATTGATCAAGCTATTGAATTGACCAAGGCCGGGTCTATTCGTGGGTTCAAGTCCATTCCTCATCCGAAACTAACTCGTATCCTTCCGGCCATTCTTTCAGTACCCCCCGACGAACCAACTCGGCCAGTGCCCCCGGCAAGGCTTCCGGCGGACCATTATACAGGGGCTTAATTCGGTCCAGGGTGGTCACCTGCCCCGGCGAAATCAGGTTGGCCACGATGATATAAACGGAAGTAGGAATTACATCCAATTTTAGCTCGAATATTCTTGGATTCATGACATCTCCTCTTATTTAAGACTGGGATTCTATTCGACCGACCATTAACCGACCAGGGCGGAGCCCGGCGCCCCAGGATGACTCCCGGCTCTTAGCCGGACCAGCCGGCGGGCAGGACTCAACTAAGCCTATTCCAACCTGATTCGCTTCTGAAAACCATTTCCTTCTACACTTGTTTGTACATTTTTTCAAGCACTGAAATAGACTCATGGCCGGAGATCGAAATACCGGTGCCCCGTCAACCAGCGACCAGCAATGACCGAGGGATTCACCTACCTGTGGGGTATTTTTATGATCGTGTTCGATTTAGGCTGTACCAACGGACACAAATTCGAAGGTTGGTTCGGCTCCAGTGATGATTTTGAAAATCAGCGCGAAGTCGGGCTATTGGAATGTCCCATCTGCGGCACCACGCAGGTGGAGAAGCTCCTATCCACTTTTGCCATTAAGAGCCAGCGCCCAACCAACCCCTCTGAGGTAGATCCCGGCCGGGCTTTGGCCGAGCTATGCCGGTTTCTGAAGGATAATTTTGATGATGTCGGCTCCCAATTTGCCCAAGAAGCCTTAAAAATACATTATGGAGTGACCGAAAAAAGGAACATCAGAGGTGTGTCCACGGTTGATGAGGAAGAAATGCTCAGTCGGGAAGGGGTTAAGTTTGCCAAAATCCCCATGCCCCGCATATCGGATGCGGCTTCCTCCGGCTTCATATCCGACAATCAGGACTGGGACGAGGAGGACGAGGAGTGAGGCTAAAGAATAAGGTGGCGATGATCACCGGGGCCGGACGGGGCATCGGCCTGGCGACCGCCCTAAAATTTGCCGGAGAAGGCGCCTTACTGGTCTTGATTGACCTCGATTTAGAAACACTGACTCAGGCTTCGGCCATGGTCGCGGATATGGGGCAGGAGGCCATTCAGTTTCACGCCGACATCACCGCAGAATACGACGTGACCAACCTGGTGGCCGCGGCGGAAAGTCATTTTGGCCGGGTGGACATCCTGGTCAACAATGCCGGGTTTGACCGCCCTGGGACCTCTAAAAGAATAGACGCCAAAGACCTGGGCGCGGTGTTGGGCGTCCATGTCATCGGCCCCTTCTTGCTGGCCAGGTCGGTAGTTCCCGGCATGGTTGCCCGAAAATACGGCCGGATCATTAATGTCTCCTCGGTCTACGGCAAGATCGGCGGGAAAGGGGAACTGGCTTACAGCACGGCCAAAGCCGGAATGCTGGGGTTCACTAAGAGCCTGGCCAAGGAGTTGGGAAAATACGCCGTTACCGTCAACG
>JADFYN010000422.1 GCA_015233055.1 Deltaproteobacteria bacterium
CGGCGATCTCCGGATTTTCCAATCTGATGGCGGAGGAAACAACCACCACATCGGCCCGAATTTCAGCTTTGGGGCTGGTCCCATATGTCATCTGCCGGGCCCTGATCCGAGCCGCCTGTCCCATCACCCGGTGGTCATCGACATTAACTAAGGCGATGGCATCCGGACGTAATCCGGCGAATAGTTCACCCTTAGCCGCGGCTACGGCCGCCACATTCTTCATGCTCTCCAGATGGGCCGGGCCGATGTTGGTGATCAGGCCCAAATCCGGATCGGCGATGTGGCAAAGCCGGGCGATTTCACCGGGAAAAGACATGCCCATTTCCAAAACAGCGGCCTCCGTATGAGACGAGAGATCAAATATCATCAGGGGCAATCCAATAAGGTTGTTCAGGTTTCCCCTGGTCGTCCGGGTTTGGTACCGCCTCTCCAATATCCGGCCCAGCATCTCTTTAGTGGTTGTTTTCCCGTTGCTCCCGGTAATCCCGACTAATTTCATATGAAACCGACGCCGGTAGCCGGCGGCCAGATCACCCAAGGCGGTCAAGGTATCCGGAACCCTGATCATCGGAAATTCAGGCGGAATCCCCGTGGGAAGGGTCGCACCTTCGGTTACCACGGCACACCCCGCGCCTTTGGCTGCCGCCTGGGCGACGAAGCTGTGTCCATCAAAATTTGGTCCGGACAAGGCGAAAAAGGCAGATCCCGCTTGCAGACTTCGAGAGTCTGTGGATACTCCGGTCAAGGTCCGGTCAATTGCCGCCGACAACCAGGTCCCCTTAGTCGCATCAATGATATCGGTCACCGTCAAATGGTCCAATCGGTCACCGCCTCGAGTTGACTGATTAGTCCGGATGATTGCCTCTGTTTGGCCGCCTGGGCCACCTCCAGGCAATCGTCGAAAGAAATCTTCGTCTTCCCGATAATTTGATAGTCTTCGTGCCCTTTTCCGGCGACGAGGACGATATCCCCGGCCTCGGCCAGGTTCACCGCAAACATAATGGCCTCCCGGCGGTCCGGGATGATGGCGTAGCCACCCCTTTTGATCAGGGCATCAGCCTCATCCGGGCCGAATCTAGTCACTTTTTCGTCCGTGATGCCGACCGTAATCTGATTGATGATGTCCATTGAGCCTTCGGTCCGAGGATTGTCCGACGTGATCACCGTCACAAAGCTGAATCGGGTGGCCACTTCGCCCATAATGGGTCTTTTGCCCCGGTCACGGTCGCCGCCGCATCCAAACACGGTGATGATTCGATGCCCCAGCTTTCGCAGCGAGTTCAAGACACCTTTGAGCGCCTCACCGGTGTGGGCATAATCCACAAAGACTTTTAAGCCGGATCCATTTAAATTGACCCGTTGGAGGCGTCCGCGAACGTAAGGCACCTCTTCAAGTCCGGCTTTGATCTCATCCAATCCAATACCCAAGACGTTGGCAGCCGCGGCCGCGGCCAGGTGATTATAGATATTGACCTCACCGACCATGGGCGAGCACAGGTCGAATTCCCCGTTGGGACAGATGATCCGGGCCGAGAGACCATCCACGTCGGCCTTAACCGTTTTAGCCCGGACCTGACACCCCCGCTCCAGACCGTAAGTTACCACTTTCCGATTTAGTAATTTGATGAGTTGCCGACCCCAGGAATCATCTGCATTAACTACGGCCCGCCCGCGACCATCCAGGTCTCCGGGCAGCAGATAATCGCTGAAGAGTCTCTTTTTACATTCGAAATAAGTTTTAAAATCACCATGATAATCAAGATGATCGCGGCTTAAGTTGGTAAACACGGCCACGGCGAACCGGCAACCCTCTACCCGGCCCAAGTCCAAGGCGTGAGATGATACCTCCATAGCCACATGCGTGACCTTGTCATCGACCATGGATTTGAAGATCCGTTGCAGGTCCAACGACTCCGGGGTGGTTAGAGAACTAGGCAACACCATGTCACCATAATGACAATCAATGGTGCCCAGGACTCCCGGCCGGCGCCCGGCTTGCTTCAAAATGGATTCCAGCAGATGAGCCGTGGTGGTCTTACCATTTGTTCCAGTAATCCCAACCAGGACTAGCTGTTCCACCGGATGTCCATAGAACCGGCCGGCTAATTCGGCCAGCGCCTTCCGGCTATTGGTCACTAAAAAGGCGGGCACCCCGTGGGGTAAAGCCGATTTATCTTCACAAATTACTGCCTTGGCCCCAGCCAGTACCGCCCGCCCAATAAACTTGTGTCCATCCGTTTCATGACCCTTAATCGCCACAAACAGGCTACCGCGGGCGGTCTGTTTAGAATTATGGCTGATATCGGTAACCTCTAAAAACGGATCGCCAATGAATTCCCGGATTTCTATCGTTTCGAGGATTTCTCTCAAATTCATGGCCACCCCAGCCGTTGGGAGATGCAAGTCCACATCGTTATTGATGGTTCGATACATCACTACCATCCGGATCATCCGATAATTTTACCGAACACACCTTGACCTTGTCCAGCGGCACCCCTGGTGACGGATCCTGCTTGACCACCCAACCGGAACCATCTACCGACAATTTTATATCGTGTCCTTGAAGGCGCCGAATCACCTGCCTTACCGACAGGCCACGCAGATCCGGCATAGTGGTGATTCCGTCGTCGGTGGCCAATTCCGAGGCCAGGGATTCAGAAACTTCTTTGACTCTAATCCGGACTCCAGGGGACCAATCCCCCGCGTCTTTGCCGGTTCCCAGCCCCTGGGCGACCTGGATACCCGTTGGCATGATATTTAGATACCGGGCCACTTGCCGGCCGATATCCCGGAAAACAGGGCCGGCCACCAGCCCACCGTAAATCTGACCAAGGGGTTCATCGATCATCACAAAGATGAGAAGCTTTGGTTTTTCGGCCGGGAAAAAACCGATGAAGGAAGAGATATATTT
>JADFYN010000423.1 GCA_015233055.1 Deltaproteobacteria bacterium
ATTGGTTTGCCCTGATCATAGAGTGGTATACTTTTAAACCGGCGATTTTGGCATACTTCCTGACCGGCGGTAACACATGCAAGCCCGAACGGGATCATCTTCATTGCCGAACACCGTTACCTCCCCATTGTGAAATCCTTCACCGATGATCTGGTAAGGGCAAGTGAACCACACGGGAGGGGCGGCAGGTCCATCTATTGTGGTCCTAAAATTGATATGACCATCCCGCGCCGGATTTATCCTACCTCGCCTATAGGCTATAGGGGTACCCCTGCCTCTGACTATAAATAGGGGGGGTATGCTATGCCAGAAGGGTCTCGACCGCATATTTCGCCTATGTTTTTTCGTGATGTTATACATTGCTTCAAACTGAAGCAATGTCTTTATTCAAACCAAACTCCTCAAACTGCTATCCAAAGCCTTTGGGCTGACATCCTGGCTATCACACCCGTCAAGTCTGCTTCTGGGCTTCTGAAAGTCGTCTTCGCCCAACCTTCGCCCAACCTTCGCTGAAAGAAACGGCTGAAGAAACGCTAAACAGCCCCGATGGACGGTTTTTGCCCTTGATACCCGCCCGAAAAGAGTGGAAGTCAAGGTTGATGGTGACAGCGCCAACACTGACTTCTTTCTGTTAGGGGTTCTTTCAGACTCTGCGGAATCAAGCTTGACTAATCCGAAGAAGCTCGGCTTCGCAGCCCCCCCTGTGGTTCGTGATTGGAACGGTCAAAAACCAGCGTCACGGATGGGTGGACATCATTCATGAAGACGTCTTGCGGCAGGTCTTTTCTGATTCTTTGGTGCAAACATCGGCGATACCAGCGGCACGAGATAACCACAGGGGGGCATGGAAAGAATGTTCAAATAGCCGGAGCGGGAGCGGAGACGCCTCCAGCCGATGAAACGATGTCTGCCCAGAACCCAGGTCGGTGATTGTGTACGCTCCCGTAAGGTATTCGGAGCCGTGCACCTTGTTCAGGGTCATTTCTTTGCGCTAAAATTATCGCTAAAGAACTCTTGACACCAACCCCTGGTTAGCGCTAAAATCAGCAAAACAACTAACCAAGGAGACCACGAGATGGCGAAGAAGGGCTTTAGCGATTGGGTAAAGGAAAAGATCGGTCCCGACGGACGCAGGATCAGCGTCTTGTTGAACGGTGAGGATTTCAAAATCTGGATCGGGTTACAGCAACAAGGCGAATCTCATAACGCCACCATGCACCGGGTCATCCGGGAGGTGTCTGGCCATGCCGGAGGTGATGTTCTTTTTGAGATAAAAGGGCTACTGACCCGGTTGATGGGTGAAGTATCGGCACTGAGGGATGATGTTCAATGCCTCAAGAGAGTTAGCGCAGACGAAAGCGCAGTGATTAATCCGCCGGCAGAGGTCTGCATTAGCGCTAATGAAAGCGTAGACAATATTAGCGCAGAGGCCAGCACAATAGAGACGCAATCGGGACATGACGATATTAGCGCAAGCAACAGCGCAGAATACCTTAGCGCAAAACTAAGCGCTGAACCTGTTGAGCCAAGTGTATTTAGCGCAAAGGTTAGCACAGAGATTCAACCAGCCTTTAGCACAGCCGACAGCGTACTCATTATTAGCGCAGTCAACGGCGCTGAGCAGGTGAGCAAAGGTGGCCTTAGCGCAGGTGACAGCGCAACCCAGCGTGAAATCATTAGCGCAGAGGTTGGCGCTGACGACACCCATCACAAAGCTGAACACCAGGAGCAACCTGGACCTGAAACCGCTGACTACCCACAGGCCGAATCCCAGGAAACCCCTACCTCCCCGGCTGAACCACAAGAACAACCTGAACCTGCCCATGCCGATTATCAGGAGCCGACGCCACCGGTTGCCGAAACTCAGATTCACCCAGAGTTAATTGGGCTGAAAATCAATTTGGCCAATGGTGATCGTCGCGAAGATGTTTTACCAGAACTTGTTAAGGTGATAGCCTTTTGGAATTCTGAAGGCGTATCTCAGATCGAGATCGCCAACAGGCTGGACCAGGCCGGGATACCTACGTTAAAGGGCGGACGATGGTCCCAATCTACCATTTCCTGTATGTTAAAGGCGCTCAAGGGAAAAGGCAAAAAACTAAGCCAAGGCCGAATGTCAAGGGCCACGTTATTTGACCACCCCCGGGGCCAGATAAATTGACCAGTTTTGATTTTTGCCCGGCTGGTGATTAGCCCAATTCGATGTTTTTTATTTCCTCAGATTCCCCCTCTTTTTAGGGGTGGTGTGGAGGGGAGACGGAAGGAGTCCGTAGGACGACTGAAGTCTCCCCTCCATGGTGTGACTCTCCTGGCCTTTCTCTTTCATCCCTTGCCGGTGTTCAGATTGTCCCGGTTACTCTGCCCTGGGGCAAACCGGCCCCGATACGAATCCCCTTCGATGACTATCAGGTGTGCGTTTTGCCGAAGCCTGTCCACCGCCGCCTGAGCCATCACCGGATCAGGGAACAAGCCCAACCAGTCCTGGATAGGCCGGTTGCTGGTGATGATATTTGAGGCTTTTGATGTCCGCTCTGAGATGATTTCGTAGAGGTCTTCCGCCTGGTGTTGATTGAATGGCTGCAACCCGAAGTCATCCCAGATCAGCAGATCAGGGCTCAGGTATTTCCGAATGACCTTTTCCCAGGACTGGTCCGCTCTGGCGGCATAAAGTTTTCTGAACATTTTTCCGGGCTTGACGAAAAGAACACTGTATCCCTGACGGCAGGCCAGATGTCCCAATGACTCGGCTAAATGGGTTTTGCCCACTCCGGTCGGCCCACAGAGAATGATCGACTCCTTACGCCCGATAAAGCTGCAGGTAGCCAAATCCCGAATAAGGCTGAATTTGAGTTTCGGCACTGCATTGAAATTAAAGCCTTCAATCGTGTGATTGTCGTCAAAGCCGGCTT
>JADFYN010000424.1:0-1188 GCA_015233055.1 Deltaproteobacteria bacterium
GCAAGATTATCACCCCCGAGGGCATGGAATCCGTGCTGGGACGGGTCAAGGGCAGCACCAGTCTAAAAGACTTAGCCGATGCGGATCTGGTGGTGGAAGCCATCTTTGAAGACATGGAGATCAAGAAAAAACTGTTTGCCGACCTCGACGGCATCTGCAAGCCAGGCTGTATCCTGGGCACGAATACTTCATCATTTCTGATTGATGACCTGTCCGGGGCGACCAGCCGTCCCGACCGGTTCGTCGGGCTGCATTTCTTTTATCACCCGGCCAAAAACCGGTTGCTGGAGATCATCCCTGGAAAACAGACGTCTCCAGAGACTATGACCATATCCCAAAGCTTCTCCAGCATCATTAGTAAAACGGCCATTAGAGTAGCTGACGCCCCCGGCTTCGCGGTGAACCGCTTCTTTGTCCCCTGGTTGAATGAAGCCGTCCGCATCCTCGAATCCGGCGGAGCCGACATCCCGACCATTGAAGCTGCGGCCAAAAAATCCCTGCGCATCGGGATGGGTCCGTTTGAACTCATGAATGGCACCGGCCCACCCATAACTTACCACGCGGCGCTGTCTCTAGCCGCCAAACTGGGGCCGTTCTACGCTCCGGCCGCCAGGTTAAAGCCATTGATTGACGCCAATCAGAAGTGGGACCTGGCCGGGACCCCGCAGGAAGCCGCCTTTGACCAGGTGTCCGACCGGTTAATCGGCGTGGTATTTTACGTCGCGGTCAAGATGTTGGAAGAGAGCGTGGCCAGCATGTCCGATATTGATATCGGGGCCAAGGTGGGGTTGAGGTGGGCCTTAGGACCGTTTGAATTGATGAACAAGCTTGGTATTGACAAATCTTACCAGGTGGTGGCCGACCTGTGCAAACTGTATGACGACATCACCGTGCCCCAGGCATTGGTGAATCAGTATCAGAAGAAGCAGGCCTGGGATCTAAAATACGTTGACCTGACCATTGACGGCCCCCTGGCCGTAATCACCATCAATCGGCCCGAGGCCATGAATGCCCTGAACCCCACGGTGATCAACCAACTGGAACAAGCGGTGGACGCGGCGGAAGCCAATGCCCAGGTCGCCGCGATTGTCCTCCAGGGCGCGGGTAAAGCCTTTGTGGCTGGGGCGGATATTTCCTTTTTCGTTAAAAATATCAAAAACAACCGAGTTGACGACATCGTAACTTTTG
>JADFYN010000424.1:1198-2367 GCA_015233055.1 Deltaproteobacteria bacterium
ACAAGTCTTGAACAAGCTTGACGATTCTAAGAAGCGGGTGATCGTCAAACTGGATGGCTTGTCGTTAGGTGGTGGATCAGAGCTGGCTCTGGCCGCGGATATCATCGTGGCCACACCGAATGGCAGCCTGGGCTTCCCGGAAACGAGCATCGGCATTTTTCCCGGCCTGGGTGGAACGCAACGCACCGCCTGGTATCTCGGTCCGGAGCTGGCCAGATATCTGGTCCTGACCGGGCAGGTCTTGGACGCGAAATCGGCCCATGATATCGGGTTGGTGGAATATCTTTGCGCACCGGCGGAGATAGACGTTAAGATCAAGGAATTGGCCACGGCCGGAAACGTGGTGACCAAGCTGAATCGCGGCCCGGTTACCCTGCCGCCCAAATTTGCCCGGATGAAAGAACTATTTTCAGATGCCAATCTGGACAAAATGTTAACCGGTCAAGGATTGGATCCAGGAGACGAAGCCGCGGCCAAGCTGGCCAAGGGGATATCCTTCAAAGCTCCGCTGGCCGTCAAAATGGTGGTTCAGATAATCGATGAAGGGATGAAACTCCCCGACCTGAAGCAGCGCCTCCAACTGGAACTGGATAATATGAAATATATCTTCTCCACCGCCGACGCTTTTGAAGGATTGTCTACGGTCGGCCGAAAAAAACCCAGCTTCACGGGTAAGTAGGTCACTATATGGTCGGCGGTCGATTTTCAGCACTCGGCAAAGGGAGCAACAGCCTATTCGTCCCGGGGTCATAGACAACGTGACGAATAGGATCTACCAACATATTTCTCCAGCCGAAACCCGCGGCTGAGGATTGGCCGCCGACGATCTCTTCCTTCCCCTCCTATTCTGATCATCCAACTTCCATCGCTATCAATCATTAATCCCGGACTAACGAATCCGGAGTTGCCATCCCGCTACTTTTCTGGTATCATATTTCCGATTTAAACCCGTTTGATCAACCGGTCCGAATGATTGTATCTCTGTTGTTCAGACTGGCTGGGAAACCAGGCCGGCCTGGATCAGACAGACACAAATGAATCAAAACGGAGAACGAATTAAGACTATGACTTCTCATCCCCCATCAATCTACTATTCCACCCTGGACACCCCCATCGGCCGAATCTTCATCGGTTCCACCGACCAGGGAGTATGCGAAATCAGCCTGGAC
>JADFYN010000424.1:2421-2899 GCA_015233055.1 Deltaproteobacteria bacterium
AATCCTCCATGGCTCCGACGATTCATCCAGCCGGGCCCAGACACGACGACGTCAGGCGACAACTCTCCGAATATTTTTCCAGGCAAAGACGAGTGTTCGAGATTGCTTTGGATGTCACCGGAACCGCCTTCCAGAAGCGGATCTGGCAGGCCCTGACCACCATACCTTACGGAGAAACCTGGTCCTACCGGCAAGTGGCCGCGGTTTGTGGTCAACCCCAAGCCTGCCGGGCCGTCGGCCAGGCCAATCGGGTTAATCCGGTTCCGATTGTCGTCCCTTGCCACCGCGTTATCGGGGCCAACGGCACCCTGACCGGTTACGCCGGCGGCCTGGAGATTAAGAAGGCTTTGTTGGCCTTGGAAGGTGTGGCGGTCTAACATCTGCCTGCCGGGAACGCGTTGGCACCGGCTGATAGACTTAGAATGGTCATGGTTGTCCCTTTTTGAGATGACGTTTGATAATTGCTTGTTGTGATTAT
>JADFYN010000425.1 GCA_015233055.1 Deltaproteobacteria bacterium
CGCCTTCATGTTCGGGATCATGAAAAAGTTGTTCAAAAAATCGTCTTACATCAGCCAGGACGCGATCAAGCGTATCCAGAAAATCAGCCACCCCTTCCCGGCCCTCAAAAAGTGGAACTCCCAGACTTACGGCCAACCGGTAGAGGTCTTCCGGGGCGGTCGGCAGGTCTTGAGTTTGCTGCTGGTCAAACATTTGAAGCCGGTGCTCCACGTTTCTTAGGAAACGATATCCGGCATCTAAGAGGCTCTTATCCGCTTCCTGGATGATCCCGGCCTGGACCAAGGCTCTCAGGGCGGCCAAAGTGCCGCGTTTGCGCAATCCGGTGACGCGTCCGCCATAGATCATCTGAAGCGTCTGGACAAAAAACTCCAGCGACCGGATACCTCCGTGACAAAGCTTGATATTAAGTCGCCCGGCCCTGGTGCTGGTTTGGCCTTCTCGCTCAATCCGCCTCTTTAGGGCTCTGATTTCTTCAATAGCCGTATAATCCAGAGAACGGCGAAAAATAAACGAGTTGATGTTGTCTAAAAAGACCTTGCCCAAGAGCAGGTCGCCGGCCAACGGACGGGCCCGCATCAAGGCCAACCGCTCCCAGGGATCTCCACGGAACTGGTAATGGAGGGCGGCCGAAGACACCGTCTGGGCCATCTCACCTTCTTTGCCCCCCGGCCGCAAGCCCAAATCCACCCGAAAAACCCACTCGCCGGCAATCGGTGCGCCAATAGCCTTTGTAATCAACATGGCCAGTTTGTTATAAAATTCTGTCAAAGAAATCGGTTTGACTGTGTCTCCCGTAAATGGATTTATCCCATCCGTCTGGCCGCTGCGGGAAGAATAAAGATAGATCAAGTCCACATCGGAGGAAAAATTTAAATCCCAACCCGAAAACTTGCCCATACCCATAACGACGAATTTGGCTTTTTTGCTGATGCCGTTGTCAGGTTCTTGGACCGGGGTGCCGTAGTCACGCTTCAACTGCGCAGTGGTCATCTCTACGGCCCGGTCAAGGCAAAGCTCCGCCAGCATAGACAGGGACCTGGTCGTTTCCGGCATCCCGGTCAGGCCCAGCAGGTCTCGGGCACCGATTCTTAAGAAGGCCCGGCGTTTGACCACTCTCAACGCCCGGCAGAGGGAATCGAAATCGGCCTTCTCGCCGATAAACCGGTCAAGTTCACCAGAGATATCCTTTTTACGGACCGGCTGGTATAGGGACCGGTCTTGAAACAACCAGTGCACCAACGACACATCAGCCGCCAGGACCCGAGCAAAATAGGAAGAAGCGGCCAGGATGGTCACCAGAGGCTCCATGCTCTTTTCATCCAACTCGGGGAACTCGGCGGATGATATCAACCTTTCCAGCCGTGGCGACACCCCCGTCGGGTCAGCCGACCGTTTGATGAGTTCCTGTAGCCTGTCTTCACGGAGCATGGGCACACTCCTTCTGCTGGTTACTGGTTACTTGTTGCTCGTTACTGGTTGTCTATGCCTCGAAGGGGAACAATTATGGATAGCTGTGGACGTACTCCACCATATGAGATCCCCGAGATACCGACTCCAAGGAGGTCGACCAAATTTATGAAATGTTCATTTTGCAGGAATCTCTATTCGACTTGGCTGTGATTGACCCAATTAGCTCATTATTCATTTAATTATATTCATGGATATCAAGCTGTTCCACTTCCGTGATCAACAGGGACGACCAACAACGAGTAACAAGCAACCAGCAACCTGTAACAAGCAACGAGTAACGAGTAACCGACAACTCGTCCCCCCCCAACATAGTCCAGGCCGGACCGAAAATTCGGACCGGCCGGGACAGGAGGGAGAATGAAACGGTAATCAAATTAATCCACCGACAGACAAAGCATCGGCTTAGGCATCAAAGTAAAGGCCAAACTCATAGGGGTGTGGTCTCAACTTAAGAGCGTCCACTTCGTTTACGGTTTTGTATTCAATCCAGGTGTCAATGACGTCCGGAGTAAACACGTCACCCTTTAACATAAACTTATGATCTTCCTTAAGGGCTGCAAGGGCTTCTTCCAGGGAGCCTGGGGTGCTGGGCACGTTAGCCAGCTCTTCCGGTGACAGATGATAAATGTCTTTGTCCAGCGGCTGACCGGGATCGATTTGATTTTCGATGCCGTCCAGGCCGGCCATGAGCATGGCGGAGAAGGCCAGATATCCATTGCAGGAAGGATCTGGGAAACGGACCTCGACCCGTTTGGCCTTGGGCGAAGCGGAGTACATGGGAATACGGACGCTGGCGCTTCTATTCCGGCTGGAGTAGGCCAGATTTACCGGGGCTTCGTAGCCGGGCACCAATCTCTTGTAGGAATTGGTGGTGGGTGAAGTGAACGCGCACAGAGCCTTGGCGTGCTTCAAGATGCCGCCGATGTAATACAAGGCCATCTGGCTTAAGCCACCGTAGCAATCACCGGCGAACAGCGGCGTGCCGCCCTTCCACAGACTTTGGTGAACGTGCATCCCCGAACCATTATCCTTAAATAGAGGTTTGGGCATGAAAGTCACGGTGTAACCATTTCGGTAGGCCACGTTCTTGACAATGTACTTATACAGCATCAAGTTGTCGCCCATCTTGGTCAGCGGTCCAAACTTCAGATCGATCTCAGCCTGGCCGCCGGTGGCCACTTCATGGTGCTGGGCTTCGATTTCCAGCCCGGCTTCTTGCAGGACCATGACCATCTCGGTCCGCAGGTCTTGGAACTTGTCGGTCGGAGGAACCGGAAAATAGCCTTCCTTAAACCGCGGCTTATAGCCCAAGTTGGGGTTTTCGACCCGGCCGGAGTTCCAGAAACCCTCCTTGGAATCGACAAAGTAATTGCCACTGTGTTCGTCCTGACCGAACCGTACATAATCGAAGATGAAG
>JADFYN010000426.1 GCA_015233055.1 Deltaproteobacteria bacterium
GGCAGCCTGAGGCCGGGACCCGGCTGTGGCGATGAGTTGAATCATCTCTTTTACCGCCCGATCCAGGCCGACCATGACGGCGTGGGCGATGATGCTGTGCCCAATGCTATATTCCTTGATTTGCGGGATAGCCAGGAATGGCTTGATATTCTGGTAGTTCAAGCCGTGGCCGGCATGGACATGCAACTTCAACTCCTCGCCCAGTCTGGCCGCCTCAACTATCCGGCTGAATATTTCCTGCCGCTCAACTTTAGTCACGGCATCGCAGTAATGCCCGGTGTGAATCTCGATGGTGTCGGCCCCAGCCTTGTGGGCGGCGTGGATCTGAACGGGGTCGGCATCAATGAACAGGCTGACCCGAATGCCGGCTTTCTTAAAGGACTCAATATACGGCACCAATACGTCCCGGTTGTGGTGGACATCGAGCCCTCCTTCGGTCGTCAATTCGGCTCGTTTCTCCGGGACCAGGGTGACCATATCAGGCTTAAGCTCCAGGGCGATACCGGCGATCTCCGCGGTCGCGGCCATCTCCAGATTCATACTGGTGGTGATGGTTTGGCGGAGCAACCTGACGTCGCGGTCTTGAATGTGGCGCCGGTCTTCTCTGAGATGCACAATGATCCCGTCGGCACCGGCCAACTCGGCCAGGGCGGCCGCAGTCACCGGGTCTGGTTGATTGATCCCCCGGGCCTGTCTAAGGGTGGCCACGTGGTCCACATTGACGGACAGTCTGGGCAACAGTGGTTCCATATTCATGAGAGTCATCTGGTTGGAAGGGTATTGACCTTTTGTCAAGGTAAGGGTCCTTTCATCTAAATTTGGCCGCAGTTAGGAGTTGCAGGTTATAGGTAAACGTTACCATGCCGGGTCATGGCCTCCGCTCACCTAATCAATTCCAGTAATCCCCGGCGAAAAACTTGAAAGCTCTTTGATTTATTACGGCCGGGATCCATGTGGGCGCTTATGGCTCGACTGGCTGAAATTTTTTGTAATCCGCCGCGGTGATATCCTTTTCTCTGCAACTCTCGTTCCAAAGTTTCCCAGGTGCCCCCGGCGATGGCATCCGGATCGCGGAATTTGGCCTTGGTTCTAAGGTTGAGAGGGATGCGCGGGTACGCCCTATGGAGTGCTTCTATGTCACCGAAAAACCAGGCCTCCAGCTCTTCAATAGCCAGGCGGTTGAGCACCTGAAACGTAGGCCCGGGGCCGACCATCGACCTGGTTGTCAGGCCCACATCACGGGCGATTTGTTCCAGACCGGCCTTCAAACTCTCACAATCTTCTTCGTCTCTGTCCACCAAGACCACAATTCGCCCATCCGGTGGTAGCCACGCCTGGTAACCCTTAAGTTTGCCAGGCAATTTTTTAAGTAAATCGGGTTTGCCCTGGTGGGCGTGAATGGCAAAGGTGACTTCTTGGTCAATAATGGCCGGCAGAAGATTTTGTAGGGCGGCTTCGGCTGATGGCTCTTCCACAAGAATTTCGAGGTGCATGAGGGGTTGGCCTCCGCTGGTATTGTGTGGTCAAGCTCTAATTTTTAGGTCCGCCCGAGGCTGTCAGGGGATCGCCCACTCCGAAATGTCCCTCCATCCAGAGGTGGCCCAGGTTGGCACCTTCCTGCATGAATTCTTTGATTCCATGTATTTCTGAAGCCCGTCGGGCCTGGGTGTATCCTGATTCATTGCGATAGAGCACCCATAGCTCTTTGGGTTTTAGCCCGTTGACAAAAAACGGCGAATGGGTGGTGACCATCAATTGGGTATGGGCCGAGGCCGACCGGCACTCTTCGGCCAGTTCCGGCAAGAGCCGGGGATGGAGGTGGTTTTCCGGTTCTTCAATGCCGACCAAAGGTGGTGGTTCGGGGTCATAGAGCACAATGAGATACGCCAGCATCTTGAGTGTTCCGTCGGAGGCGAATTTGGCCAGAATCGGCTTTTCGAATGGAGCGTCTTTAATCTTTAACAACAGTCTGCCGTCCGCTAAGAACTCCGCCTCAACTTTCTCCAACCTGGGGACGCGACGAGATAGTTTGCGTAATATTTGCTCAAGGCGGCTTTCGTGTTGCTCTCTCAGGTATTGGATCACATTGGGTAAGTTGTCACCCGAAGCTGATAATCGTTCTTGAGGTCCGGCTTCAGGCAATGCCCTGGTGTTATCGGCTGTGAGGTAAGACAGATACCATCCTGTAATGAACCGCCGCAAGGCGCTAACTCGAGGGTGTTTGGCAAACTGACCAAGGGTATTGACCGCAATCATTTCAGGGGAATCCAATTGCTCCTCGATGCGTTGGTCCTGGTCCTTCTCGTCCGGTTCGTCCCCGCTGACAACGAGACCAGCCCCTTTCGTGAAATCAAGAAACTTGAATGGCTTACCACTTTGTCCTCGTCGCCATTGAAGTGATTCCACAGACACATAGGGGCCCTTCGTCCCTTCTTCAATAGCCAGATGATAGGTGATGATAGGCGATGCGGGCTTTTCTCGGTACTTAAGCTCAATTTCAATCGGCCCTTCAGCGCCGCGTGTCCGAAGTTCTTTGAATCTGCCACGTCGGTCCCAGGCTTTTCTTAGCCCGACGGAAAAGCATTCAGCCAGGAAGGCAAAGACATCAAAAACAGTTGATTTGCCGCTGCCGTTAGGACCCAAGAAAACAGTCAATGGGGTGAGACGTTTCAGTTGTAAAGACTTCAGTGCCCTGTAATTATTGATAGTTAATTCTTCAATGCGTGGCACGGTAATATTTTGAACCGATCTTATCTCATCAAGCGATTTCTGCCTCATCGGTTAGCTCCAGGCAATTTAAACAAACATACTTGGCAGGGCTATAATTGACGACTCTGAAAACGCCTGTTGCCCATTGCTTGTACTGGTTACTCGTTGAAGACGAC
>JADFYN010000427.1 GCA_015233055.1 Deltaproteobacteria bacterium
TGAGAATGTCAAGAGGTTAGATGAAAAATCTTAGTAAATCGGGATGTTGAGTTCCTCAGAAAAGCGAGCATGGCCGATGTGTGTCCAGACCGGATGGATGATCGGACGGTGAACCCCGGTTTATGAATGGTGTGAGGTGCAGGAGCATTTCGATGCAGACGGAAGCAGTGGTCCGGGTGACTGGTCGGTCTCGGTGACGCAACGTTTTTTTTGCCTTTTTTTCTTGACAAAAGCCTGACTATTGGGTTAAAAGTTCCCGCATTGTTGATAATGCTACGGTCAACGGTCACTTCCAAAGAATAGGACGTGGAAACATCGGCCAGGGCAGAAATTAATTAACTATTACTACCAGATTTGAGGCGTGAGTCTATGGAGAAAGCAGAAAAGAAAGAGTATTCCCCGGCTGTAATTGGTTGGTTTCTCTGTGTCGTCGGCTTCGTGGGCGCCCTTTTTGTGGGCTGGGTGATCTTTCCGGCCGTGCTCTATCGTTCTATGGAGCAGCCGGTCCCATTTAACCACAAGGCACACACCGAAAACGCGGGGATGGGCTGCGACGAATGCCATGCCTTCAGGCCAGACGGCACCTTCACCGGAATCCCTAAGTTGGCCAGGTGTATGGATTGCCATGAAAGCCTGCAGGGTAAGTCCGAGGCCGAGAAGAAGTTCCAGGCTTACGGGCAGAAGTTGACGGAAGAGGGGAAGGAGATTCCCTGGCTCGTCTACTCCAAACAACCGGATTGTGTCTATTTTTCCCATGCGGCCCACGTTAAGATGGGACAGCAGAAATGTGAAACCTGCCACGGCCCCATCGGGACCAGCGAGCAGCCACGCGTCTACAAAAAGAATCGGATTACCGGGTACAGCATCGATATTTGGGGTCGCCGTATTTCCGGAATTAAGTTTAACACCTGGGATCGGATGAAAATGGATGACTGTGGCGAATGTCATGACAAGAATAAGACCAGCAATGCCTGTTTCGTCTGCCACAAATAGCCACCCCGGGAGCATAATAATAACATCCTTTACCCGGATGTTCGCCCTATCGAATTCAAGGGAGCCAATTAGTTATGAAGATTGATAGACGAGGTTTCATAAAACTAGCCGTGGGCGCGGTTGCCGGCCTCCACCTAACCCCCATTCCGTGGAAACTCATGGACGACTCTGCCATTTGGACGCAGAATTGGCCCTGGGTTCCGGTCCCGGACAAGGGAGAGGCAACTTACGTAAATACCGTCTGCAGTCTTTGCCCCGGCGGCTGCGGCATTAAGGTTCGCGTAATAGATGGGAAGCGGGCGGTCAAGATCGAAGGAAACCCTGAGCACCCGGTTAACCGTGGTGGAATTTGTCCCATGGGCGCAGCCGGACTCCAGTTGTTATACTCGCTGGGAGGGTTTGAAAACAAATCCGCCACAGAGATCACGGAAACCGCCTTGGGACTGGCCGGGGAAGTTTTCGCCCCCCAGAAGCATGAAGGTATTCGGGTCCCAGGCCCCATAAAAAGAGTCGGAGCTCGTGGGGCGGGTCGATGGGAACGCATCTCCTGGGAAGAGGCCATGAACACGCTGGTGGCCGAACTGAAGAAGATTCGTGATTCCGGCCGACCCCAGGCCCTGGCCTCGATTACCGGCCGGCAGGATGGATCAATGCCGCGGTTGTTGGCCAGGTTCCTGAAAGCTTTCGGGTCTCCCAATGCCTTTACCATTCCCTCCGCTGACGACACCAACGAGATGGCCGTTGAATTGACCATGGGCGCAGGTAAGTCACTGGGTTTTGATCTGGAGCGGGCCCATTACATCCTCAGTTTCGGTAGCGCTCTGTTTGAGGGCTGGGGTTCTCCGGTCCGGATGATGCGGGCCAATGGGCTATGGCGGGACAAGAACAACGGCGAACCGGTCAAGATCGTCCAGATCGATACTTCATCGACCCTGACGGCCTCTAAGGCGGATCAATGGATCAGTGTTAAACCCGGGACTGAGGGCGCACTGGCTTTGGGTCTGGCCCATGTGATTATAAAAGACGGCAAGTACGACAAGGATTTTGTCGGCCAACACTGCTTCGGCTTCGAAAACTGGTCGGACGACAAGGGACCTCATCAGGGATTTAAAGAGATGGTCCTTAAAGATTACACCCCCGAAGAAGTGTATTCTTTGACCGGGGTATCGGCCGAAAAGATCGTCGCCCTGGCCAACGACTTCGCCTCCACTAAACCGGCGGTAGCTGTTTACGGCAAAGGCAAGGGCAGTATGCCGGGCAGGTTGTTTGATCTCATGGCGGTCAATGCCTTGAATGCCCTGGTCGGCAGCATCAACCGGGAAGGCGGGATGGTCCTGACCTCTCCGACTCCGATTGCCGCCTGGCCGGAAACGGCTCTTGATGAAATTGCGAAGAAAGGTAACGAGAATCCCCGGCTTGATGAAGCCAGAACCAGACGCTACCCTCTGACCAAAGAACTCTTCTACCCCATGGCTCGGGCAGTCACCCGGACCAGCACTCCGCTTATCTCCACCTTGATCGTCTACCATGCCAACCCCTGCTACGGCGCCGAAAACGGTGATTTCAACCGGGCCTTGGAAAAGATCCCCTTCGTGGTCAGCCTGTCCCCATATATGGATGAGACTACAGCCATGGCAGATCTGGTCCTGCCCGGACCGAACTACCTGGAAGGATGGGACGACCATACCACGCCTCCCGGTATGCAATTCCCGGTCTACAGCATCAGCCGGCCGGTGGTGGAGGCCCAATGCCAGGTGACCAACCCTGGTGATGTGTTGATCAAAGCGGCGCACGCCTTGGGTGGCTCGGTTGCGGCCTCTTTTCCCTGGGCTGATTATAAAGAATTGCTGACCAAGAATGTGGAAGGAGTGGCCAAGGCGGGT
>JADFYN010000428.1 GCA_015233055.1 Deltaproteobacteria bacterium
CAATAGCAGGAAATCAGGCCGGAAATCGCCTATAGCCGGCATCTGAGACCCTTCTGGGAAGGGGTGGGATACCTATACCCAACGTCCGGCCTAACCCCAGGAATATTTTCATGGTAATGACATTGGGATGCACCTGATCAACTCAATCAGACAACGAGAGATAATCCGACCATGGCGGAGAACATAAACGAAGAAACCTGGTATTGGTCCCTTAAAATCGGGGACGCCTGCCGGATTGCCGATGACTTCATTCAGCAAGGGGAGATCGATCCGGCTTTCATCAACTTGCTGGGTTATGACGAGTGGCCCACCCGGATGGGCGTGATGGTCGTGCTGGAGGACATCTTTGATCGCCAACCCGACTTGATTCCCAGGATCATCCCTGTGGTTACGGCCATGCTGTCCCACGCCGAAGAGAACGTCCGGGGAGATGCCGCCTGTTTGTTAGGCATGGTGGGTGATGGGACCATCGCCCTGGAGTTGGAAAACATGCTGACCGAGGCCGGTCCGGAACTCCGTGAGGTGATTGTAGACGCCCTCCAAATGATTCGGGACCGGAATGGGAAACAACAGGTCCGGGACTCCCGGCCTGCCTCCACCAAGGCGATATAGATGCCTTAAGCGCCGTCACCACTCAGGCTGATTTCATCTATCAGGAGACTGGGGGCGCCTTCGCGGCCGTAAAAACGCAGGTCGTTGCCCACTATCCCGATCTTCCCGAACAGATCGATAACGTTCCCGGATATCGCCGCCCCCCGGACCGGAAAGGACCTGGTCCCGCCCTCGACCCAGTACCCTGAACAGCCGACCGAAAAATCTCCGGAAATGGGATCAGCCGTATGAATGCCCATTAATTCTTCAACCACCAGTCCTTCATGCATCTGACTGAGCAGGCTGACAAAAGCAGTGGCCCCCGGTTTAATATACAAGTTAGAGACTGAGACGAAGGGTGGGGTCTTGAAGTCGCCCCGGTTGGCATTACCGGTGGACTCGCCTCCAGTCCGGCCGGCCCAATAAGTGTCATAAATAAATGAAGACACCCGGCCGCTTTCCACTAATCGGGTCTCCCGGCAAGGTACGCCTTCGTCGTCAAAGGCTGAAACGGCCACCCCACCGGGGTACAACCCGTCGTCGATAATGGTCAATTGCGGTGAAAAGACCAGGTCGCCCATCCGGTCTTTGAGCAATGATTTTCCCTTGGCCGCGTTATCTCCCCTGAACGAGGCGGCCAGTACTCCCAAAAGATCAATGACTACCTGATTAGTAAATATGACTGGACACTTGCGGGAACCCACGGCTCTTCCGCCCAAACTGTCAAGGGCGCGCTGGGCGGCGCATCGAGCCACCGCGACCGGATCCAGCCGGGCGACCTGGCGGGCGGCCTGGTAATCCCAGCCCATCTCGGACCCGGATTCGTCCGCGGCCACGGTGTCCACACTCACTGAGACCACGGTCCCCTGTTGGGTCGCCCGGAGCCCGGTGGAATTGGCCAGCGTCACCGTAAACTCGGCCTCCCGATACTGGGCGGACCGGACCTTCTTGATCCGGGGATCAACGGCCAGGGCTTCGGATTCCAGGATCCTGGCTCGGGCCACCTTGACTTCCCGTGGTTCATCGGCCAGGGTGGCATCGAACCCGGCCACTTCGGGGTACCCGGTTGCGGGGGGAGCCGGAAAAAACACGGCCTTATCCGCGGTCGCCGATTGGGCTACGCCGATGGCTTCGGCCACCATGGTCCGGGCCAGGGCTTCGGTGAACCCGCCTAAGTAGGCGAATCCCGGTCTGTGCTGCTGCAAGATCCGCAGGGCCACGCCCAGATAGTCAGAATCCTTGAATAAATCTATCTCGCCCTCTTTGATGCCGACGGCAAAGGACGATCCTCGGCTGATGAAAATCTCGTGGGCGTCCACCTGGGCCGCCACCAGCCCGGAAATAAGCTCAATAATTGTTTCGTCAGTCATACACATACATTGCCTTTCCTGTTGGCCTAACTTTATGAACTTCACGGCTCCCTTTTGTCATTTCGAGCGAAGCGAGAAATCTTAAGATTCCTCACATTCGTTCGGAATGACAGGTTGGGAATCATTGGTTCCCCGGTTGCGGCCTGACGCGACGCTAAGTAAGAATCGGCATCTAAAATATCTCAGTTTTCAAACAAAAGAAACAAAAAAACAGCGCGGGTGGTTCAGCCCGTTCCGGCACAACGCGATCACCCAGAAAAACTACCGGAATTCCCTTGCCAATTAGGACGCATTGGGTTAGAATAGCGACTATTGATTGCCTGGTGTAGCTTATTTAATCAAGGAGTTAGTATGGAGACCGTGATCCTGAAACTTTCCCATGACACTTTAGAGGCCGTCAAAGAATTCTTGAAGACCCTGCCGGGCAAATTCATGAAATATTTTTTGTAAAAGTATTATCTAATTGAATAAATAAGGTAAATAAGCCTCAAGGGGGCGGACTATGTTAGCCCAGCGGCAACGCCCTGGGTATTGGGGCAACGCGTGCCGTAGGGGCGACGCATGCGTCGCCCCTACAGGTGTATCCCCATGGCATCGTTGTACTAATTCAACAGCATTGGGGCTCCACCCTGGGCTAACCTAGCCCTCCCCCTTGGGACTCTTATGAAAACGCCATGACCGTCTTGGATCGGCCTGGAAATTTCTTCCATGAATAACACCGGCCGCTGCCGGGGTCCCCTACTTATTTGGATTTGACGATTTTAAAAAAATCATGCGGCTATCCTGACTAACCCGCCCCAATGAGGAGATAATGGTCAACCGTCATTTAGGCTTGCTGTTACCGGCTATTCTGATTGTATCAATAGTCATGGCGGTCATGGGAATCGCCGGTCTGAGACCAGCCTCCGGTC
>JADFYN010000429.1:0-1128 GCA_015233055.1 Deltaproteobacteria bacterium
AAAAGCCTTCGGCGTTGAGAGCAACTTTGTATATTTCAGTTAGTCCTTTGACTTCGTTTGGCAGAATGGCGCTGGCCAGGCATACCAGGTCAGGATTTAGCAGAATGGGCCGCATGATGACGTGATCCACAACCGTCAGGCTGAGGCTGCCGTCGGCATTCTTCTCCAACACCGGCTTGTTCTCCAGGTCATACCGGATAAAGATAACGCCCAGTTCCCTGGCTTCTTTATAGATATCTTCACGGAAGCCGTAGGCCCGGATATCACGATACAGCACGTAAACTTGAGTATCAGGATTCTTCTTTTTGAAGTGAACGGCGTTCTCGATGGAATGGGCGCAACACACCTTGGAGCAATACGGTCTTTCCGGAATCCGGGAACCCACGCACTGAATAAAGACGACCGATTTGGGGTTGGCCACCCTGGGGTCGTTGTCTCTAATGGCGACATCCGTTTCCAGGTGGGTCATGATCCGATTATCTTCGCCGTAGAGATACTCAGTCGGTTTATACTCATGGCCACCGGTAGCTAAGACGATGACCCCGTGCTCGATTGTTTTCTTGGTTTCGGGGCGTCCTTTTTCCCCAATGGTACTGGAGAAATTACCGATAATACCGGACGCGCCCAGCACCTCATGATTCATGTGCAGGGTCAGGAGCGGATGATTCTTCACCCGGTCGATCAAGGATTGGACATACGGAGCGATCTTTTCTCCCATCCAGGTAGTCTGGAGGAGATTGGCATTACCACCCAGGATGTCGGTTTTTTCGACCAGATGCACCGGAAAGCCTTGATCGGCAAAGGACAGAGCGGATTCCATACCGGAGACACCGCCACCGACAACCAACGCGGTCTTGACCAGGCCCAGGGATATCTGACTCAGCGGCTCAATCAAGGCCGCCTTGGCCACGGACATCCTGACCAGGTCTTTGGCCTTAGCTGTGGCCTTGGCCGGTTCACTCTGATGGACCCAGGTGTTTTGGTCGCGGATGTTGGCCATTTCAAAGAGGTAAATATTCAACCCAACTTCCCGGATGGTCTCTCGGAACAACGGCTCGTGAGTCCGCGGCGAGCAGGAAGCCCCCACCACCCGGTTGATCCCCTTTTCCTTGATGGTTATTTTCATCC
>JADFYN010000429.1:1151-1844 GCA_015233055.1 Deltaproteobacteria bacterium
GTGAAGAGGTTGTCTTCCAAATGGACCACATAGGGCAGTGTCTTGGCATATTCTCGAACAGCCGGGACATCCGCCACGCCGCCGATGTTGATGCCGCAGTTGCAGACAAACACCCCGATCCGGGGTTCCTGGCCGGTAACGTCGATCTCCATCGGCAACTCTTTGATCGTGGTCAGCGAAAATCGAGCCGGGGCCAAAATCCTGGTGGCGTCAGAGGCTGCGGCGCTGGCTTCCATTACGGAGATGGGGATGTCTTTGGGATCCCGGAAGACACCGCAAACATAAACGCCCTCACGGGAAGTCGCCACCGGTTTAAAGGAGTCCGTTTCGGCAAAACTATGTTTATTCATCTTGACATCCAGCCGCCCGGCCAAATCCTTGACCTGCTGGGGTGTCTGCATGCCCACGGACAAGACGACCATGTCATAGGTTTCGTTGATTACTTCGCCTTCCGGGGTGGCATAGGCGATGGACAGATCATCGCTGCCGGGGACGGGATCGATGGTATGAACCCGGCTGCGGATAAACCGGACGCCTCGTTCATCTTTAGCCCGATTCAGATACTTCTCGAAATCCTTACCGTAGGTCCGCATATCCATATAGAAAATGGATGTTTCCAAAGGATCGTGGCTATGCTCCATGGCGATAATGGCTTCTTTTATGGCGTACGTGCAGCATACCGAGGAGCAGTAG
>JADFYN010000429.1:1904-2374 GCA_015233055.1 Deltaproteobacteria bacterium
TTTTTTTTGGTTCTTTGTTATCCGAAGGCCGGACCAGGTGCCCCTGATAAGGACCGGAGGCAGACAGAATTCGTTCGAATTCCAGGCTGGTCACGACATTTGTATATTTAGCGTAGTGGTAGATTTCGTAGGGTTTGGGATCATAGGCCTCAAAACCGGGGGCCAGAATGACTGAGCCGACTTCGATGTCCAGGTCTTTCGCCTGATCTTCGTGGCACACCGCTCCAGCCAAACAGGCCTTTACGCATTGGAAACATTCGCAGCAAGAACCGCAATTAAGACATCGAGCCGCCTCGGTTTTGGCTTCTTCTTCGCTAAAGCCCAGGGCGATTTCGTCGAAGCCTTTGACTCGCGCTTCGGCTTCCATCATGCGCATTTCGGCCCGGTCCACTCTGGGAATGTCGTCGGTGATAACCCGGTAATCCCGTTGGTCAAGGGGTATCTCTTCGGAGGGTTCCCGGCCTTCCCGC
>JADFYN010000429.1:2404-2866 GCA_015233055.1 Deltaproteobacteria bacterium
GATGGATTCGGCCGCCTTTTTTCCGGCTGCGACGGCTCCGATGGCAATCCAGGGCCCGGTAACCAAATCGCCGCCGGCAAACACGCCGGAACGTCCCGTTTCTAATGTCACCGGGTCGACTTCGATGGTCCCGCGGCGGGTGACTTTAATTTGATCTAAGGAACTTTCGCCGCAAATGAAGCCGACGTCCGGACGTTGACCGATGGCCACAATGACGTTGTCCACATCCACGGGGGTCAGTTGATCTTCGTAATAGGTGGGGCTGAAGCGCTTGTTCTCGTCGAACACGCGGGCCACCGTCTTTAACACAATCTGGGACACCTTGCCGTTCTTGACGACAAATTCTTTCACGCCCCGGCGATACATGATTTTGATGCCTTCTTCAGTCGCCTCTTCCACTTCCCAGGGCGAGGCCGGCATTTCTACTTCATTTTCTAAGCAGACCATGGTTACCTGGCCGGC
>JADFYN010000042.1:0-5205 GCA_015233055.1 Deltaproteobacteria bacterium
GTGGCGGCTGCCGTGGATCATCTTCGGCAAAGGGGCTATTTCTTGGGCGGTCTGTTACCGCGGTGGTTTGATGATGACGGGCTGTTGATGCAAAAGATCATCGGCCGCCCCAATTGGGAAGGAATGCAACTGGAATTCGACCGCGCAAAGCAGATTGTGGACCTGGCCAAGGCGGACTGGGCTGAAAGAACCGTGCCCGGTAGCCGCTCATTTGACGATTAAAGCTTTAGTCGAGGAGATACTCGTGAAAATGGTTTCACCGGAGCATGTAATTGAACCAGGCCAGAGCTGGGAGATAGACCTCTTGCGCCCTGAGGACGCCGCCGGAGTGGCCGGGCTTTTCCTCATGGTCTATGGGAAAGACTACCCGATCAAGACATATATTGATCCTGACCTTCTGACCGCGGAAAATGCCGCGGGCCGGACTATCTCTTCGGTGGCCCGGACGCCCAAAGGCGATATCGTCGGCCACAACGCCCTGTTTTGCAGTGCCGCCTCCGATGTCATCAGGGAATCCGGCTCTGGGGTGGTCGCACCGGGGTACCGCGGGGGCCACGGTATTTTTTCCCAAATGATCATCCACGGCCAGGAGGTCGGGGCCAAGAAATTCGGGATCGCCGGAATTTATGGTGAATCTGTTTTAAATCACGTATTCTCTCAGAAGGCGTGCCGGACCGTGGGCTGGATAACCCAGGCCGTCGAGGTGGATCTCATGCCGGCTTCAGCCTATGCCAAAGAAAAGTCGGCTACCGGCCGGGTATCGAACCTGGTGGAATTCATGACCTTGATTCCCCGGCCGCACACTGTTTATCTGCCTCAGGTCTATCAGGAGGCTCTCGAATACATCTACGGTGGCCTGGACGACACCCGTGATCTGCTTTCATCCCAAGAAGGACTACCTGCCCAGATCAAGACCCGAATAGTCACCCAGGTCTTTGACTTCGCCCAGGTGGCCCGCCTGGCCGTCCATGATGCGGGTCAGGATTTTGCCGCGGCCATCGACCAGGAAGAGGCTGCCCTCCGGAGCCGGGGCGTCGTGGTCATCCAGGTCTGGCTGAAGCTATCCTGGCCCTGGGTGGCGGCTGCCGTGGATCATCTTCGGCAAAGGGGCTATTTATTGGGCGGTCTGTTACCGCGGGGGTTTGATGATGACGGGCTGTTGATGCAAAAGATCATCCGCCGCCCCAACTGGGAAGGAATGCAACTGGAATTCGACCGCGGAAAGCGGATTGTGGACCTGGCCAAGACCGACTGGGCGGAGATGCAGCGTCGCCTGTCCGCGGAATAGGTAATGCTGAAGGTAGATGAAATTGCATGGATACTTGGCGAACGGAATGGGCGCAGAGAAAGAACGAGATCGCACTTAAACTTAATGCTCGTGAGTGCGGCGGGTCTTCTTGTGACGCGGCTATTATCCATAGCGCCACTCTAAGTGCGCTTGCGGCGGAGGTGTGGCCAGGCGACTACATAGACAGGGTTCGTTTTGTGCAGTTGCTAAAGGATTTCGCCCCAGATTACCTTAATGTGACTCGGGTAAGCATCCCGCTTTTGGAAAGGCGTTTACGAGTGCAGTTGCTAAATGATTTTGCTCCAAATCACCGTAATGTGACTCGGGTAACTATACCGCACTTAGAAAGGTTCTTACGTATTAAGAAGTATAATGCTTTGGGTCCCGGATGTCATGGGCAACCCAGCCTTCCCTCAGAAACGTGTTTGCGAATTAGGAAGCGTTATGAGAAAGGTGAAGCGATACGAAAGATTTTTCCTAAGTGCAATTCATATGAGATCCTCTGGGGCGATGAAGTTGATAAATCGGAGTCCGAAATTCAAGGGGAATGTCAGAAGCTAAACCTCAAGGAATTGAGGGACCATAGTTACGCGAACCTCCTGTATAAAGAGATTAGGTGTGGATATGTCCACGAGGGCAGGACGGGGGAGAGAGCAGATTCGTGGCCAATGACGGAACGTATTGATGTAATAAGTTATTCTAACTATGATGATGATCCTGAACGGCGCATCCATTTTCCCATATCATGGATGTCTAAGCTTGCTTTAAGTGTGGCTGAGGGGGTAGATCGTGCCGCTTCCTCCGGTTTACCCAAAGAACAACCCAAACAATGGTGGGTCAACGGGTTAACAGACTACAACACCTGATGTTGGCGTACCAAGGAAGTAGGCTAAGGAGAATGGGGGAGCGGCCGACCTATCAGCCTCATCATTCTGGAAACTGAAACATAGAGGGGCGGGGAATAGCTTGGACCGGTACGTATCCCTGACCAGGCGCGGCTAACGATTCGTATTTGATTTCGGTTTATTGATATCTTCTGTTTTTGGGGCCGAATCACCGATCCGGCAACTGTTTTTGAATCACGTACTTATGCCCAGCTTTGGTAAGATATAGACATTTAGGGCATAAAATCCACACACGACCAAAAGTACGATGATGATGTCCATAAAGGAATCCTTCTTTTTGAGTGAGGCCGATCCATCAGATTTTGGGGTTGATTCGTTGGGTTCCATAGGCGAGCTCGTTGGGCATTAGAGTAGACCGGGGCTGAAGTCGGATCAAGGGGTCAAAAGGAAAGACTTTTTTTGACGCCCTGTGCCGGTTTCAGCCCCGAAGTAGTTTTAACTTCTAGCGGATCGAGACGCTATTTAGAGGAGGAAGATTTAAGGTATCTCAAGTACTCAGAATCCGGAGTCAAGACCAATGTCGTATCGGATTTGAGGGCTTTATCATAAGACGACAACATTCTGGAAAAGGCATAGAATTCAGGATCCTGCTGCAAGGCCTGGGCATACACCTTGGTCGCTTCGGCATCGCCCTTTCCCATGATTTCTTCGGCTTTGCGCTTGGCCTCGGCCAGGATAACGGACCGCTCCCGGTCAGCGTCGGCCTTGAGTTTTAAAGATTCTTCCTCACCTTCAGATCGATATTTTTTGGCCTGGCGATGACGTTCCGCTTCCATTCGACCGAAGACGTGCCGTTCGTTCTCCGCTGGGAGATCGGCCCGCTTGATCCGGACATCCAGGATTCTAACGCCGTAACCTACCGCAATTTGATCACTGTTTTTGGTGACCACGTCCATCACTTTGCCCCGGACGCCTGAAATCAATTCCGTTAAGTCAAAGTTTCCTAAAGTTACCCGGAGTTGGGAGTAAACGATGTCATCCAACCTGGCCTGGGCGCCGTTTATGTCCCGGACCGTTTGGAAAAATTTTAATGGATCAACAATGCGCCACATGGAAAAATTGTCGACCACCAGATTTTTTTTATCCCTGGTCAGTATTTCAGCCGGGGCGGCATCATAGACCAGGACTCTCTTGTCGAAGAAGATAACTTGTTGGATAAATGGAATCATGAAATGGAGTCCGGGTCCACGGACATCGCCCACCGGCTTGCCCAATTGAACCACAATGGCTTGTTGAGTTTGATCGACCGAGTAAACGGCCATGTTAAGCAGGACCAATACCGCAACAACTACTAGAATAGTCGGACCAGCTTTCATTCTCATTATTCCGCTCCTGCTTTTGGTGTCTTGGCGCTTTCACCGGGCAGACCGGTCAAAGGCAAAAAGGGCAAGACATTTCGTTGAATCTTATCGTCTAAGATGATTTTGGTGGAATTGGACATAACACCTTCTAAGGCATCAATGTACATCCTTTTCCTGGTGATATCTTTGGCATTTTTATATTCGGTCAATTGTTGGAGGAACCGGTTGGCATCGCCGAGTGCGGCATTGACCTTGGTGGCTTTATAAGCTTCTGCTTCATATATGATTTTGGATGCCTGGCCCTTGGCCTTGGGCAAGATATCATTTTGATATCCCTGGGCTTCGTTAATCACTTTAATTTTATCTTCTTTGGCGCTGGCCACGTCTTTAAAGGCATTGACGACCTGTTGCGGGGGATGAACGTCCTGCAGTTGGACGGCCACAATTGTTGTTCCGGCTCCATACTGATCCATTATGGACTGTCCCAGGTTCTTTGATTCAATCTGGATGCGGTTTTTGTCGGTGGTGAGCACTTCGTCTATTTTGCTCCGGCCCATGATTTCCCTGATGGCCGACTGAGCCACGGCTTTAAGGACCTTGTCCGGCATTAACACATTGAATTCGTAATCAGCCGCATCTTTCACTTTGTATTGAACGATGAACTGAATATCGACAATATTTTCATCTCCGGTCAGCATCAGGCCTTCTTCGGGAATTGGCTGATAGCGGGCATTGGGCGGCGGACTGATGGTTCGGAAGCCGATCTCTATCCGTTTGACCTGGGTCACTTTGGCTTTGGTGACATCTTCAATAGGCATGGGCAGGTGATAATGCGGTCCAGGGGCGGTGGTGTAAATAAATTTTCCAAATCGTTTGACGACGCCGCTTTCGTCCGGGGCGACGATGTAGATTCCGGACAGCCCCCATAGAACGATGACGACCAATACAATGATCGGGATACTTGGTTTCCGGCCGCTGTATTTTTTAACCTTATCAAAGATGTCGTCAACTTCCGGCGAAGGGTTGCCGTCTCCGCCCGGTCCTCCGCCCATGACGCGGCGTCTTTTCTTCTGTAGTTTGTCCCAATCCCAAGGCATAGGAACTCCTGCTAATCACGATATTCGCGGTTTGGGTTAATGGATGTCGAGCGTTCACGTCTTTGGGCCATAAGACTTCCGTAAATCAGCCTGTGCGACCAGACGCTCGTCATGTCGGTCTACCTGCCACGCCCGAAAGCGCGATTCTACAGCCAAGCAAACTAGATATATATAAGGCCGACACCCGAGACAGTCAAGAAAAAACACCAACCTCCGGCCCCGGTCGCGAATTCGTCCTGGATCAGGCAATTGATTCAGCAGGTTGGTTCCTATCCAAAAATATAATAATCGCGGTGTGACCGTGAGGAGGTGATTAAACCTAAATCGGGAAGGGCGGATTTTATTATTTACCTGGTCACGATGTCTTCCCGTCCTACCGGGGAATTTACCCATAGAAATGAGCTAATCTACCTATTTACAATTCCACGCCGGGCTGATAGCATGATGCCCAATCGCTTGGGCGACTGATCCAAATGATCCAACTTGACGTTAATGCCATCACCGATGCAGTTCAAACAAAACTATCTGGGGAGGGACAACGATGAAGCAAAGCAAAAGACACTGTATGTGGTTTGTCATTTTCGTAATCGTGTTACTGGCCATCCCGTCATTGT
>JADFYN010000042.1:5315-17673 GCA_015233055.1 Deltaproteobacteria bacterium
GGACGGATGGTCGTCGCTTTATCATACCTGCGGCTAAAGTAGATCAGTATCTGACCATGGCCACCATGGCGATAACGTTTGGACGGGTTTTAATCATTCGCGTGTCTGATCCAGGCAATCTTGGGACATTGACCAAAATGGAATATGGTCCTTGCCCCAGTCTCGTGGCCGGGGATGGAGGCCAGAAATAATCGACCGGGCAGTGATTTCCGCCACACGGTCAGAATCTTTATGGACTTCGACACGCAAGACTGGTTACCCCGGCCGGCTGTCAATTCCTGATAACTCCATGTCACCACCGGGACCAAAACAATGCCTGGTACAGCCCCGCTTGACTCTGTCAGGTGGGGTTTGTTTTATATTCAGCCGGTCGATGTCCGAAGACACCGGCCTGGAGCGCTCCCGCCCGGCAGTTATTGCTCAAGGTATTCCAATGCCGCCCGGCAGTTATTGCTCAAGGTATTCCAATGCCTTTTCTTCCGACCAGCGGTTGTGGACCAGTCCGGCTAAGGTCCGCGTCATGCGGGGCACGTCGGTATGGCCCCAGATGTTGCGCCCCATGGCCACGCCGGCCGCACCGGCCGCCACCGCTCCCCTGACCAGCTCGAAGACCTCCTTAACCGGGGCCTTTTCCCCGCCCAGGACAACCACCGGGACAGGGCAAAGTTCGATTAATTCGGCGAATTTCTCCGGCGGGCCTTGATACTGGATCTTGACCAGGTCGGCCCCCAGTTCCACCGCTCCCCGAGCCGCGATTTTCAGGGCCTCCAATTGGCCCCACTTCTCGACCATGGCCCCGCGGACCATCACCTCAATCAGTAAGGGTAACCCCCAGGCGGCGCAGGAATCGGCCACCCGGGAAGCTTGCTCCATGAATTGGCCTTCCAGTTCGTGGCCAAACTTGATGGTCACGGCCACGCCATCGGCGCCTAACCGCAGGGCTTCTTCCGGGGCCGAGATAATCCGCTCCTTAAACGCGGCCGGATCGGTGAGCAGGGTAAAACCTCCAGAGATACGATAAATAACGCCGCATTGCCGGCTAAATGCCGGGAGGCCGTGACGGATCATCCCCCGCGTGAGCAATAAGGCATCGGCGCCACCCTTGACCAGTGCCGCAATCAACTGGGCCGGTTTGGCCAGGGGAGGCATATTCCCGGCAATCAAGGCGTGGTCTATGGCCACGATAACGGCTTTGCCGTCCTTTTTGAAGATCCTTTTCAGTCTTAGAGCGCGTCCGGTCTGCATCGGGTAGTCCTTATGAGAGGAGGTCAACAGTTGGATAAAGATGATCTGCGCCACACGGCTGCTTCTGACTGTTCTGATTGTGTCCGGTTACTCATATAAAGCGATCGACAACGAGCGACCGGCAACCAACAAATAACCAGCAACAAGCAACGAGCAACAAGCAACGAGCAACAAGTAACAAGTAACGTGTAACAAGTAACGTGTAACGAGCAACCAGCAACCGGCAATCAGTCCCAATCCGAGGAGAAAAACGTCTTAAAGGCGCGATAGGTCATGTACAGGTCACCCTTATGGGCAATTTCAAAGGGCGAGTGCATGGACAGGAGCGGAGGGCCGCAGTCGATGATATCCATCCCATATTTGGCCATGTGCTTGGCCACGGTGCCGCCTCCCCCCTCGTCAACCTTGCCCAGCTCACCGGCCTGCCAGGCCACGTCATGTTTGTTGAACATGAGCCGTAACCAGCCCAAATAATCAACGTCGGCATCGCTGGAGTCGTACTTTCCCCCTGAGCCGCCGAATTTGGACAGACAGATGCCATATCCGATTCTTGCCGCGTTTCTTTTTTCATGGACTTCCTGATAGTCGGGATCGAGACCGGCGTTCACATCCGCGGATAACGCCCGTGACCGACTGAGGCAGCGCAGCACATCCAGATGCGGGGTCCGAGGCGAAGTGATTTGGATCAACTCGGCGGTAAAATTTTCTAGAAAGAGGGAATCGGCGCCGGTGGCACCCGCACTCCCGATTTCTTCCTTGTCGGCAAAATGAGCCATCACGGTCCGGGTCGGGGTGTCCATTTCCAGGATGGCCTGGAGGCTATGGAAAGCACAGGCCCGGTCATCCTGGCCGTACGCGCCGACAAAACTGCGATCCCAGCCGACGTCCTTGGCCGGTCCGGCCGGAACCACTTCCAGTTCGGCGCTGATCAGGTCTTCCTCCACCAGGCCGTAACGTTCATTTAGCACCCGGAGTAATTCCAGCTTAAACCGTTCTTTTGTATCTTCGTCCTCAAAGGGGATCCCGCCGGCCAGGATATTCAGCTTTTCACCCGGAATGGCCTCGGACATTTTTTTGTCCGCTTGCACCTTTCGGGCCAGATGGGGCAGCAGATCGCAGACCACGAAGACCGGATCGTAGATGTCTTCCCCCAGTCTGATGTCGATAGCCTGGCCATCGCCCTTGATGATCCGGCCGTGGATGGCCAGCGGTCTGGTGACCCATTGGTATTTCTTGATTCCGCCATAGTAATGAGTCTTGAACATGGCCAGTTCTACTTCTTCATAGAGTGGATTTTGTTTCAAATCCAGGCGCGGGCAGTCGATATGAGAGGCGATCAGGGCCAGCCCCTGCTGTGGCGGTTTTTCCCCCAACACGGCCAGGGCGATGGTTTTGTTCTGGGCCACCTTATAGAAGCGTTTGCCTTCTGAGCAGAGGTCGATATTTTTGAACCCCTTCTCGTTGGCCATGGTTATAATTTCAGCCACAGCCTGACGTTCGGTTTTGGCTTTGCTCAGGAAGTCTTTGTAGCTTTCAGCCATCGTAAAGCAATCCCGTCTTTCTTGAGCCGATAACCGGTCCCAGACGAGTTTGGGCCTGGCCAGCAGTTTTTCGGAGAGTTGTTTGATTTCTTTCTTGGTCATTTTCTTAACCATAGTCGCTCCTGGAGATTGGCTGATCATGAACATCCGGGTTCTTGATATTATAATCTTTACCCAGGGTCAGCAAAGCGCCGCCCTGAGGCGGGATCAAAATTGGACAATTACGACTGTTTGAAGTATAACCTCATTGGTAGTTCTATTGGACCAGCCAGCCCTGAAAGGACGGGAGGCGAATAAAATTATTAGTATTGTCAAGGCCATGAAACAAAAGAGGGCGTTCCGGTCAGGTTATATATTGACAGATGCGGCCGGAGTGTTAACTTTATCCCGTCATCTTAGCACAAATTGAGGCCGGATGAACAGATAATAGGTAACCCCCGTTTCAGTTTTAGCGACCAACCCGAGGAGAAATAGTTTTATGCCGGCGAACCGACAATCAGCCTTTGAACAAGGCCCCATCCGCCCGCCCAGTGAGGCCTCCAGTCTGCTGATCCGGGTGACCAGGAATTGTCCCTGGAATAAATGCACCTTTTGCAGCACCTACCGCAATAAAGAGTTTTCCCGCCGGCCGCCGGCCGAGGTCAAGCAGGATATCCAAACGGCCAGGGATATGGCCGACGAGATTCAGGCCCTGTCCACGAAGATGGGGAATTTGGGGCGGGTCACCCCGGAGGTGGTAAATTATATCTATCAAAACGGTCGGCTGTATAATGATCAGTTCCTGAGTCTGGCTGCCTGGCTATTCTATGGGGGGGAACATGTTTTTTTGCAGGATGCCAATTCACTCGTCCTGCCGACCGACCAACTGGTGGATATCTTAAACTTCTTAAAAGAAAAATTTCCCGATGTCAACCGGATTACCAGTTATGCCCGGTCCAAGACCATTGCCAAGAGTAAACCGACGTCGGACCTGATCCGGCTAAGGGAGGCAGGATTGACCCGGCTTCATCTGGGCCTGGAAACCGGAGATGACGACCTGCTGAAATATGTGGCCAAGGGAGTTACTGCGGCTGAACATGTGGAGGCGGGACAGCGGGTGGTGGCCTCGGGGATAGAACTTTCCGAATACGTTGTCCTGGGACTGGGGGGGCGTCGGTGGTGGCGGGAACATGCCCTGAATACCGCTCGGGCGCTGAATCAAATCAACCCCCACTTCATCCGGTTCCGGTCGCTCAAGTTGCTCAAGGGCATGGAGTTGACGGAAAGGATGCGGGCCGGCGAGTTTGAGGCCCCCACCGAAGATGAAATGATCCGGGAAGAAAGATTACTCATTGAAAATCTGGCCGGAATCACCTCGCAGGTGGTGAGCGATCATGTCTTGAATCTGCTCATGGAAGTGGAAGGGCAACTGCCTCAGGACCAGCAAAAAATCCTCGACTTGATCGACCATTACCTCAATCTGTCCGATAACGACCGGCGCCATTTTCGGCTGGGCAAAAGGGCCGGCATTTACAACACCATGGAAGACATGACCGACAATTCTCTGCGCCACAAGGTGGCTGGGCTGATGGCCCAGGTCTCGGCTCAAGGCCCCGAAGTGGTAGATGACTTCATTTCCCGGCTGAGAGAACGGTTTCTCTAAACCTATGGTCAAGACCGCAACCCGTAACCGGCAACGAGCAACGAGCAACCGGCAACGAGCAATCCATATGCGCGAATATGCTACTATAGCCCCTTTCTTTCGGCGAAATGTCTGGCGAATCCTGGGCGGGCTGGCCGCCTTGCTGGTGGTGGACATGATGCAACTGTTCGTCCCCAGGATAATCAAGTATGCCATTGACGACCTGACCGGGGTGACGACCCAGCCGGCTAATTTGATTAAGTATGGCGGAGCGATCCTGGGGTTGGCCGTGGTGACCGGGACATTGCGATACGTCTGGCGGCTGCTCCTGTTCGGGAACTCCCGCGAAGTGGAAGAAGGGCTGCGGAACCGGATATTCTCCCATCTCTTGACCTTGCCTCTGAGTTATTTCCAGCGGATGAAGACGGGCGACCTGATGGCCCGGGCCACCAATGATTTGAATGCGGTGCGGATGGCCGCGGGCATGGGGATTGTCGCCGCGGTTGATGCCTTTCTCATGGGCGGAGCCGCCGTGGCTTTTATGATCTACATCGACCTGCGGTTGACCCTCCTGGCCATGCTGCCGATGCCGTTAATCGTCTGGTTGACGCGGCGGTACAGCCGGCAGGTGCACAAGCAATATGACGTGATCCAGGCCGTGTTTTCCCAAATGACCGAAAGCGTCCGAGAAGGTCTGGCCGGGATGAGGATTATTAAGGCCTATAATCTGCAAGACCGCGCCGCCGTTCGTCTGGCCCGCCTGAGCCGGGAATATGTCCAAAAAAACATGGGCCTGGCCGGGACAATGGGCTTTTTTTTGCCCATGACGGCTTTTGGCAACAATCTTTGCCTGGCCCTGGTCCTGGGGATCGGCGGCCGCCAAACAGTGCTGCAACAGATCACTCTGGGTGATTTTGTGGCCTTTATCACCTATCTCAATCTGCTGACCTGGCCCATGATGGCCTTGGGCTGGGTGGTGGGTCTGATTCAGATGGGGACGGCTTCCTTAAAACGGATCAACCTTATTTTGGCCGAACCGTCTGAACCGGGGCTGGAGTCCGGGCCGATATCCAGCCTGGTTCCGGCCGGCTCACCCGACCTGGTCGTCCCTGGCGGCATCGGCATTGAGATAAAGGACCTGCATTTCCGCTACGGCGCCCATCTGCCTCCGGTGCTGCAAGGTCTGACCCTATCCATTCCACCTGGAGTGACGACGGCGATTACCGGTCCCACCGGGTGTGGCAAAAGCACCCTGGCCGCGTTATTGATTCGACTGTTTGAGACAACGGACGGAAGTATCTTGATCAACGGCCGGGAGATCAACTCTCTACCCCAGGATCTGGTCCGGTCCCTGGTGGGTGTGGTCTTCCAGGAGCCGTTTTTGTTTTCAGATACGATTAGAGGCAACCTGTTGCCCAGTCGGAGCGAAGCCGGGCCGGAAGAACTCACCCGGTCTTTGGCGGATGCCGCGCTGCTGAGTGAGGTGCAAGGGTTTCCCCTGGGGATGGACACAGTCTTGGGCGAGAAGGGCTTGAACCTGTCCGGCGGCCAAAAACAGCGACTGACTATTGCCCGGGCTTTGCTGCTTAAGCCTCCGGTGCTGGTCTTGGACGATGCCCTGTCGTCCGTGGATACGGAAACCGAAGAGACCATCTTGAATCAATTGATGTCCCGGCGCGGCGGCCTGACCAATGTCATCATCTCCCATCGGATCTCGACCATTAAGCGGGCGGACGTGATCTACGTTCTGGAAGAGGGTCGGATTACGGAGACCGGGACCCATCAGGAATTGGCGGCCGGGGGTGGATTCTATGCCGAGCTGGATCGGCGGCAGCGGCTGATGGATGAGCTGGATCGGAGTGTGGTGGGTTAATGTACGGCGATTACGGATACTTTGAAGAAGGCCATATCGGCCGCCGGCGCGATCTCCGGCTGCTGGGTAGATTGGTCGTGTTTTTTAAACCATACCTGCTCTGGTTGGCCATTTCCGTGATTCTGATGATCGTCATGGCCGGGCTGGACCTGGCCTTACCCTATTTAACCAAAACAGCCATAGACCGGTACATTACTTGTGCTTCATACCAGGTTGATTTAACAGGAAAAGCCACCAGTTCGGCGGCGACCCGGATGGTTTCCCGATACGGACACTATCTCATCCCCACGGGGCGCCATGACCGATACTTTATCGATGCCCTGGATCTCCACGCCATGGATCCCAAGGACCTGGCCAGGTTCAAAACGGCCGGGTTGATCGGTGAAGATCGCTATCTTTTCGTGGTCTTTCCTCAAACTGGTGGGACTGCAGCCGTCTACGCCGGTTCCACGCCGTTTATTGCTAATCTCCCACCTGGCTCCGCCAATCCCATGCGGCCTCCACCCGAGCCTGTTTCTACTTCGGTTATTGAGCAGCTCCTGCAATGGAGCCGAGGCCTTCTATGGCAGCCGGCCCCAGCCAATGTTCAGACCGTCATCAACAAGTATCCCGAGATGTTTGAACGGGTGCCGGGCCGCGCCTATTACCGGGCTAAAGCCGCGGCGAAATTGTCGGGTGACGATCTGCGCCTCCTGCGGGGTCGGGATCTGATCGGCATCTACCAGATGGCGGCCCTGTTCATTCTGTGCAGTCTTCTGAATCTGGTCTTTTACGCCTTAGATGTCATCGTCATGGAGTATGCCGGGCAAATGATCATGATGGACCTGAGAATGGCCTTGTATCGGCATATTCAGGTGTTGTCCATGGGATTCTTTGACGGTAACCCGGTGGGACGGCTGGTTACCCGAGTGACCAACGACGTGGAAAATATGAACGAGATGTTTAAGTCCGTGGTGACCACCATGTTCAAGGACTCGTTCTTAATTGCCGGGATCGTCATCGTGTTGTGGCAGATGAACCGGTCGTTGGCGCTGCTGGTCCTGGCCATGATTCCGGTGGTGGCGGTGGCCACGATGGTCTTCGGTTTCCAGGCCCGGGATGCCTTCCGGTTAAATCGGACCAAGATCGCCCAGATTAATTCCTTTTTGCAAGAATGCCTTAACGGGGTGGCCGTGCTTAAGGGGTATCGGCTGGAGAACGGTAGTTTCGAGAAATTCCGGATAACCAATTACGAAAACTACCTGGCCGGGATGAAACAGGTCCGGGTGTTCGCGGTGTTTATGCCGCTGATGGAAGTTTTGAGTGCGGTGACGGTGGCTCTGGTCGTCTGGTACGGGGGAGGGAAGGTGATCCAGGATGCCATTTCGCTGGGTACGCTGGTGGCTTTTTTGTCTTACGTGACGATGCTTTTTAAGCCGGTTCGGGACATGGCGGAAAAGTATAACATCATGCAGAACGCCCTGGCCTCTTCGGAGCGCATTTTTCAGTTGCTGGACACCCAAGATCCCGATGCCCTGGAGCAAAACAACGAGACCGACTCGCAGGTCCGGGGCGATGTCGTTTTTGACCGGGTGAGCTTTGCCTATAAGCCTGGGGAGGCTGTGCTGAAGGAAGTGTCCTTCCAGGTGGGGGCGGGAGAGAAGGTGGCCCTGGTCGGGGCGACGGGATCCGGGAAGACCACGTTGATCAGCCTGCTGGAGGGGTTCTATCCCCGGTATGAAGGCCGAATCTTGCTTGACGGTCAAGATATCCGGGGATTAAGTCCATATTTTCTCAGGTCTCAGGTGGGTCTGGCTCTCCAGGATGTCTACTTGTTTTCCGATACGGTGCGTGAAAATATCGCCCCGGGACGGACGGACCTGTCTTCGGAAGAAGTGGCGGATATAGCCCGGTCGATGAATGCAGATCATTTTATTCAGTCCTTACCCAATGGTTACGACACCGTACTATCCGAAAATGCTTCCACTTTGTCTTCCGGGCAAAGACAATTACTTGCCTTTTGCCGGGTGTTGGCTTATAATCCGCGGGTGTTGATCCTAGACGAAGCCACTTCCCATGTGGATACGGAAACTGAACAGCTCATTCAGCACGCCCTTGACCGGCTGATGATCGGCCGGACCTGCATTATTGTGGCTCACCGTCTTTCGACCATCAAGAAGGCCGACCGAATCATTGTCATGCACAAAGGAAGACTCCTGGAGCAGGGGACCCATGCCCAACTGATGGCGGCCAAAGGAGCCTACTTCCGTTTATATCAGTTGCAATATACCGATTAGAGCAGAAAAATAATCCGAATTGAAGTTTTGAGAACCCGGTAAGAAGAATACGGCAAAGATGGAACGAACATAAAGTTGTGCAAGGGCAAGAATATCTCCATCCTCTCTATTTTCCTCCCTGCGCCCTCTCTGCGGTTTGTTTTTTTTGAATCTAACCTGTGGCCGTAATTGGCTCTACCTGCAATTCAACAAAAAGGTGGCACATGCTGGTTTGGATTATGACCAAGTCCAGGGAGGCGGGATTATGGCGCCCGATCTGGTTCTGTTTGATTGTCTCAGTACTGCTTACGGCCGGCTGCGTGTCACTCATGAGCTTAATTATCAACGGCCGACTCACCCTTGATTACCTTCTCACCGGATTTATTACCTTCGCTTTTGTCGCCCCCTCAATTCTTTTTATACTTTTTCTTTCGTTGAAACAGTTCCGTAGAAGCGAGGAGCGATTCCGGGCCTTTGCCGAATTCACTTGGGATTGGGAGACCTGGCTGCGACCGGATGGCCGATTCGAATACATTACCCCTTCTTGTCGAAGAATTACCGGGTATGGTCATGGCGAATTCGCCGCCGATCCTGAATTGGCAGTCCGGATCGTTTATCCTGAAGACCGGCAAGCCGTGATTGATCATCTCGCGTTGCATCATAAGGACACCGGCGACTTACAGATTGATTTTCGGATCATCGCGCGAGACGGGGATGTCCGCTGGATCGAGCATCACTGCCAGCCGATATTTGACACCGATGGGACCTGGTTGGGCCGCCGGACATGCAACCGGGATATTTCCAGGCGGAAACGGGCGGAAGCGGAAAAGGAAAAGGTTGTTCAAGAATTGCAACAAGCCCTGGCTGAGGTGAGGACCCTTCGGGGATTTATCCCCATCTGCGCCCACTGCAAGAAGATTCGGGATGATGAAGGATACTGGAAACGAATCGAACTCTATGTTGAAGAACGCACCGAAGCTCAGTTTAGTCATAGCATTTGCGCCGATTGCCTCAGCGAGTTGTACCCGGACTATTGTGAGGTCGAGCCATGATACCTCACGTAACTTGCAACACGCAACCCGCAACCCGGAACACCGAACTCACCCGTTGGTTTTGAGCCAGTCGCGAATCAACTTTATTTGGGATGGATCCATTAAGGTCGGGGCGTGGCCGATGCCGGGCAGATCCACTACCTCGGTGCCCGGTCGTTGCCGCATTCTTCCGGCCGTATCGGACAACAGCAAATCGGATTTCTCGCCTCTAATGGTCAACACCGGGCAACGGACGGCTTCCCAGATCGGCCAGAGGTCAACATCCTTGATTTGAGCGGAGCGGTAGGACATGGCAATGCCCGGATCATAGTTGAAAGCATAGGAACCATCTTCCAACCGGCGGAAGGAATGGGTGGTCAGATGGGTCCATTGTTCGTCTGTCTGTGGCCCGAAATTAACATGGATCATACGTAGATAGAGTTCGGCGTCTCTAATAGTGGCGAATCTGGGATCCTTGCCCATGTATTCGGCGATTCGTTTGAGCGCCGCTTTGGGGATAAATGGACCGAGGTCGTTTAGAATCAAGGCCTTGATGGGGCTGCGGGGGAAGGCCGCCAGGCTCATTCCTATAATCCCGCCCATGGAGGTGCCTATCCAGATTACTTCTTCCACGTCAATCCGGGCCAGGAGCCTGATCATGTCCGCGACATAAAGAGGCAGGTCATATCCTTCCTTGTTTTCCAGCCAATCACTTTGTCCCCGACCCACCACATCAGGGCAGATGATTCGATAATCCGATTGCAGATCGTGGGCCAGATAATCAAAATCCCGACCGGTCCGAGCCAGCCCATGAACACAAATAATTACTTTCGGGTTAGAGGGATCACCCCATTCCGTATAGGCCGTTTTGTAGAATCCTCTGGCTTCCAGTCCTATTAAACTCCTTTGCCGCATTAATCTCTCCTCGTCGTATTAACCTGGCTGAGTTCTAATATAACCTGAGTTCGACGAGTATGCTAAGCGATTATCATCAAGGGCCATGATTCAATCCGCAGATTGCACCGATTTGCGCAGATTAGGGCCAAAATAGGTCTTTGGGTCTTTTTCATCTGCGTTAATCTGCGAAATCTGCGGATATATTTCTGGTACTTAATTAAAGAAACTCGTCGAACTCAGGTTAATATAATGTGAATGGTTATAATTGTCCTTTTCGGGAAGGCTCAAGACGAGAAATTGGTGCGTTCAAAAGAGCCGATTAACCGGATCGCTTCATATCTTTCATTAATTCAATGATACTTAGCTTGTCCAATGGCTTGGAGAATAGATATCCCTGGGCCAGTTCGCACTTCAAATCCTTCAACGCGTCGAGTTGATCTAGACTCTCTACTCCTTCAGCCACTACGCTCAGCCCCAGACTCCGGGCCAATGAGATAATCGTTTTAACAATTTCAATATTATCTTGAACATTGCCGCTGCCGCTGATGAAGGAGCGATCTATCTTCAACACGTCTATCGGGAATCGCTGCAAGTAACTCAATGAGGAATATCCGGTCCCAAAATCGTCTATCACAATTCGGACGCCCAGGTTAACCAACCGGGTGAGTCGCTCTATGGTGGCTTTAGTGTCTTGCATGATGACGGTTTCCGTGATTTCCAATTTGAGACACCTGGGGTCAAGATCATTTTGTTGGAGCACGTTGGTTACGTAGTCGACAAAATCGGGCAGCAACAATTGCTTGCTGGAGATATTGACATTCATGACCAGGTTGTTCGCCACTTTGAACTCTTCTTGCCACTCCTTGAGTTGCCGGCAGGCTTCGGCAATGGCCCAAGATCCAATCGGGACAATCAAGCCGGTATCCTCGGCCACCGGGATAAATATACTGGGGAAAAGCATACCCCGGACAGGGTGATTCCAGCGGATCAAGGCTTCCAGCCCGACCAATTGCTGGGTTGGGACATCCAGAATCGGCTGGTAGTAGAGTTCAAATTGCTTCTGGTCAATGGCCTGCCGTAATTCCGTTTCCAGTTTGACCAGGGCCACCGTCTGTTGGTACATCTTCCGGCTGAAAAATTTGAAATACCCTTTACCCAGTTCTTTGGCCCGATACATGGCAATATCTGCGTCCCGCATGATCTCTTCCGGAGTTTGATAAGGGTCGGTTTTGATCACGATGCCGATGCTGGCGCTGGTAAAGATTTCTTGATTGTTTATCAGGAAGGGCTCGCTTACTAATTCCTTGGCCCGGTTTACCACGATGATGATCTGTTCCGGTCGGTCGACCTCTTCCATCAGGACGGCGAATTCATCTCCTCCGAGGCGGGCCACCGTGTCAACTGCCCGGAAGCACTTAGACAACCGGCTGGATACGGCGACCAAAAGTTTGTCTCCGGTAACGTGCCCGTAACTGTCGTTGACTTGTTTGAACCGGTCCAGATCAAAGAGCAAAACAGCAAAACGGTGGTCCTGATTTCTCTTGATCCGTTCTAAGGCCCGGCCCAACCTTTCGGAGAACAGGACACGGTTGGGCAGTCCGGTCAGGGCGTCATGAAAGGCTTGATGAGCCAGCGCCTTTTCAACGGATTTCCGCTCCGAGATGTTCATATAAATATAAAACGCGCCGACTATCTCTGAGCCGATCTTGATGGGGTAACCCAGCACGGAGGTGGGGATGAGCCGGCCGTCTTTGTGTCTTCGATGGGTCTCCCGCTGGATGGATTTACCGCTTAAAGCCGTCTGATGGATCATCTTGCCTTCGGCCATCAAGTCTTCAGGGATGATTAAGTCTAAGTTATTCAGCGATTTAATTTCGGCCGGAGAATACCCGAAG
>JADFYN010000042.1:17683-18112 GCA_015233055.1 Deltaproteobacteria bacterium
CATTGATTATTTTGCCATCGACATCCAGGATGACAATAGCCTGGGGTGATCCCTAAAAGAGTTGTTGAAAATAGGCCCGTTGTTGACTTAAGGCTTCTTCTGTCCGACGCCGCTTGGTCACATCCCGGACGACTCCCCGGGTGCCGACTGCCTGGCCGGTCCGGTCGTTCCGAAGGGACGCTGATAACTCTAATATCCGTCGGGTGTTATCCTTTCTGATAATTTCATAGTCAACTATCTTAGCCGGTTGGCCGGTGCGGTAGATTTTGTTAAAGGCGTGAAAAGCCTTTTGGGCCGTTTCCGGTGTCGTATAGTCCCGGTTATTCAGCCCCAACATTTCATCTTTGGTATAGCCTAAGATCCGGCAAATCGATTCATTCCAGAAAGTGACGTTCCCGGCCAGGTCAAGCTCATAGTAACCTTCTTCAA
>JADFYN010000430.1 GCA_015233055.1 Deltaproteobacteria bacterium
GGCTTGAGCGGCGGCCAGCCTGGCGATGGGCACCCGGTGAGGGGAACAGGAAACGTACGTCATCCCGATGGCATGACAGAACTTGACCGCATCAGGATGACCGCTTTGTTCGCCGCAGATACCGACTTTAAGGTCTTTTTTGGTTTTCCGGCCAAGTTCGACCGTCATCTTCATCAGCCGCCCCACGCCATGGATGTCCAGGATTTCAAAGGGGTTGTCATGGAGGATCTTGTTTTCGTTATAAAGCGGCAGGAATTTATTTTCCGCGTCTTCCCGGGAGAAGGAGAAAGTGGCCTGGGTCAAGTCATTGGTGCCGAAAGAGAAAAATTCAGCTAACTCGGCCAGTTTATCGGCTCTCATACAGGCCCGGACTACCTCGATCATGGTCCCGAATTTAAAGGCGATACTAACCTTGTATTTCTTGGTCACCGAGTCGGTAATAGCCGTCACCAGGCGGTGAACCCATTTCAATTCCTGAAGGGTACAGACTTGGGGGACCATAATTTCGGGTTTGATATCGTGGTCCTCCTGGAGAAGCTCAGCCGTTGCTTCCAGGATGGCCTGGATCTGCATGGCATAGATCTCGGGATAAGAAATCCCCAACCGGACACCCCGGTGGCCCAGCATGGGATTAATTTCCGAGACGGCTTTGACCTTAGCCAGTAGCTCTTCTTTATATCTGATTAACTTTTTATCAACATTCTGTTCTCGGATTTTGTGGATGGCCTCGAGGGTAGTCTTGATCCCGGGAATAAACTTTTGGAGAGAAGGATCAAGGATGCGCATCGCCTCCGGCAACTCCTCCATGGCATTGATGGTCTCTTCGAATTCCTTGAGCAGGCTCAACTCCGTCATCACTTCTTCCTGGGTGGGTAGGAATTCGTGAATCGGCCGGTCCAAGAGCCGAATGGCCACCGGCAGCCCTTCCATGGCCTTGAAGATCGCTTTGAAGTCCTCTTTTTGAAGAGGCATCAGCTTGTCGATGGCTGCCTGGCGTTCTTTGGGTGAGTTGGCCAGAATCATTTCCCGGACAACAGGCAGCCGGGAGGGGTGATTGAACATGCGTTCAGTGCGGCATAGGCCAATGCCCTGGGCCCCATAGCTTCTGGCCTTTCGGGCCATTTCAGGGGTATCGGCGTTGGCCATGACGCCCAGGGTGGCGATGTCGTCGGCCCAGTGCAGCAGGGTCAGCATATCCCCGACGAATTCCGACTCCACCGTGGGCACGGTGTCCACATAAACGGTCCCATTAGCGCCGTCTATGGTAATGATATCGCCTTCCTGTATCGCTTGCTTACCGATCTTGGCCGTACGCGCCCGAAAGTCGATAACCAGGTCCTTGCATCCGCAGACAAAAGGTTTGCCCATCTCCCGGGCGACCACGGCGACCTGGGATGTCTTTTCCCCCCGGCTGGTCAGAATACCCTGAGTGGCAAAGAAGCTGTAGCTATCGCTCGGTTTGGCCTCTTCTCGGACCAAAATCACTTTTTCGCCGGCATTACCCGCCTGTTCCGCCCGGTCAACGTCAAAGATAACCTTGCCCGAGGCCGCTCCAGGAGACCCCCCAATGCCCTTGCAGACCGGCTTGGCCGCGGTCGCCTTATCAATGGCGGGATGTAAGAGTTGTTCGAGTTGCTTGGGATCAACTCGGAGGATAGCTTCCTCTTCAGTCATCAAGGCTTCATTGACCATGTCGTTGCATGTCTTGACCCGGGCCCAGGCATTCATTTTGCCATTTCTGGTTTGGAGGGCGTAGAGTTTTTTCTTTTCCACCGTGAACTCGAAATCCTGGACTTCCCGGAAGTGACTTTCCAGGGAGTGCCTGAGATCTTCTAATTCTTTATAGACCTTGGGCATTTCCCGTCGGAGTTTTTGGATTTCTTTGGGCGTCCTGATGCCGGAGACCACGTCTTTCCCCTGGGCGTTGGTCAGGTATGTCCCGAACAGCCTGTTTTCACCGGTGGCTGGATTCCTGGTGAAGGCCACACCGGTGCAACTGTCATTGCCCATATTGCCGAAAACCATGGTACAGATGTTAACCGCAGTGCCGTTAGCCATTTCGGAGGTGATATTGAATTCCCGCCGATGGTCCGCCGCCCGTTTCCCCATCCAGGAGCCAAACACGGCCTTTATGGCCATTTCCAACTGGGTATAAGGATCTTGGGGAAAATCGGTTTTGGTTTGGTTTTGAGTAACTGATTTAAACTCCTCGCAAATCCGTTTCATATCCGCGGCGGTCAGTTTGGTCTCATCGGTGGTGTTTATGGCTTGTTTGGCCGATGACATGATGCCGTCGAATTCGCCGTCAATCCCCAGGGCCACCTGGCCGAACAACTGGATAAGACGACGATAAGCGTCATAGGCGAAGCGTTCGTTATTGGTCAGGGCAGCCAGGGCTTTGACCGTTTCATCGTTTAGACCGAGATTTAATACAGTATCCATTATCCCCGGCATCGGCATGGCGCCTCCGGGGCGGACCGACACCAGGAGTGGATTTTTAGGGTCGCCGAAAGACTTGCCCGTGGTCTTTTCTACCACAGCCATTTCTTTTTTGATTTCGTCCATCAATCCAGCCGGCATATTCTTGCCTTGTTCGTAGTATTGCAGGCAAGTCTCTGTGGTGATCACAAATCCAGGCGGAACTGGAAGCCCCATCTGGGTCATCTCGCACAGGTTGGCCCCTTTGCACCCCAGGAGCCTTTTGTTTTTTCCATCGCCTTCCTTAAAATTATAAACATACTTGTGAGCCGACTTCGCCATAGTGTTCCTCCGGTTGCGTTCGTGGTTTCACAGTGCTGTTATTGTTTTGATAAGAGAGTAGAGGCTATCATAATTTAAGAAAAAATAAAACCTTAAATGAACTCG
>JADFYN010000431.1 GCA_015233055.1 Deltaproteobacteria bacterium
GGATGACGATGTCCTGATCAGACCAATGAGAGGCCGGCATGAGCTGTCCATTGCACCCACCGCAGTTCTGGTTCTATCTCCGCTGGATTTGCGCCAGTTTCTGCGGGAAGTGGCCCCGGAAGCCGATGTCACTAAAAGGTATGACCCTTATTTTGGGCTCTGGGAGGGGATCTACAATGACACCCCTTTTGCAGTCGCCGGCCCCGCCCTGGGCGCCCCTCAGGCGGTGATGGTCTTAGAAAAACTAATCGCCCTGGGGGCTAAAAATATATCAACACAATTCTAGCTTAGTCCGCAATTTTCTTGTCCATCGCCAGGGAAGCCGGCGGCTTCAGGCAGGTGTTGATTAACTTAAGGAAAGGCGACGTCCATCAGGCACCAGGGGAGAATAGATGAGTTGACTTAGAGGAATTTTGATTGACCGCGACGGGGTAAAAATCTTCGTCCGCACGAGTCCTGGTCGGAAGCCTACCAGGTGAACAGGCGAGTAGAATCGGACATCGGGGGAGAAGATTTAGGCTATCACCCGATGCCGAGTAGAGTATTCCTGGTCGGAGAGGACTACCTGGGTGGCCAGGCGCTTCTCGGTATTCAGGATGACCGGCCCGAGCAGATTGGCTGTCATTTGACTGGGATCGGTCGGCACGGATACAATCACGAATACGATGCACTTACCAATGTCATTGGCTTTGATGAGTTCCGCCTCGGCCGAACTGATTTGAATGCGGTAATCCGGTTTGAACAGAAGAGGATCCATGATAACGAAGGCTAACCCAGGATCATCTAGCGACTGAAGCCACTTAAAGGGAAAGTCCTCTGGGCGTTCGATGATCATATAGAGCTTCCTTTTTTCAAAGCCCAATATCCCCCGGTCCATTCGGATAATTTGTTCGGGCGAATACTGGATTTCCCCAAAACGGACGGTCTTGAAGTTTGCCAAAGGGGTATCTGGTAGCTGGCTCAAATTCAACTCTCTTCTGGTTCCTGTTTGCGTTTTTTCCATAGGTTAGCCACTTGGCCGAGATCGACCGGGGTCTGGCGGGCCGCCTCGATGTTTTCTTCCTGGATTCTTTCGTAAATCTCCTGGCGGTGGACAATCACGTTCCTTGGTGCCTCTATCCCCAATTTGACATGGTTGCCTTTGACCTCAACCACCGTCACCCGAATATTGTCACCAATGGTGATGGTCTCGCCCGACTTCCGTGTCAAAATAAGCAATGTCCAACTCCATTCGCCGAAAACGCTGGTTACAGTGCTCTGGGCGAGTCGGTTAGTCGCAGGCGAACACTAATAAACGTCTAAATAGAATCGGGCTGTTGGGTCACTAAGCCCAACGAATTATAATCCCTTTACCTGCCCGGGTCAAGCATCTATATTAAAGAAAACCCATTTTGTTTAGAGCACGGAGATCATTCCGGAATACTCTGGACCAAGGTCAAACATAAATCTATTGTATTTAGGTTGATCACCAGGTTCCTGAGGGACGATCTTCCAATTCAATTCGCTGCACAAAATTGGCAATCTTTTCTGTGATTAGTCTATCATCCCGGGATTTCTCCTTCAAACTGAAAAACAGGCCGGCAAAATTGTAACTCTTGTTGGCCTGGTAAACGGCGACTCTAACCACTTTCGCTTTCAGTTGGAAACTGTCCTGGCCTATTTTCAGGCTCAGTCCGATCTCCATACCCACGGCCAATTTATTCTCCGTGTTCGACTTGTAAATGATCCCGGCCCCACCGGCCGAAAGATCCAATATTCTTACACTTGATACATTTCTATTCAGGATAATCAACTGGACATCATGGGTGGGTCTGATATTTGCCCGGAAGTATCTTCTTTTGTTAAGGCTGCGGATAGAAAAATCCGTTAGTCGGATGATAACAAACTGCTCGAATAATTTCTGGCCTTCATCGACGGAATCGACAATCAAAGCGTCGAGGCCCATTTTCATGCTTTCTTTCCCGGCCATCTTTTTGAAGTCTATGGCAAAGGCAAGCTTGACCCGGTCTCCGATCTGCGATTTCAATATTCGAGGGACCGGCTGAATCAATTTTACCCTGTCATCATCGACTGATACAATCTTAGTCGGCCGGAAGTCGGCTCCCTCCACAACGATATCTACTACCCCCCCCATTTTCGAAATGCGGGACAGGAGGTTTATGGACTCCGCTTTCTGGGTTTTGTCTTGCCGCTTGCTCAAGAAGCCTAGTATGGCCATAATATACCGTTAAATCAACATAATCAATGGCGTTCAGGTATGTGGTTTAAGTCTGTCCATTGTCGCTCCGGTTAAGAATAATTACTGTATCTCAACCCTGGCCGCATCGCATCCATCGGCATCTGATGGGTTGGAGTTGCGGGTTATCAGTAGAGGCTCTACGGGTACTGATCCAGATATCTATCTTTTATTGCCGTTTATTGCCAGGCACTTGCTTCCGACACGCAAATAGAAACCCGCAACCCAAAATCATTGAATAAAATTAACGAGACTCAAAGACATAACCTTAGTGGATGAGGACATTGCCGCCTGAAGATTTTGCTGCTGGGCGAGCATCTCCGTGATGGCCGTAGTCATATCGGCATATTCCACGTTACCCAACAAAGTCGACATATTCTGACTTAATGTGTCCATATAGCTGTTGGTCGCATCAAGGCGGCTGGAACGCGCTCCAACGTCGGCATTCACATCAGCCGTCCGGGTCGCCCCGGCAGAGATCGGGTCAATAGTTTTATTAATGGCAGCTTGATCATTATTGGCCAAAGCGTCCCGCAACGCAAAAAGATTGCCCAACGTATCGGAAGAACCTTTAACTCCCAGGAGCGCGGCAGTTTTTTCCCACTGCTTACCATTTACCGCCGGATC
>JADFYN010000432.1 GCA_015233055.1 Deltaproteobacteria bacterium
CGCCTGGTTCGTCTCCTCGGCTCGGGTTATAACCGGCACGCGGACAGGGCCTATGGTACTCAAGCCCTTGACTTCGATTCCATTCCGAGCCAGCGCCGCCGCCCGGTCCGGACGATGATCAACCAGGGTGGCATTATATCCGGCTTCAGCTAACTTGGCCGTAAACAGCAAGCCCATGGCCCCTGGGCCGATAACCGCGATCTTCATATGGAAGCCTCCCGAATGGTTAGAGTTACGTCAATTTTTCCAGATTATCAGGACTGATGGTAAAGACGTGTTCCGGTCCCGGGAACCTGGCCTCCTTCACTTCACTGATATAGGCTTTTACGGCCCGATCTATTTCCGGGGTCAAATTGATAAATTTTTTGACAAACTTGGGGGTGAAGCGGTCAAACATGCCCAACATATCGTTGGTGACCAGGACCTGACCATCGCATTCCGGCCCGGCGCCGATGCCGATGGTGATCATGCCGACGGAACTGGTGATTTTGGCGGCCAACTGGTCGGGGATGCACTCCATGACCACGCAGAAGGCCCCGGCCTGTTCAAACGCCCGGGCCGCATCCAGCAACTTTTGAGCCGAGGCGGCGTCTTTTCCCTGGGCTTTAAACCCGCCCAGCTTAGAGGCGGTTTGTGGAGTTAAGCCGATGTGGGCGATTACGGGAATTCCGGCCTCCACAATGGCCTTAACCGTGGGGGTCATTTCCGATCCCCCTTCCAGCTTAACGGCGTCGCATCCAGCTTCTTTCATAAACCGGCCGGCGTTTCTAATGGCCTCTTCAATGGACACGTTGTAGGACATAAACGGCATATCGCCGATGACAAAGGCATACTTGACCCCCCGGCGGACCGCCCGGCAGTGATGAATCATTTCGTCCATGGTCACTGGAACGGTGGAATCATAGCCCAGTACGACCATTCCCAAAGAATCGCCCACCAGGACCATCTCAATGCCGGCCCCGTCCAGCCAGATGGCCATGGGATAGTCGTATGCGGTCAGCATGGTGACTTTATCTCCGGTCCGTTTTTTCTCGTAGAAATCCGGGATGGTCAGTTTTTTTCTGTCCATTGAGGCTCCTTTTAGTTGCTGGTTGCCCGGTGCTGGTTACACGTTACTGGTTACACGTTGCATGTTGCACGTTGCTGGTTGCCCGTTTTAGACGGACTCCAACAAGTAACGGGTAAAAAGAAACAGTATTTCCTCGAGGTTGCCGCTAGTAGGGCACCTGTTGCCGGCTCATCGCTGAAGACAAACGGCAACCGGTAACCGATAACATGCAACCGATAACCGGTAACCAGCAACATGCAACCGGCAACGTGCAACAAGTAACCAGTAACGTCACATGCCGAAGGAATAAATGAATTTTAAGTGGAGAGAAACCGGTCGGTTGGAGTTGGGCCAGGCCGCGGTGACGGTCAGACCCGAAGGACAAGCGCCTCAAAAGAGGGCGAGGGATTCCAAGACAAACGAGACCGGTCCGCACCACGAAATTTAATCCGCCGGTAACATGCCTTTCTATGGACCATTTCCGTTGTCCTTGGCCAAAATCCGTTTATGTCCAGGTCCATCAGGCGGCTCCTGGCATGGGATCATTTGACCGTTGGGGCAGATTGCCCGGGTGGTCCGGTTCTCCGAAAAGCTTACCGGCAAGAATGGTTGCGGCCTGCTATATACTTATCATTTACAGAAGCCGGCCCGGCGATGTCAAGAGATTTTTTCAGGTTTTTGTCTTTAAATACCCATGAGGACTATGGTCGGACTATGATTTTATCCTGGTCTGGAAGTACTTTTATCTGTTATTTCAAAGGCAAGACATCATGAAGATAATTTCACAAAAACCGCCGGCAGACTAAGAAAATATGTTGACAAAATGCCCGACCTATGATTTTTACATCCCAGACCAAAGCGGCAGATCGGCCACACAGAGAGTTGCCCCGTCGCCGCGACAAACAGCAATCCACAGAGGACGCAAAGAAAAAGAAAGAACGCGGAAACTATCAATGCCCTGGTGGCTTATCACTTAATTTTTAATGTAAAAACTATCCGCGTGCCGTGGGACCATCTTTGCGTCCTCTGAGGTTAAGATTTTTGATAAATAGTTGCGGCGGCAGCCGCGCTTCGGAAACGAGCTTTCATTAATCGGGAAAGGAGATTCTTCATGAGTGCCAAATTGATCTTAGGGACGGAGATTCGCGAGCAGATTCTCGACGAAATTACCGCTGAAGTAGCACAGATCAAAGAAAAACACGGAGTTGTTCCAGGGTTGGTGACCATTTTGGTCGGTCAAAGCCCAGCCTCTATTTCTTACGTCACGCTCAAAATCCAGACGGCGCATCGGGTGGGATTCCATGAAGTCCAGGATAACCAATCCGTAGACATTCCTGAAGCGCACCTCTTGGCCCTGACCGACAAATATAACAAAGACGATAGCATTCACGGCCTCCTGGTCCAGTTGCCTCTGCCCAAACATATCGATGAGAAGAAAGTGCTGAACGCCATAGATCCCGACAAGGACGTGGATGGCTTCCATCCGGTTAACGTCGGCCGGTTGATGATCGGCGGCAGCGAAGTTAAATTTCCGCCTTGCACCCCGGCCGGTATTCAAGAAATGATCGTCCGGGCCGGCGTCGAGACCTCCGGCGCTGAGGTGGTCGTGGTCGGTCGGTCCAATATCGTGGGCAAGCCCATCGCCAACATGATGGTCCAGAAAGGCCCCGGGGCCAACTCCACCGTGACCATCGTCCATACCAGGACTAAAAACATGGCTGATCATTGCAAACGAGCCGACATCCTGATCGTCGCCGCCGGTGTGCCCGACCTGGTCAAGCCCGAATGGATCAAACCGGGCGCTTGCGTTATCG
>JADFYN010000433.1 GCA_015233055.1 Deltaproteobacteria bacterium
GAGTCTCAGGTATTATACCAGGATTATCGGTCATTTTTTGTCCCTTTTGATAAAATCTCCTCACCCCGAGGGCCGCTTTCCAAGGCCCATCACACAGTCATTTCGAGGAGACAAAGCCGCACCCCCGCCGGGGGCGTTCCGACAAATTCGCTTATGGCTGCTTTTTATAGATGCCGCCCATACACCAGAGGTTAAGACCAGGAACCGGATTGGATCGGGTGGCCGTCCAGGTATGCCTGTCCTTGCTCATCAAAACCGAATCTACCCTCGGAAATAAACCAGATGGTTTTGGGAAAAATATCCCAGTCACCGACGTCCTTTAACATCTCCTGGTGGCGGCCGGCGACTCGGGCCAATTTAGCCAGGTCCATCCGAAGCTTATCCAGCGGCTCAGGAAGGGTCACGGGCAACGGGTCGGATAACATCAACATGGGACCGGAATCCACGCCGTCGTCGATCCAAATAGTAGATGCTCGCAGTTCTGTTCGGCCGGCCGCAATGGCATCAAACACCGCATCATCTCCTACAAATCTTCTCGTCCCATCTTCATTCAGTAAGGACAGGTCCGCGGGATGCACATTGACGCATCTGGGCAAGGTTGTATAGCTCATGTATCCCCCCAAAGCGATCAAGTCAACCTCAAATGCCGCCACCAATTTAGCGGCCAGGCTGTCAAATTCTCTTCGGGCTTGTTTCCCTTCGGGGGTGGTTGCCGTCCGTCTCAGGCCACGACGCTGATAGAATTTCCGAATATCAAAGCTGTGGTATGGAATTCCGGCCTCGTAAGCTATCTTTTCGCCCTGGCTCTTACCGTCGCTCCGATCGCTGAAAATGAAAACCACCTCAAATGCTGAACCTTCGGGCCGCAGGCTTAGTGAATGTTCTAGTTCGATCAGCTTCTTGATATTACTTCCCGAACCAGACATGAACCCGGCCACGCGCATAGGTCGTCCGGCCTTCTTTGGATCAAAAATAGGCGTAATTTTCATTAGGTCATTTCCTCAAGAATTCGCGGGAGCGCCTTGATCGGTCCATCCCCCCAAAAAGTCACCGGCAAATTAATCAAGTTGAGTCGCCGGTAGACTTTTGGCCATCTCCTGCGATGGTTAGCCGCAATGATTCGCCAAGCCTCAATTATAATCAGACTCCAAATATCGGCAAGTAATTCAACCTTAGAGCATCTTCAAAGGCGGTTGACTATAGCTTAGAATGGCAGACAATTCAAGAATAAAGACAGCCTTAGTCTGGCCAAGCGTTAATCACGGATGAAATATCCGCCACACCGTTCCGGCCGGCGCCCGGTCTTGTTCGGGATGTATGAAATAGCGATTCATCGTGACGCTACAATGCCGCTTGCATTCAAAGGCCAGGTATGATATCTTTTACACTCAACCTTTTATAACATAGTCGTCCGAAATTTAAATCCGGCCTAACTATTCAGCCATCCTAAAGCAGCCATCCTGAGGCCGTCACGCCCGGCAACGGCGTGAACAGAAAAGACGGAAAAGACCTCAGCGCTCTCTTTTGGTTTTCTCTGCGTTATGCTCTTAAAAGCCGGAATTCGGCGTAGATTACAGTAAGGCGGTAACACTTGCGGGAAAAAGTTCATCTGGTCAGTTTAGGGTGCCCCAAAAACCTGGTGGACAGCCAGGTGATTCTTGGTGGGCTGGTCCTTCAAGGTTATGACATCTGCGAAGAAGCCGGTGATGCAGACCTGATCATAGTCAATACTTGCGCCTTCGTTCAGGAGGCGGTTGAGGAAGGCCTTTCGACCATCCTTGACCTGGCGGAACTCAAAACGCGAGGCCGACTGAAACGATTGGTCGTGACCGGATGTCTCCCCCAGCGATATGGGAAGAAACTCTTAACCCAGCTCCCCGAAGTAGACTTGTTCTTGGGCGCGGATGGATGCCGGGACTTGTCCACCCGACTTGACGACCTGACGACTCGGCTGGTGATAACCCGGCCATCTTTTCTAATGGAAGAGAACACACCCCGTCTCATCACCTTTCCCACTCACACCGCGTACGTAAAGATTGCCGATGGCTGCGATCATCATTGCACTTTTTGCATTATTCCCAGACTTCGCGGAAGATTCCGGAGCCGCCGGCCGGAATCCATTCTTGGCGAGGTCGCCCAGTTGGCCGTGTCAGGGGTCAAAGAGATAATTCTGGTCGCCCAGGACACCACAGCCTATGGCCGCGATCTATCGGCCGGTTACGATATCGCCGACCTGTTAAAAGACTTATTGACTATTGACGGCCCTGACTGGTATCGGCTGATGTACACCAACCCGGAAGGGATCACCGACAAGCTGCTGGCCACCATGGCCTCTAGTGAGGGCATCTGCCCGTACCTCGACGTCCCATTCCAGCATTCCCATCCGGAGGTCCTCCGCTCCATGGGCCGAGGGCAGCCCGAATTCGATGCTTTGGCCCTGGTCCGGCGTCTTAGACAGGCCATCCCCGGTGTCTGGCTGCGGACTTCCCTGATCGTGGGGTTTCCGACCGAAACCGAAGAAGCCTTTAACCACCTGACCACGTTTGTGGCCGAGGCCGCCTTTAATCACCTGGGTGTGTTTACCTATTCACCCGAATCTGGAGCCCGGGCCGCCCGATTGCCGGACTCGGTGCCGGCTAAAGTCAAAAAAGCCCGACGCAATCGGATCATGTCCCGCCAGAAGACTATCTCCAGAACACTCAACCAGAGACTGGTGGGGACCTGTCATCGGGTCCTGGTGGAGGGCTTCAGTGAGGAGACCGACCTGCTTCTCCAAGGCCGGACTATTTTCCAGGCTCCCGATATAGACGGGGTGGTTTACATCAATTCCGGCCAGACCCAGGTTGGTCACCTGGTTG
>JADFYN010000434.1:0-1897 GCA_015233055.1 Deltaproteobacteria bacterium
GCCGAAGAGCATGGCCAGGCCGCCGAGGATATTATAGAACCAGGAGTTGGCGTTTATTCCGGCAAAGGCGCTGCCGTTGTTGTTGGCCATCGAAGAAAAGGCGTACAGGATCTGGCTGAACCCATGGGCTCCCGGATTGGATATGCCGGCTTTCCCTGCTTCCGTAACTATGGCCACGGCCGTGCACGTGAGCACAAAAAACAAGGGGATGATAATCACCAGCGAGGCCATCTTCATTTCGAAGGCTTCAATCTTCTTGCCTAAATATTCTGGTGTCCGGCCGACCATCAATCCCGCGATAAATACGGCCACAATGACAAAAATGAGCATCCCGTAGAGTCCGGAACCGACACCACCGAAAATAACTTCACCAAGTTGCATCAGTAACATGGGAACCATGCCCCCCAATGGGGTAAAGGAATCATGCATGGAGTTGACGGCCCCGCAACTGGTCGCGGTGGTGACCGCGGCAAAAATGGCGGAATCGGCCGTGCCGAACCTGACTTCTTTGCCCTCCATGTTGCCGCCCGATAGAGTTTTAGCTCCGTCTTCGGAGAATTGCTGATTCACTCCCAATCCGGCCAATCTGGGATTCCCGGACTGCTCGGCCACATAACAACAGATGATCATGGCCACCAGGACTACCGTCATGGCCGTCAGAATCGTCCAGCCCTGGCGGGTATCTCGAACCATTGTTCCGAAGGTGTAACACAAGGCTCCGGGAATGGCTAAAATTGCCAACATTTCCAAAAAATTGGATAAAGGAGTCGGGTTTTCCAGGGGATGGGCGGAATTGACGTTAAAGAATCCGCCCCCGTTAGTCCCCAGGTGCTTGATGGCCACCTGACACGCGGCCGGACCCCGGGCCACGATTTGTTCGGACAATTTTTTCTTCTCCGTCTTGGGCCGGCCGTCAGGGCCTAAGATCGGCTTGCCGTCTTTATCCACCACCGGCTGATCAAATGTCGTTGGCTGGACTAAAGACAATTTTTGATAAGGACCGAATGTTTGCACCACTCCTTGCGAGACCAGGGCCAGGGCCAGGATAAAGGATAAGGGCAACAAGATGTAAATTGTTCCCCTGACGGTATCTACCCAAAAATTTCCGAGAAGTTTGGTCTCACGCCGGGCCAGGCCGCGAATCAAGGCCATGAGCACGCCCATCCCCGTGGCGGCCGAAAGAAAATTATGGACCGTCAAGGCCGTCATTTGGGTCAGGTAGCTCATGGTCGTCTCACCGCCGTAGTTCTGCCAGTTGGTGTTGGTGGCAAAGCTGACCGCGGTGTTGAAGGCCAGGTCCGGGGGCACGGCGCCGAATCCAGCCGGGTTGAGCGGCAACCAGCCCTGGACCCGCTGAATGAGATAAGCGGCCAGCCCACCGACGACGTTGAAGAGCAACATAGCCGCGGCATAGGTCTTCCAGTTCATCTGTTGATCCGGGGCAATACCGCACCACCGGTAAATGAGGCGTTCCAGGGGACCGAAGAGGCGCCCCAGCCATATGGGTCGGCCCTCGTACACCCGGGCCATATAGGCCCCCAGGGGCTTGACCAGAGCCAACAGTATAACCAGGAAAAGGATAATCTGGATGATTCCATTTGAAGTCATCAAAACACCTCCGGCTTTAACAGAGCCACGACGAGATAGATAAATAAACCCAGGGCCAGGACGCTGCTTAACAGGTAAATGAAACTCATGATTTTTCCTCCTTGAGCCGACTCAACAATTCCACCAATACTACTGATCCAACGGCAAAAACCGTCAGAATGGCAACCATCAACAAATCAAACATATCTTCTCCTTTTTTATTACGGGGGGGTTATGCTAAAGGGAGAATCAATACTCGACAATCTTCTTTCGGCTCCGCCCCGGTAATCTTGTCGATGGCCTTAACGAT
>JADFYN010000434.1:1920-2819 GCA_015233055.1 Deltaproteobacteria bacterium
TTATTTTTTGAATGGAATCACCTACGTATTTAGCGGCACGGTAGAGTGTCGTATCCCTTTTCTGACGGCCGTGACAAGTGAGCTTGCTTTCCATGATCTCCTCAATGCCGATGGCCTGCAGAGCTGACTTAACCTCTTCTATTTTGACCGATTTGATTATAATTTCCACCAGTTTCATGATCTTCCTCCATCTATTTTTTCAGTCTCGTTTCTTTTCGGGCCGGGGGAACTCCGGCGGAATTCTCTTGATACTTACTCCTTACAAGTGACCTTATCCCCCAGACCCTAACCATGGGCCGGGCCGGCGGCTGGAGCCGAATGCAGAGTTTCCCAAATGCGGATGGCCTCAAGCACCTCCCGGGGATTCCCGGCTGCGGCCAGACGTTCCATCAACTGCTTGTTTTTGGCCGCCCGGCTGACCAGGGCCAAAACTTGAATCTGCAGGGCCGGGGTCTCCGCCGGGGAAAGAATGAGAAACACGGCTTCAATCAGTTTGTCGGGAATGGCGTCGAGTACGCCCTGCCGGGTTATCCCTAAGGCCACGGTGGGAGCCGGAAGTCCCTCGATGCGGGCATGGGGAAAAGCCACCCCTTCATCAAAAAAGGTGGATCCCAGCTCTTCCCGCTGCAGGACGGCTTTTAAAATCTCTTCGGCATCGCCTGCTCCGATACTTCTCGGGACGGCCTCCACCAGGGTTTTGAGCACCAGGCCCTTTGACTCGGGCTGATCCCAAATGATGATGCGATGGGTGGCCAACAAATTGCTCAGGCGCATATTCGAAGAACTCACCCGTGGCGCAGTTGGAGCCGGCTTTGGGGCTTCGGAAGAGGTCACGGCTGCCGCAGCCGGCAAAGGCTCCCTGGCCCGAGTGTCGAGCAGCACCCTCGTGATTCCCGTTG
>JADFYN010000435.1 GCA_015233055.1 Deltaproteobacteria bacterium
GTTGCCGCCGACAATAAAGAGCATTTCGCCGGCGTGGATCGTCAAGTCAATTGGGCCGATGGCAAAAGCGTTCTGCCCATGAGCGTCGGCATAGCGGAAGACGACATCTTTCAAAACAATTTCTTTGAATGATTTCTTTTGGTTGATCCGGCTATCGGGTGATGTGTGTTTGTTGTCGTCGGCCTCGTCTAAAAAGTTCTCAATCTGTTCGAGATTCTCAATGGCCATGTCCGCCTTGGTAATAAACGGGATGGCTTCAACCACGTTGCCCAGCGATCCGATGATGAATAATATGATGGACGTAATATTGACGATCACCCCGGGCTTGGTCTGGCTTATTTGCGGCAAGAGAAATATGATTGAGGCCATTAAAACATAGAAGAAGGTTTCGGCAAAGAGAGAATTGTTGACAAATTGCATCTCAATTTGGATCTTTAGCTCTTTGGTCAGATTAGAGATGTTTTTAAGATAATTCTCAAACAAATCATCACTCCGCTCCCGGTTCATCTTGATTTCTTTGAAGCCGCCGAGTAAGTGATCCAGGGAATCAAAGAATTTTGTCTCTTTCTCAACAAAGTGGCGCAGGTTTTGATTAATCGATCGTTGGTTGCTCAAATAAATGGCTACGGCACAGATAATTAAAACAACCGAGATAATGAAGGCAGGGGATGATAATATCCCGATATAGATAAAAGAAAACGTCAGCATGACCGTGGCTGAACAGGCCTGAACAAAATGTTTGGAGGCCTCAAAGATGATCTCGGTGTTTTCCACCAGGGTCGTCTGAATCTTCGATTTGCCGAAACTTTCAAATGAAATCAAGCTACAGCGCCGAATCTTGTCCGAGATTCTGATCCGGGTGTTGAAAATGACCTGCTGAACCAGTTCCACAGAATGGCCCAGGGAGTATTTTTTGGTATAGATAAAGGCGGCGATACACATCACAAAAAGAAGGAAGTATCTTAAATTCAACCCACCTTCCGGAAAATTGTTGGCCGCCCCGTTAATGATGACCATCACCAGACCCTGGGCCAGGCCGGCGATGGCCGCGACGGCCAAGACCCGGAGGCCGCCGAAATTGGATTCTTTCTTCATTAAAGAGACAAACTTAGAGTTCATTTATAGTTGTCCAAAATTGTAATGGGCCATTCCTCTGCCATTATATCTTCGCGGGTCTTTTGACCTCGAATATTTCGTTTAATATTCCAGATATTAGACCGGCATTATGGGCCAGATGATCGTTTTTCAGCATGTCCAGGTGATGTCCGGAACCGGGGTAGCTTCGGAACTCGGCGGTGGTTGCGCCGGACCAGTCCTGGTTCAGGTTATCGTCCGCTAAATCCTGCTGGTCGTGAACAGCCGTTATTAAATGGATATTGGCGTTTAACCTACCGGAATGATTAAGTCCGGTCAGATAGCTCAGGAATACTTCGGTCTGATGGATAATCTCCGTCCCGGCTACGGTGGAAGAAGGGGAAAGATCGCTTTTGTTCGGGCCGGGGGGATAATCCCTGGCCAGATTCGCATAATAATCTACCTCGGATGGATCTGGGTTCCGGTTCGCCTTGGATTCCCCTTGTCGCCGCCAACTGTCCAATAGGATGATATCAGTCACCTGCCGCCCCTGGCCGTTCATAAATTCAGCCAACTCAAAAGCCAGGTTGCCGCCACCGGAATAACCGAATAAAACTAGCCGACCGGAAGGTTGCCGGGCACGGATTGATTCGGCATATTGCTCCAGCCGATTTTCTTCAACCGCAAAATCGAAGCTGCAAATGGAGTAGTCGGTCAGTTGCTCGGCCAGGCCCTGGTAAACCACTCCATATCCTGGAAGTGGCGGGAAAAAGAAGACCCGGTGGGGTTGGTTGGGGTTGAACAAAATATGCGAAACGGCTGTCTGCTCCGATTGGGCCGGATGTAAATTTGACATCCGCCGGGCCAGGTTATGAATGGTCAGGGCCTGAAAAACAGCATTTAACTCCACTCCGACATCCAGATCTTTCTTGATTTTGGAGACCAACCGAATGGCCTTGATGCTATGCCCGCCCAGATCAAAGAAGTTATCGTGAATTCCAATTTTCGGCCGGCCCAGCACCACTTCCCAGATGGAGACCAGTTTCGCTTCCAGTTCATTCCCGGCCGGAACATATTGATGCTGTCTGGAATAGACGGCTGTCGGATCAGGCAAGGCTATTTTATCCACTTTTCCGTTGGTGGTCAATTGAATTCGTTCTAATGGGACGAAGTATGTGGGAATCATGTAATCGGGGAGAAATCTGCTAAGGTAACTACGTAATTCAATTACATCGAACTCCCGTCGGTAAACAAGGTAGGCCACCAGCTCTGCGGCTGTTCCCTGGAAGCTCCGGGCCAAGACCACGGCCGCCTCAACATCCGGATGTTGCATCAGCGTATGTTCAATTTCGGCCAACTCAATTCTGAATCCTCTTATTTTGACCTGATCGTCTTTGCGTCCCAGGAATTCCAGGTGGCCGTCCGGCAACCATCGGCCCAGGTCTCCGGAGCGGTAAAGCTTCTCCCCTGGCCGGAAGGGATGATCAATAAATTTTTGAGCCGTGGTTTCAGGTTGGTTCAGGTAACCCTGAGCCAGCCCGTGTCCGGAAACACAGATCTCTCCTGGAATGCCTTGAGGAGTCAGGTTCAGAGACACGTCTAAGATGTAAACGGAGGTGTTGGCGATGGGCCGGCCGATGGGAATCCGGTTATCGTATAATCTGTCTGGATCGACCTGGTGAAAGGACACGCAAACAGACATTTCGGTGGGTCCGTAAGCATTAAAATATTGCTTGGTCCG
>JADFYN010000436.1 GCA_015233055.1 Deltaproteobacteria bacterium
GGTTTTATGTGACCATTACAAGGTATTCTATATAGTCGCCGCCCCTACCCAGGGCGTTGCCGCTGGGCTAACCTAGAGCGCCCTTTCAGGGCTTAATCGGAATTAACCATTTATTAGAATATGATCCGATGACCCTGCACCCCTAAGTCAATGGCATTGGGGTCCCTTTATCGGTAACATCTTCGATGACCAGCAGGATCATCGTGTTTTGGCTGGTCACGTGCTGAATTGATCGGGTCAAAAACCGCAGCCTCTTTCGTCCAATATCAGGAAACTGATGTTCAATTTCGAAAGAACCAAACGATGCGTTTTCAGAGCTACCCTTACCAAGAAGATCACGCAGCTTGGGAATGTTCCATTGACCGTTACCCAATTCGTAGATCGTCCGTCCGTGGGTTTCTTCGGCGGACATTTTGAAGGTATTTAAAAAAGTTTTATTGGCTCTGATTACTTTCAAGTTGCCATCCAGAACCAGTAAGGAATCTCTGACCAGATCTACGATACTGTAAGCTAATTCCTTGGCGACTTCAGATTCCTCATTGGCCAGTTTTGATTCGGTTATGTCGAAAAAGGTCAACACCACGCCATCTATTTGGTTCTCAGTGGTGCGGTAAGGTAAAATCCGCATGGCATACCAGTGCCCGTCGGAGGTTCGGACTTCCGTTTCTTTAGGAATCAGCGTGTCAAGCACCATTTTAGCGTCTTTTACCAAATCCGAGTATTCCAGGTTGGTGGCTATGTGGCCGATGGGGCGCCGCACGTCTGTTTCAATCAAGTTGACTATTTTACTCGCATGTGGGGTGAATCGTCTGACCAGGAGCGATGTATCCAGGAAAATAGTTGCAATATCAGTACTGTTAAGGGTATTTTTGAGGTCGTTATGGACCTGGGATAGTTCATCAACTTTGCTTTGAAGCTCCGCGTTGACCGTCTGAAGTTCTTCGTTCATGGATTGCTGTTCTTCCCTCGAAGCCCCCAATTCCTCATTGGCACTCTGCAATTCTTCATTACTTGACTGCATCTCCTCGTACAATGATTTAAGTTCCTCGTTGGAGGTCTCAAGTTCTTCAACGGCGATCTGGTGGTTTTCCCTAACCTCACGCAGCTCAAGGTCAAGCGCGGCTATTCGCTGGTTGAGTTGTTTGGCTGCTCCCTTGGTGGTCCTTGTTTTCGCTTCTTCCTCCGGGAGGGCCGCATTTTGAAAAACAACCATGGTCATGTCCGCCAATTCAGGAATGTCGTTAATCGGCATAACCGTCAATGTAACCGGTTGGACATCACCGTTACCGTTTGTCTTGACTCGTAAGCCTTCGACAATTACTGTTTCTTTAGTCATCACAGCCTTGCGTACGGCGGAATCGAGATCCGGACGCAAACCCTCGCGGGCCAGGCTCAATAGATTTAGACCGGGCAAACCGGAACCATGTTCCAGATACTTGCCTGTTTTCCCTTGAATGTGTTGAATTTCTCCTTTGGCGTCGATCAGAATGCACGTCGGGGAGAACTTCTCCAATACTATTTCCTGAGCCTTTTTGATGAGATCTACTTTTTTGTTTCTAACCGGCGCCAACGCCGGGGCGAGGAAACCGACTGTTTCGGTCTTTAAGCCGACGGGGAAATCAACGATGGTCCGCGCAGAACGCGCCTGCGGCTGCCTTTTGTAGATCCTCCATTTCTTGTCACTTACCGCAAAAAGATCGGAAAATGTTCCTATGCTCTCCGAGGGACCCAGTAAAAGAATCCCACCCTCTTTGATAACATAATGAAACAATGGAAAAAGTTTCTTCTGAAGATTGTTCTCCATGTAAATTAGTAAATTGCGGCAACTAAGCAGGTCAAGTCTGGAAAATGGGGCGTCTTTAAGGACATTTTGCACAGCGAACACCATTGATTCACGGATTTCCTTTTTTATCAGATAGGATGAACTCTCTTGGATAAAATATTTACTTAGAATCTCAGGATCGACCTCAGCCGATATACTAAGAGGAAAGGAGCCTTCACGGGCTTTGGCGATGGCGAAACTATCTATATCCGTCGCGAAAACCTGAAAATTTATGTCCTTGTTCATAATATTAAGACATTCCCGGATGGTTATGGCGATAGAATAGGCTTCTTCACCGGTGGAACATCCGACCACCCAGGCCCGAAAGGTTTGGGGCGGGCTTAAGCCGGCCAGTACTTGGGGTAACAGTTTGTCCTTTAATACCTGGAAGGCTTCTTTGTCCCGAAAGAAACTTGTGACGCCAATTAGTAGGTCCCTAAATAACGTATCTATTTCCCCTGTATTTTGACGAAGGAAACTCACATAATGGCCAATCTGTTCAATCTGGTTCAGGCCCATCCGCCGTTTTATCCGCCTGAGGATGGCCCCTATTTTATATGAGGAAAAATCATGACCCGTTCTGGACCTGACGAGAACGAATATTTTCGGCAAGTCGTCCAAGACCTTTGGCTCAGGGACGGTGGCCTTCACTCTCCCCAGACGAATGGTTGTTTGCCGGTATTTGATCAACCGCTCGGGCATTTCTTCAGGAGGCAGGACAAAGTCGACCATCCCGGTGGCTATGGCGCTGCGCGGCATGCCGTTGTATTTGGCTGATTCCTCATCCTGGGCCAACACCAGGCCGCCGTCGGACTTAATTACCTTCAACCCGGAGGAGCCGTCTGATCCGGTCCCCGACAAGATGATACAACAGGCGTCTTCACCCTGGTCCAGGGCCAGAGACCGGAAAAAATCGTCTATGGGTAACCTTAGGCCGGCGGAATCGGCGATCTCTAATAAATGCAAAACACCCTTCATCATAGT
>JADFYN010000437.1:0-2351 GCA_015233055.1 Deltaproteobacteria bacterium
AATCCGGGCTCAGCCACCAACTTATTCGGATCAGTTCGAGAAGACTCGGGATCTGCGGCTGCCTGGGGAGCCGGTTGGGCCGGTGCAGGCTGGGCCGCCGCCTGAGTGGTTTTGGGCTGACCGAAAAGGTCACTCTTGATCTGGTCGGCAAAGGCATTGACTTTGGTTATCACTTCGTCCATACCGCGTGCCTGGGAAAAGGCCGTCACCGCGACTTTCTTGGTGTGCATATCAAACACCTTGGCATCCATGCTGATACTACCGCCAACCACGGTCAGGCTTCCGAAAACCACATAATCAGCTTTGAGCGCCCGACCCGTGACCGAGACGGTCTGCTCGTTTATCGTGGTCCTCGCCGGCGGCAGGGCCTGCTGAATCTCTTCCGGGGAGATAATAATAGACTTATCCGGAACGGACAGCCGGGTATACAACATATCCGAAATGCCTTGCCGTAGATAACTTAAGTCTTTGTCGGCATAAATCCGAAAAGGCAGGCTGGCCAACCGGGCCGGAGCAGCCACGCGTGGTTCCCCAAGGTGAAGAAAGCAAGACAGAATTAAAGTCAGGCTGAGCAAAATAGTCAGGCATTTCCGCATGTGTAAACTCCTTTATCGCTGGTTACGGGGGACAAATTACGGTTACTGGTTACAGATACTCCGACCTGGTTCGCCGAGGTTGTCGCCGTGGCGTCAGCGGCCGGGACCAAGCACCGCGGCAAACCGGCTTAACGCCCAACTGACGGAGGCTTTGATCGTCGGCTCTATCCCGGCCGGGTCGACCGGTCAGGAAGTTAATATAATACGTTGTCACTTTCGGGTCAACTAGAACAAATGGCCCGGCCATGATAACGTAATGACTAAGCAGTTATATCAGGAAAAGATATCTGCGACAACTGTCTGTTACTTTACTGTTTTGGCCCGGAAAAGGCAACCTGAAAAAGAACGGGCGACTGAGATTGGAGAAAATGGTTTATTTTATGAAGAGAGAAAAGCTCGGTGCCCCTTTTTGTTTTTTGCAGACAGTGCTTTTCCCTGGCTGCCTGGTTTGAACTTGACTTTTTGGGGGAAATCTATTTTAATTTTAAGATAGAGGTGAGGTTATTAGCCACGAAGAGACAGTAATTTTGTCCTGTGGTAGAAGTTTGGGAAATACTTCAAGTGTTGCCGCGGGGCCAGGCTAATTCCCGCCCGGCGTCTTGGACCATGACCCCAAAATCCGGGTAACGCCACCCGGAAACGCCTCAACATAATCTTGGCAGACAAAAAAATCTTGTGTTGTGGTCCGAATCTTGATACTGTATCTGGACATCTATTATAACCGCCGGTGACCCACCGGTCGGCCCGAACCAGTTGCCGGGCCACTAGGCCATTTATATCCGATTTTTGAAATAATCCAAAGGGGATGGTGTCTAAAGCCGATGGGGACTCCTCTCAATTGTCCGACCCCGACGGCCTGTTCTTGGAGCCAATCAAAAAACGATGAAATATTATCCTATGTTTCTTGACCTGAAGGGTCGAAGGTGCCTCGTGGTGGGCGGCGGCCAGGTCGCTCAAAGAAAGGTGACCACGCTAGTCGAATGTGGCGCTGAAGTCATTTTAATTGCCCCAGAAGTAACCGACGTTCTGAAAGAATATGTGACCGGAGGCCGCATCACTCATCGGATCGGAAACTTCACCCCGTCCAGTCTGGAAAACACCTTCATGGTCATCGGCGCCACCAACGACCCGACGATGAATAGCCGGATCGCCAAGGAGGCCGCAGCCCGAGGAATTTTACATAATATTGTTGATCAGCCTGAGGACTGCTCCTTTATCCTGCCGTCAATCCTGGCCAGAGGTGACTTGACTTTGGCCGTGTCCACCGCGGGGAGAAGCCCGGCCCTGGCCAAAAAAATCCGCCGGCAGTTAGAAGATCAGATAGGCGAGGAATACGGTCGGTTTCTGGAGATAATGGGCCTGGTCAGAAAGAGACTGCTTCAAGAAAACCGTCCCTCGGCTGAAAACAAAATTCTATTTGAGACATTGGTTGAATCCGACTTGCTTTCCCAATGCAGAAATGGCAACCACGAGGGTATTGACCGGCGACTTCAAGAAATTTTGGGTCCCGACTACACCTTGGACAAATTACAAAACGGTTGCAAATAGTTATTCGCCTCTACTTTGGGCCGGCGCCGCAGTTGTGAAACCCGGGCCAGGCCTGGTGCTACGGCTTTGACCACGCCAGGGAAAGGACTTTTGACTCTTAATGAGCAAAGAGTTATTTCTTGCCGCTCTGATTTGCTACCTAACCGGCACCTTGGGCTACCTTCTTTACGTGGTTTTTCAAAAGGAGGTATTGCATAGTGTTTCCAG